>DUOS01000177.1 GCA_012838745.1 Treponema sp. | reverse complement strand
TAACCACTAAATCGTAAGGAAATGATACATTGATACACCCAACATTTGTTTCCGTTATTGTTACTTTCATATAACAAGAGAATAAATCCAGTACTAGCCCATGTCAACGAGAATAATATTTTTTGCGTCAGTTAAACGTTTTAGCTTTAAAAACATACCAAAAAAGTATGCTTTACGGAAAGCTCTTTTAGTGTCTATACTATGATATCTCATGGAGGTTGTATGACCCGTGTTCAAAAAAAGGAACTGGTATCATTTCTCACCCTAGTTCTTTCGAGTAGTGTTCTCGGAGTTCTTTTTTCTGTTTTGGTTTCATTTATTGTTCAAGGATCCTTTCAGGGGCCTCATCTTTTAATTATTCTAAAACTTGGCTTTTGTACAGGTTTTTTTATTTCCTTTGCCTTGTATTGTGTCGGTATTTTTTTTAACCGCTATGCCCCGCTTCCGTTATGGTTCACTTTTTTTATTCAACCATTAATTTTCGCTATAGTAATTGCCACTATATATGGCGGCTTCTTTTTATATTTCCTCGGGCTTGAAACATTTCTGGAGAACTCCTTTGTTATTCACACCCTCGTTTTTTCATTTATAATTACTACAACAGTAATCTTTTTCGAAAATCTCGAGCGACTTTTGGGTCAAAATGTTCTTCGTGGGCTTATATTTGGTACCTATCATAAGCCTATTAATGAATCACGCTTTGTTATGTTTTTAGATATTGCTGGGTCAACTTCTATCGCAGAAAAACTCGGAGATATTGTTTTCCATGCTTTTCTTAATGATTTCTTTTGTGATATTTCTGCAACGATTTTAAATCACAGTGGGCAAATTTATAAGTATGTAGGTGACGAAGTTATCATTACGTGGAAGGAAGTTGACGGTATAAAAAACCAATCTCCTTTGGCGGTATTTTTTGAAATTGATCGTGTTATGAGTAAACGAGAGAATTACTATATGAGTCGCTACGGTGTCGTTCCCGAATATCGCGCGGGGCTTCATTTTGGTTCGCTCGTTGCCGGTGAAATGGGTCTGCACAGGCAAGAAATTGCCTTTTCTGGTGATGCAATGAACACGACTTCTCGTATTCAAAGCGAATGCCGCCCTCTCGGGGAGCGTTTTCTTGTATCGAGTGCTGCAGTTGAAAAGCTCTGTCCCCCAGGTTCTGCCACCAATTTTTGTACTATTGTCTCTCAGGGTACATCGATGCTTCGTGGAAAAAAACAAGAAATAGAAATCCATGCAGTACATAATTCTTTAGTCACATATCCGTCTACGTAGTCCTAACTATCTCGAGTTTACAAGCCCGTATCCTTCGTAGTACCATCGATCATAATGAATGCTTTCCGTTGCATGAATCCAGTATACCACGGAAGATTTTTCCGTTCGTGTCAAGAAAAACTTATTCTCGCTGTAGAACGCGGTATGGGCTGTGAAAAAATTAGATCGTTTCTCGTAAGTTTGTATACCGACCAAGCTACAATTATCAATACAGAAGATGTTCAACAAGTTAGTATTAAAACGCTTGAAAAGTGTATTTTAAAACCTCGTCAAGATCTCTATGTTTTTATTCTATTTAACTGGATTCGTTATATTTTTCTTCCGTCTATTGATCCTCTTATCATGGATAACTTACTTATCTTTGGTGTTGGGCGCATTTTTTCTGCATACAGCAATATCGGAGTTCAATATTGTACCGACGCTGATCTCAATTTTGTTCTTAACGAATCTGTTCCTGTTAAAGACGAACGGCTTTTTTCGCGTAAGGTTACGCAGCTAAAGCAAACTATTTGGGATCTCTTTGGGATTATTATTGAGGTAAATACTGCCTTTACCGTGTTGCGACTCAGTGAAATCCAGAATAGGCTTTCTCATCCTGATAGCCCTACTCGCCTTGCGGCAACTCTTTTTTATAAGGGCAATTCTCACAGTTTCTTTGTAGTACACGATAATAAAAATATCCGTTCGTCAATTTTTGATGAGGTCGCTCCTCTTTCTGATACCCTTATTTTCGAAAACTTTTTGGGTGCAAATCCTGCTAAACCAAGTTACATGCGTCTTAAAAACAATGAGGCGCAACTTACTATTATTTCAGACGCTACTCTTGAAGCTGAACAAGCCGATTGTGTAATTGGTTCGAAATCCTTTGTAAAAACTTGCCGTAAACTCGCGGGTATTCATCCTGATTTATTTCCACAGCATTGGTTTTTCTCTATGAAATATACCATAAATCGTGCCTACGACTATGTTAGTGCTATGTCTCACGCAGGATATTCTCTTCGTGAGTTAGGCTTTTCAGATGCGTGTGATCCCGATTATGTATTTCTTTGTCAGTCTCATCGGCTTATGCTTTATCTTCAAGAGCTTATCCATATTAAGCTCGATTCTTATACAAATCTTTGCGATTATTCCTATCTTTCCGCCGAACGTTTCTCCGGTTTTATGGATCCCCCCTCAGGAAAGTTCCGCAGAGATTTTGATGCTATGGTACTGAGCCCAAACTTCCTTTTAGCGAGCCAACGGCAGAGGTATGCAGCGCATGCTCAGTCAATTCATAATAAGGAAGAAATTATCCTCTCGCTTACAGACATACAAGTATGCTATCTTGTAGATAGGTTTGGTTTAAAAATTCGTCATCTGGATAAGGGTTCGGGAAAAAACCCGGTTGCAGCTCCCTACACCTGGGAGGGTATTGGATTTTTTGTCTTGAGTGCAGTGGAAAACCGTCTTGCATCTATTATTGGTAATAAACTAGCTCCAGCAATCAGTGTGGCGAGGAGGAAAAATGGCTCGTGATATCCGTAAGTCTCACTATCGATTTATTGTAATATTCATGCTATTTCTCTGTGGTATTTCTATTTCCCTTACTCTTTGGACGGTACAAAGCGCCCGTATCATTCATGCACAACAAACATACACTGAAATATACTCAATTAAAAAAATGTTTCTTAAAAACACGGTTCAGAACATGGTCCGCAATATTGAACGTATGCGTATTTTTCATCAGAGATCTGGAGAAATTTACCGTGATCGATTATATCAGGATATTGAACGTATTTATTCGTATAATCCTAATCATTTTGCTTCTCGGGCAATAGGAATACTTTCTCTATCTCCATACGGAGATAGTTTATCCATTTGTCTCTCAGATGATTCTACTCATTCGGTCTTGTTCCAACATGGTGATCCACCTGGTCTTCTTGCTAAACATCGTTCGTTTGGAAAATACACTCTCTCCATTCTAATTAATCCACAGTGGGTGGAGGAACGAACTAAAACCGCCATTCACGATATTATCCATGAACAAGATTATGAAAACGGTGGATATATTTGGGTAAACGAAATTATTAATTGGGAAGGTGGACCCAACTACGCAATTCGCCTTATTCATCCGAACGTAAAAGATTCTGAAGGAATTTTCCTTTCTACAGAAACTCGCGATATTGCTGGAAATACTCCATACAAAACAGAGCTCGAAGGTGTGCGTAATCAGGGAGAAATATTTTTCTCCTATTTTTTCAAGCATCCTGATACTAACGCCGTGAGTCAAAAGATTACCTATGCAACGCTTTATATGGATTATAACTGGATTATCGCAATGGGTTTCTATCTTGACGACGTTCAGGTGTATGTAGATGGTATTCAAAAGGCAAGCACTGAGCTTACTACAAAGAGCATCTTTATCACGATTTTGAGCAACTGTCTCCTTTTTATCTTTGCCTTCTTTGTGCTCTCTCGCCGTGAACACCGTACTTTTTCCCGTACTAAACGTGAAATTACCGAACAATCAAATATTGATTCACTGACGGGTGCCTATAACCGTAGGGTTGGTATGCTATTTCTTGAGGCTGCATTTGTATCGTTTCATGAATCCCAACAATCGCCCACAATTTTTATGCTCGATATCGACGATTTCAAATCTATAAATGACGAGTGGGGTCATCCCAGTGGCGATGAGGTTCTCCGTAAAATAGTTCGCTCTATCCAAGATCACATGCGGTTAAGCGATCGGCTTATTCGCTGGGGCGGCGAAGAATTTTTATTACTGTGTCCTGATCTTACCCCGTCTGCCTCTCGTATGGTTGGCGATAAAATTCGCGAAGCCGTGATGAATACACAAATCATCATCCCAACGGGAGAGGAAATACACGTCACGGTGTCTATCGGTATTGGTTATTTTAATGAAAAAGACTCTCAACCAGACGAAGCCATAAATCGTTCAGACAAGGCGCTCTATGCTGCAAAGGCCGCCGGTAAGAATTGTGTGCGAGTATAAAAAAACCCACGGTTATCCGTGGGTTTTTGGGCAATACTGGAATCGAACCAGTGACCCCTACCATGTCAAGGTAATACTCTAACCAACTGAGCTAATTGCCCTAAGTCTTCCCGCAGGAGGACTTTTGTACTATATAGGTTTGGTATATTTGCGTCAAGTTCGATAACCCGCTATACTTATTGGTAAGGAGCAAAATATGTGCACAGACCCAATGTTTTTAGTATGCAAAAAATGCGGAAATCTCGTAGGTATGATCCATAATGCAGGAGTACCCATGATTTGTTGTGGCGAAGAAATGACCGCCCTAGCCCCTAATACGGTTGATGCTTCCCAAGAAAAGCATGTGCCGGTAATCACAGTAGATGGTTCCAATGTAACCGTCAAAATAAGCACGGTAGAACACCCGATGGTTGAAAAACATTACATTCAGTGGGTCTACCTTGAAACCGAAAAAGGTGGCATGCGTAAATGTTTAAGCCCCGGACAAAAACCCGAGGTTACATTTGCACTTACTGCAGACGACAAACCTCTTTCTGCCTTCGAATACTGTAATCTCCATGGACTATGGAGAGCTAAGGTTTAATAGTCGATTTACTCAAAAGTACTGTCTTTAGAGTAATGCGCAAAACTGGTCAAGAGCGGTGTTTTATACACTCTCTTGACTTTTTTTTGTTGGTTTGCTATTTTGTTTCTACCGATTAACTGCGGCGGTGGTGGAATTGGTAGACACGCCAGCTTGAGGTGCTGGTGCTCGAAAGGGTATGGAAGTTCAAGTCTTCTTCGCCGCATAAACCTTTGCATTTTTGCAAAGGTTTTTTTATTGCCCTTTGGCTCGATAGATAGTATCTTTAAAGTAAGGAGATAATTATGTCAGAACCTAAAGATCAAACAAAAAAAACTACAAAAACAGAAGAAGTTCCTGTTTGTACTAAACCTTTTAATCCAGAAAGCCAACGTCTACAAGACGATGACGAACCATGTTCAGACGGAGAGAACCGGAATAAAAAGGATTAAATACTTCGTATAAGATAGCAACTTCTTGCTATCTTATTTTTTTAATCCTTTAAGCAATTACAATTCATGGGCAGTTTTTCTTGTGGAAACGATCCGATACGGCACAAGACCAGTTTGTGCATCTACATGATTTCTTTTTCCTGCAAAAATAGTAAAAGCATACTACAAAACCGCTAAAGCAGAAGCACCGTTTTGAATAGCCTGTATATTTAACGGGATGTATTTTTCTTTTTCACCCGGAAAAAACAAGGCGAGAACTTCTGCCAATTTCTCGAGTTTAATAGCACCAGTTTTCTTCGCCAGTGCGCCAAGCATCACCATGTTAGCAACTTTCACGTTCCCCAGTTTTTCCGCTATCGCTGTAGCAGGAATGCGTACAACCCTAACGCGTTTTTCCAGCTCCGCTGATATTTCAGTATCAGGCACTAGAGATGAATTAACCAAAAGAAGCCCGCCATCATGAAGGTTTTCGCCACTCCACGCGAGGCTATCCGAGTTCATAACCACGGCTGAGTCTGCAGCAGACAAGACCGGGCTTGCAATTTTCCCATCAGATACAATGCAGTTAGCTCGGGCTATACCACCACGTTTTTCTGCGCCATAAAAGGGAAAAAAGGTGACGTATTTTTCTTGTCGCATTCCCAGTGATACCCAAATTTGTCCTAGGGAGATTATTCCCTGTCCACCGAACCCGGCAAATAAGGTTTTTTCTATCATTGTACGCCCCCCAGTTTTCCAATTTCGGCTGGTAGTTGATTTTTTATTTCCCCAAGTGGGAATACCGGTATCATTTCGTTTTCGAGCCAGGTTACTGCATCTACTGGGTTCATTCCCCAGTTTGTTCCGCAAGGGGATAGTATTTCTACCATGCTAAATCCGATTCCAGCTTCTTGAGCGGAAAAAGCTTTTCGCAAATAGCCTTTAACTTTTTGTACATTTGCGGGGGTATTCACTGCTCCACGAGCGAGGTATCGGGTTCCATCAAGGGTCGCAAGCATTTCACTTACCTTAATAGGATACCCCATCCCAGCCTCTCCAGGATCGCGCCCGTGCGGTGCAGTCGCGGCTTTTTGCCCCAATAAGGTGGTAGGAGCCATTTGCCCGCCAGTCATGCCGTAAATTGCATTATTTACAAATACGGTGGTAAACTTTTCGCCCCGGTTTGCTGCGTGAATTATTTCCGCCGTTCCAATTGCAGCGAGGTCTCCGTCCCCCTGGTAGCATATGACTAAATGATCAGGGAGTACTCGTTTTATCCCTGTTGCCGCTGCTGGTGTTCGCCCGTGAGCTGGCTGTACAGAATCAAAATCAAAGTATAAATCAGCCCAAATTGCACAACCCACCGGGTTGGTAATTATTGCCCGATCTCGCAACCCCATTTCGTCAATTAATTCACAAATAATCCGGTGGATAACGCCATGTCCGCATCCTGCACAATATTTTGTCTGTATTGGCATCATACTTTGGGGTCGTTCTGCTATGCATTTCATTTTGTTTCCTCCAGTATTTCTAGGGCTTTTGCGTATACTTCTTCTTCTGTAGGAATTACGCCTCCCGTATGTGGTAGCAAATAGACCGGTGCGCTATCGCGCGCAACAAGGCGAACATCTTCTACGAGTTGCCCCATACTCATTTCTACCGTCAACAGGGGGATTCCACGTTTGGCTATTTTCTCGAGTTCTTCTGTAGGGAAAGGCCAAAGCGTGATTGGGCGGAAAAGACCTATTTTCTTCCCCTGTTTTTGTGCCATTTCTACCGCGCCGAGGCTCACCCGGGCTGCGGTTCCATAGGCTACTAAGACAAGATCTGCATCATCACAGGAGGTAGTTTCAAAGCGTACCTCTTCTTTTTTTATGCGTTCATAGCGTTTAAATCGTTCTTTTACTATGTTTTCTAGTTCTTCGGGTATGAGATAAATAGATGTAATATGGCGTGCTTTGCGAACAGATCCGTCGCTTGTGCGAGTTTTATTCATACCCCCAACGGTCCATGCAGTTTTATCCGGCAGGCTCTCGGGTGATCGTACAGGAGGCAGGGTTATTGCTTCCATCATCTGGCCAATAACTCCATCGGCCAAGATTAAAACGGGCATGCGCCAGGTATCTGCCAAATCAAAGGCGAGCACGGTTAAGTCGGCTGCTTCCTGCACGCCATCTGGTGCAAGCACGATAACGTGGTAATCGCCGTGACCACCGCCGCGCGTTGATTGGAAATAATCACTCTGAGCCGGTGCAATTGAGCCAAGGCCAGGCCCACCACGTACTATATTCACATATACGAGTGGAATATCCGCACCTGCTGCGTAGGATAGTCCTTCTTGTTTAAGGCTTATTCCCGGACTCGAAGAGCTTGTCATGGCGCGAGCGCCCGCGGCGGCGGCACCATACACCATGTTAATTGCCGCGACTTCACTTTCGGCTTGTATAAAAACCCGCCCGGGGCCGGGTAAATGTTCTGCAATATACGCAATAAGTTCATTTTGAGGCGTTATAGGGTATCCAAAATATGCGGTGCATCCAGCCCGTATCGCAGCTTCTGCAATTGCTTCATTTCCCATCATCAATACTCTTTGATTGATACTTTTTCCCATCATGCGTCTCCTTCATCCAAATACACGGTTATTGCGCAATCAGGGCAAACGCGATAACACGATGAGCAAGCGGTGCAGGCATCGGGATTTTTCACGAAAGCTGGATACACTCCAGCGGTATTCATCTCGGTGTCTTCTGTAAGGACTCCAAACGGGCAGGCCCGAATACACAAAAGGCATCCCTTGCACATTTCCCGGTCTATTATTACACTACCTTTTCTCATATAAACCTCCGAAGTTACCCTAAATATTTAATATGACACATACTACAATCTTTGTCATTATGACATATTGACATTTTCCGTAAACGTGCTATTTTTATGTTGCAACTATTTTTGACACAGTGCGTCTAATAAAGTTGCATAAAGGGCATTTTTTTTTGCATAAGGAGTTTTTATGGCCTTTGAAATTATAGCTACAGGGCATTATGTACCTTCTCGTCGTGTAACAAACGACGATCTTGCCCAAACCATAGATACTAGTGATGAATGGATTCGTTCGCATACAGGTATTGGTTCTCGCCACATAGCCTCAGAAGATCAAGCCACAAGTGATCTTGCTGTTGAAGCTGCACTCAATGCGCTTGAACAACTCGCGCCTGGTAAGGCAATGGAAGCGGCAAAAACAATTGATTTAATTGTTGTGGGAACATCAAGCCCCGATTATTACGGTTTCCCTTCCGTTGCCTGTATTGTACAAGAAAAGCTCAAAATTGAAAATGCAGGAGCCTTTGATGTGGTTGCTGCCTGTTCTGGTTTTGTGTACTCACTTGATGCTGCCGCCGGTATGCTCCGAGGAAACCGTAAACGTGCCTTGGTTATCGGAGCTGATTTACTCACAAAAATTACCGACTGGTCCGATCGGGGAACCTGCGTTCTTTTTGGAGACGCGGCAGGAGCTGCAATTCTTGAAAAAACTGACGCTCCAGAAGAAGGGCCCGGCAAGAGGGGATTAATCCGAACAGTGCTTGGTTCAGAAGGTTCCGGTGCAAGCGAACTCCTGTGCGCACGAGGAGGAACTCGCGATCCCTTTAAAGCAGGTGAAACACTTGATAAGCCTATTCATATCTACATGAATGGCCAAGCAGTGTATAATTTTGCAGTTCGTGCCTTTACGGATACCATTGAGCGTTTGCTAGAAGAAGAAGGGATTACATTCAAAGATGTAAAAAAAATTGTTCCCCATCAAGCAAATATGCGCATTATCCGAGCTGCGGCACGACGGTTAAAAATTTCGGAAGATAAATTTTTTATGAATATTGAAAAATATGCCAATACTTCTAATGCCACTATTCCTGTTGCCTTAGATGAGTACGCCAGATCCGGAGATTTAAATCGAGGAGACCTTATTATGACGGTAGGATTCGGTGGTGGTCTAACCTATGCTGGCAATTTAATCGTCTGGTAAACACTTAGCGCCCCTATTTTCCATTAAAAGGTTTACTGGGATCCTTTTTTTGCCGATTAGTAAAAAGAGGGGTTTATAATGAAGACTAAATTTCGTATTCAACCGGTTATCGCACTTATCGCAGCCGGTTGTATTTTTTCTGTTTCCTGTCTTTCTACACCTGAACGACCTGCTTCTTCTAACGGTGAAAACATATTTGATCTCGTTGCAGAAGGGCGAACCGCAGAAGTAAAAAAGCGGTTTTCTGATACCGACTCTATAAATCAAAAAAACGGCGCAGGTGAAACATTACTACACATTGCTGTTAAACAAAACAATACTGATCTTGTACAGTTTTTGCTCTCTATGAATGCTAATACAGAAATAAAAAACTCAAGCGGTGAATCCCCCCTTGCATTTGCTGTTTCGATTAAAAGTTACGATGCTGCTCGGCTTTTGGCGGGTTCCCGTGCTTCGGTTTTTTCTAAAAGCGTTACCGGAAAAACGGTATACGATTCTGCACGCACAAAAGGTCCTGAAGCCATTGCTGCCATAGTAACTAAAGAAACTATTACAGAACAGGATTCTTCTGGTAAAACAATGCTACATCATGCAGCTGAATCCCTTGATCAAGAATCCATTTCTGTCATCCTTAAAACTGGGGTTGTTTCTGTAGCCGATAATCAAGGAGAAACTCCATTATCACTTGCTTATCGCAATCCTTCGGACAATGCGAGCGCAATAATCGCTGCAGAACTCCTCCTTGCTGGCGCAGAACCCCTCCGTGGCGAGTTTGCCTATTTTGAAACAGCTGTACTAAAAAGAAATCTTTCTATGCGGTTTGAAGAAGGAAAAACGCCACTTCATATTGCCGCAAGTAATGGGCATACCGGCTACACGAACTACCTTCTTGCACGTAAGGCTCCAGTCTCCGTAAAAGATATATCTAGCTCTACCCCTCTCCACGAAGCCGTGCGTAACGGTCATATTGATTCCACCGGTATACTACTCATGGCAGAAGCAGACCCAAATCAAAAAGATGCGTCTGGTAATACGTCTCTCCACCTCGTTATGCCCCAAGCAAGCCGCTCGCGAATTTTTATGCAGTTGCTTGCTGCTAATGCCGACCCAAATCAAAAGGATAGCTATGGAGAAACTCCCCTCCATATTGCAGCTAGAGTTGGTATGACAGAAGATATTATTCAAGCCCTCGTTTCAGCCGGCGCAGATCCTAATGAAAGGAACAAAAAGGGTATAACTCCTCTTTGCTTAGCAATTGAACGAAATCATCGTTCCCAAGCGTCATTACTTGTTCGTTTAAATGCCGATATTCATGCAGAAGATATGGAAGACAAAACGGCACTAAGCCGGGCAATCAGCCAGGGTTTAGAAATGGTACAAGCCATTATTGCCTCAAACAATCTACAATCCCGAGATTCCCAAGGACGTACAGCGCTTCATATCGCAGTACTTTCCCACGCAGAACCAGAAATAATTAACTTCCTCGTTAAAGCCGGTGCAGACATAAATGCCCGAGATAAAAACGGCGATTCTCCCCTGCATATTGCTGTTCGAGAAAATGACAGAGCCAATGGAGAAGTATTACTTGCTCATGGAGCAGATGTCTTTTATCCAAATGTAACTGGAGATTCTCCACTCAGATCAGCGCTTATGCATAAAGGTGGTAGAGAAGACTGGGTTCTCAATTCACGTGTTATCAAAGCCAGCGACGGTGCTGGTAATACGCCCTTGCATTTAGCAGCCGAATGGCAAATTGATACAATTATCACCTTTATTGTAGATAAGGGAGGAAACCTTAACGCACGCAATGCTAACGGCGAAACTCCCCTTTTTAGTGCGGTTAAAGCTGATTCTGCTGTGATCGTAAAAATTATGCTTGCACGAACGGGAGATCGACGAGCAGATATCAATGCCCGAGACTTTCTCGGGAACACAGCGCTTCATGCCTGTATTCGCTGGTCTGCCTCAGACGCGTCTCATGCCTTACTCGCCTACGATAGCCAGTCCAACGGAAGGCGTCTTATTAATGCCCGCAACCTTGCCGGCAAAACAGCCCTCCACGAAGCTGCTCGAGCCGGGAACATACCCTTTATACGCTCTCTGGTACTGTCTGGAGCCGATATTGATGCTATTGATGAGACGGGGAAAACTGCGCTAACTGATGCCATTCAAATGAATCAAACCCTTGCAGTCAAGGCTCTTTTGGAAAAGAACGCGTCTCCGGTAATGCAGGATATGTTTGGAAGAAACGCCTTTCATGAAGCGGTAAAGGATAGTTCTGTAGAAGTAATAATTCTATTACGCAATGCGGGCGGAAACCCCATGGCGAGAGATTCTTACGGAAAAACACCTCTTTCTCTCTCGTTCAAAAAATCGAGCGAAACAGTTCTTGCAGTATTAGGTAGTGATACAAAGCTTGTTGACTCGGATGGAAACACCCCCCTGCACATCGCAGTAACCGAACACGGTAACTCAGAAACACTTTCTTCGCTTATTGCAAGCGGTTATCCAGTAAACAACCGTAATCGTACTGGCTCTACGGCTCTTCTTCTTGCTATCCAAGCCGGTTCAGCAGAAAACGCTCGAATTCTCCTCGCCGCAGGAGCCGATCCTTTTGCAACTGATAATTCAGGAGAATCTGCAGTAAGCATTGCCCTCGCCAAAAACAATGAGTTAGTTGTTGTGCTTGCCGATTATGCTGCTGAAAAAACTGACACCATTGGCGATGGATTATTGCACTATGCGGCTCGTATTGCCGATGTGGAAACAGTAAAGAAGTTACTTTCTCTGCCAAGGATTGATAAAATGGCACGAAATATTTCAGGCGAAACTGCGTATGACGTTGCCATTCGCTGGCAACGACCTAGTATCGCAGCTCTAGTAAAGTAAGAAGTGCCAAAAAAAGCCCGGTATTCCGGGCTTTTTTATTTCTTTGCCTGTCCGGCTAAATAGACATCTATCATCTTTTTGAACGGTGAATCATCTTTTTTTAATTCTCGAGATCCTCTCGTTATTTTACACAAACTTAAACCTAAGTTTTTTGATATTTCACGCTGAGTTATTCCATCGTCAATTTCTCGAACGAGAGCCCATCTCGTGGTAACGTCTTGTAGCTCTGTCGGAGTCAGTAAACATTCTAAAAAGTCACCAATAAGTACAGGGTCCTTCGCTAAAGCCAGGGCGGTAGATAACTCTTGATACGCCTGTTTTTTAATTTCCTCTAGCTGTTTCTTGTCCTGTTTTTTTTCCATACGAATAGTATACTTGAACGAGGGTCAACAATCTACTATATTCAATGCTAATGAATGAAACAACAGAATGGATAGAAGAAAAATATCAGGAAGTTTTTAATGAGGAAACTCTCGGTCTTGAACGCCGTCGAGCCCACGATCCCAATTGCACTCTCCAGGATTTGCAAGGAACTCTTAAGAATCTCTATATTCTCGATGGTAACAACTGGACTGGACGAGGGCAACTTCAAGATTCCACAATGTCTGCGACCATAGCTGCCTACGAAGGCTTTATAGAAAAATGGAAAAAGGAATTAGAAAAATGAGAAAACTATTTATCCTTCCCTTAATTTTGCTTACGCTCAGTGGCTGTTCAATTAAAAAGATGGCCTTTAACGCAACGGCAGATATGCTCGCTCCTCCTCCAAGCACGATGATAGCTGGAGACGATAACCCCATGATAGCTCTAACAGGCGAAAATGATCCCGAACTCGTGGGTGCATTTTTTCCTACCGCGCTCAAACTCTATGAAATCATGCATTTACAAAATCCACAACATGAAAATCTTGCTGTTATGACAGGGCAACTCTATGTTATGTATGCAAATGCCTTTGTACAAGGCCCCGCCGAGCAGCTTCCTTTTGACCAATTTGATCGTCAAAACCATGAATATGAACGAGCACAAAATTTTTATATGCGTGGGAGGGTTTTTGTACTCAAGGCTCTTGATTCCCGCTATCCCGGATTTAGCTCTACTGTTTTTGGAACTGACGAACAAGCCCGTACCACCCTACTCGCTTCCTGTAAAAAAGAAGACACTGATGCTCTTTTTTGGGCAGGATCTGGATTATTGGGCGCATTTAGTTTGAGCCCTATGGATGCTCAGTTTCAGGAGTTCCTTAGTGGATCCCTTGCTATGCTTGAAACCGCATCAGTTTTAAATCCAGGATTTAATAACGGTGCTATTTGGGAAATTCTCATGGCTTTTTATGCGGTGGCACCCGAGTCTCTCGGGGGTGGTAGAGGTAAAGCGCTTGCGGCCTACGAAAAAGCACTGTACCATTCCAATGGTGAAAATCCTGGTACACATATCGGTTATGTACGTTCTTTTTGTATTCCAGCACAGGACAGTGCGGGTTTCGATGAACATCTTGAAAAAGCCTTGGCGATAGATCCGGATTCACAACCGGAAAACCGTTTAGTTATTGTTATTGCACAACGTCAAGCCCGCTGGCTAAAAGCCGAAAAGGGCGAATTCATTCTTGAATAGGAGAGAAATATGTTCAGTAAAAAAATTCTGTGCTTTCTATTATGCCTTTTAGTCCTTGCCGGAGGCGTTTTTGCACAAAAGCCAATCCGTCTTAAAATTGCCTCGATGGCACCTTCCCGCTCACCGTGGGATATTGAACAACGAGCCCTTGCTCAAGAATGGTCGAAAATCACCAATGGATTGGTTTCTGTAACTTTTTACGATACCCTTTCTTTGGGTGGCGAAAAAAGCGTTATTCAAAAAATTAGATCCATTCGACCGGGTCAACGAGCTCTTCTTGATGGAGCTATATTTAGTACAATCGGGCTTCATGAACTCGCACCGAGTGCGTCAATTTATACCCTATCCATACCCTTTCTTATCCAGAACCAAGAAAACCTGGACTTAGTTTTAGACAAGTTCGATTATGAACTAAAAAGCGAGTACAGAAAAAGTGGTTTTGAGGTTATAGCTTGGACTAATGTTGGATGGCTTTCTTTTTATACTAAGGATAGTTATTCTGACCTTGAGGGTCTCAAACGCATACAAATTGCTTCTGCCGGTTTGGATAGTCCAGTTCTGGGAGATAGCTTCCGCGCAGCAGGTTTTACTATAGAAGACATGCCTGCAGACAAAGTTCTCCAATCCCTTTCAAGTTCAAGCGGCGTCCGCGGTTTTTTTGGTGTTCACTTATACGCCTATGTTACTGGACTTTCCAAAAAAATAGATTATGCGCTTCAAACTAAACTCTGCCCAGTATTAGCTGGCTTGGTTATTTCCTCAGATACTTGGGCTAAAATCCCCAACGAGTATAAGCCCGCAATGCTTGATGCTGTTGAACGAATGAGACAGCGTCTTTCTGCATCCCTTGAAGATTCAGATCAAAAATACATAGCTAACATGAAAAAAGACGGCGTTACCTTTATCTCCCCTACAAATACTGAGCTTGCACAATGGGAATCAATATTTGCGGGGGATATCGAAAAGATTACCCAATCCTCCCCCGATGCATTTAGTAAGACCCTGTATCAAAACATACAAAATATGCTTGGAAAAAATCGGAACTAACTATGATAAAAAAGCCAGTCTATTTAACCGCGTTGATTCTTATTTCTGCTCTCGCGGTGTTTCCTCTTTTATTTAAAATCCTAGCAGTAACAGGTATCCTTGTTGTCCCCTCGTCAGATCGTTTTCTTGTTAATCTCGTGTTTATGTTTACCTGTATTGCTGGAGTAATAACCAGTGCTAAGGGCAAACAACTGAACCTCGGCATAGTGCACGAAAATCTTTATCCAGTTGTACGAAAAATAGTAACACCCTTACAGGCTACGATTACAACTGCAGTGCTCACCGCCCTCTTCTTTGCATCATTTTCGGAAGTTTTTATGGCATTTGGTCCTGGAGAATCACTCTGGGGCGTACCACTCATGGCAATTTTTGCTTTTATACCTCTCATGTTTTTAGGTATGATTCTTATTTCGGTTATTAAGAAAAAACAAATTATAGCGTCATCGGTCGGTATTCTCATCGGTCTTTTTGTAGCCAGTGGTCCCATATTCGGAGTTCTATACTTTCTTTTCGATATACAAGAACTTCCCCTACTTAACCAAGCATTTGATCTGTGGATGCATTATTCTGGGGTTCTCTTATGGCCTCTCGTTATCTTATTGATTGTATCAGCGGTGTTTGGAACTCCAATTTTTATAGCAATGAGCGGTATTTCTTATATTGCTTTTAGCCAAGGCGGTGGATATGTCGAAATGATCCCCCTAGAAGCCTATGGTATCCTTACAGACAAAAGCATCGCAGCCATTCCACTGTTTACCCTTGCAGGCTTCCTTTTGGCAGAAGGAAGTGCGGGCAAACGACTGCTCGAAGTAGTTAAAAATAGTGTTGGGTGGATTCGTGGTGGTCCAGTTATTGCTGCGGTTCTTGTTGCAACTTTCTTTACTACTTTTACTGGAGCCTCTGGAGTTACTATTCTTGCACTCGGTGGTCTTTTAACCGTCATTTTAACCGGTAGTGGCTATTCCAAAAGCGATGCAGAGTCTCTTGTTACTGCCTCCGGTTCCATTGGCATACTTTTCCCCCCTAGCCTTGCGATTATCATTTATGGTACTACAAATATTTTCTCAGTAAACATGTTTGATCTTTTCAAAGGAGCCTTGATTCCCGGGTTACTCCTAGCCTTTGCAATGGTTATCGTAGGTATTTTTAGAGATCGCTCTGTTACTCGCGCCCCCTTCTCTGCTAAAGAACTTGGAACTTCTATAGTTAATAGTAGCGGGGAACTCCTGCTTCCTATTGCCATTGTCTTCGGTTTCTTTTCTGGAACTTTATCCCTTATGGAAACTGCGGCTCTAGCTGCAGTGTATGCTTTTGTACTCGAAGTCTTTATTCGTCGAGATTATTCAGTAAAAGCAGCAGCTAAGATTATCCTAAAAAGCATTCCGGTTGCTGGTGGAGTCTTAATTATTATTGCTTCTGCAAAAGGGCTTGCATTCTTTCTTATAGACGCTGGTATTCCTTTTATGCTTACTGATTTAGTCGTGACCTTTGTTCATTCAAAATATCTATTTTTATTCCTGCTCAATATACTCTTGCTGTGTGTCGGATGCCTTATGGATCTGTATTCAGCTATTTTAGTTGTTTCTCCGCTCATAATACCCGTCGCGGAATCATTTGGAATTCATCCAGTACATACTGGGGTAATTTTCCTCATGAACCTCGCTCTTGGGTTTTTAACCCCACCAGTTGGTATGAATCTTTTTATTGCAAGTTATACCTTTAATAAACCGGTGATGAAGATTGCACGAAGTATACTTCCCTATCTTATAATTCAGTTTGTAATTCTAATGCTCGTAACCTATGTACCGATATTTAGCACTATTTTGTTGTAACACCGAATAACTTTTCGGCATTTACAAAAACTAATTCTGCGAGAGCCGCTGTTTCCATACCAAGGAATTCGGCGGCTTTTTCGTATATAAACCGTACATGCCAAGGTGTATTGATTTTTCCACGGTGGGGAGCTGGCGTCAAATAGGGTGCATCAGTTTCTAATAAAAGCCTATCTTTTGGAACAAAGGAAAGCAACGACTGTATTCGTTCATTCTGTACTGGTTTTTTACCCCAAGTAATGTTTCCTGGAAAAGAAATATACCAGCCTTGATCAAGAAAAGCTCGTGCTTCCGGAATTTCGTAGGAAAAACAATGAATAACACCGTTTTGGGCATTTTGATTTTTTACTATTGAATAGGTAGGTTCAAAGGCCTCTCGTGAATGAACGATAACTGGTAGATTGTATTTGTGAGCCATATCCAGCTGTTGAGAAAACAGTGCTTCCTCTCCATCTAAATCATCAGTGCCCGGGCCATCTTCGTTATCCTCGTCGTGCTTCTTACCAGTTCCATTCCAGTACCGGTCGAGCCCACACTCGCCAAGAGCCGCAAAACAAAGGGGTGTGGTGGCATCATTCTCAGAGGAAGTTGATAATCTACCCAACATGGCTTTAATGTCAGCCTCAAGAAGCTGTAAGGATTTTGCTTGGTTTTTTATAGATTTTGCTTGTGGCCAAATACCGCACGAAAAAGAAATAAACGATGGTATTTCTCCCTTACAAGCATCTTGAATAAGTGAACGACGCTCTGCAAAATCTCCAGGTATAGTGCCAATATCCATGGCAAGCCGGTACTTATCTTCTAGCATATCAGAAATTAATGTAGCAACAGATAAACCTCGTGATGCAACATGTGAAAAATGACAGTGTGTATCTGAAAACATTATTGACCTCTCTCCATCATTTATGTACTATACCATAAGAGCCGGAGTGGTGGAATTGGTAGACACCAGGGACTTAAAATCCCTTGCTGAACAATCGGCGTACGGGTTCAACTCCCGTTTCCGGCAAAAACAAACCACTACAAGTCTTGAATACATAGACTTGTAGTGGTTTGTTTATTTATTTCGCTTATTTTCCTTCTTTGAGAACACCCTTAATAGTCATAACGCCTTTTTTATACTTAATTGTTACTGAACCATCGTACCATCTGCTTGCAGCAGGATCTTTCTCATCGGATACGAGGGTAATTTTTGACCAATCCAAATCACTGGTGTTTGTTCCGTCTGTACCTGCCTTGGTGTACTGGCTCTTAAATACAAAGTTACCACCAATATTTTCGGCAATTCCACGAGCAATTTTTGCATCGGTACGCACATTAAAATTACCCTTTTTGTCGGTAGTCATTTGATAAGCAGTTCCGCGATGTACATAGCGGATTACCAATCCATTTGAACCTTCTGTAACGGTTAGACCATCGTCTTTAATTGACTGGAAGGAGGATACAGGAAATAGAACAATACCTCTAAAACTCGCCGGCATAGTAGCCTTTTTTGTTGTAACCGAATCATAGCGAACTACGTCAAAAGTTGCAGTTGAACTAGAGCGGCTTGCGCCAGTTGAGGTATCAAAACTATCCTTTGTAACATCATTGCCCAATACCCAGTTAAAATAGTTTGAACTGTCTGCTTTTTCAGTATTTAAACGTAAATCAATGCGAACATTCTGAGCAAATAAACCGGAGGAAGTGATTATAAGTGCTAAAATAGTCAGAAGTGCTAAAAATCTTTTCATACAATATTCTCCTTAATTTGAATATAAGAAAGAGATTAATAAGTGTCAAGCATTCCTAGTAGTTTTATTGACTTAATATGAAATAAACCAAAATAAAAGGGAAAAATTCAATCAAGGGTCACACTTAATTTCCGTAGGCAGTCATATCTGAAGAAGCTTCATTAAAGAAATGTTCTTCTTTTGAAGTCTGCTGATCAATAAGTTTTTCTTCCCGTGATATTTTGTGGTTAATTATAAAGAATCCGGCAATAAGCAAAAGAGGTGTAATTACTGAGAAAATAAAAACAAGGGTGTGTAATCCTTGTTCAAGGAGAGAACCAAAATAGTATCCAGCAAAAAGCCAAAAGAAAGTTGAAATCACCGCAGCAAGCCCATCATACAAGGCAAAGGTTTTGAACGGCATTCGTAGGATTCCGGCGGCAATCATTATGGGGGCGCGAATTCCAACCAAAAAACGGCAGAAGAAAGCTATACGAGGCCCTCGGCGTTTAAAATACATTTCACTAGCAAGTACTTTCTTTGGTTTAATGAGTTTACTAAAAAACTTTGAAGAAAGGAGCCTAAATCCAAAATACTTAGCGACAACATAATACACAATATCTGAGCCAAATATTCCAGGATAGGAGACAAGAACGATCACAAGAAAGTTACATCCTCGCGCTTGAGCCAAAAGGCCAACTAAAAGCAAGGCAACTTCTTCTGTAATAGGAAGCGAAAAACTATAAATGAGCAAAAAGAAAAAGAACCCAAATACGATAATTTCGTCGGGTAGTGTATATAAAAATGCAGGTAATTCCATACTGATTGCTCCTCTGCTAGTCTTGCGCTTATTTGCGCTTAACAGTTTCTACAATTGGTACCGGTTTTTTTTGAGCCGTTCCAAACAGGGTAACCCCGAGGCAATCATTTACTCTGCGAACTGTCTTTAGAAATTGTACCACAAGAGCGTGCGTAAAATCTACATAAAGAATTACCATAGGCAAGAGCAAAAGCCAATGAGGAAGTGGCGTCCAGAACTTTTGAATTAGAGTAATGATAAGCATAAATGCTGTACAAATTACTAAATCAGGATATATGAGGGGATACTTTAATCCAGTAAGACGAACCCGGAGTAAATCACCAACGTGGCGTGAACCCACGAAACCGATAGCCAAAAGGCCAGTAATCAATATAAAACGTTCCCCTAAAATAGGAGAAAGGGTCTGTATCCAAAATATTATTGGTAGAAAGAAAATCAATTCGATTAGGAGCTCTCGAAATCCCATAAATCGATACTTTATAAGATTTTTTATTAACTGAAACGCAAAATTAACTCCGCCGAGTAAGAAAACCAAAATTATTGGTGCAAATCCAAGGAAAGGATGTGGGTCTGCCCAGAATCCATATCCAGTAAAGAATACTGCAAATAACAAGGCCCAATACACAAAAATACCTTCGTCGGCAGATACCGGTCCAAAATACATGATATTCGTTTTAAGGACTTCGCGAAGAGCAAGCCAATCAGCAAGGCTCGCCAATACTATTATGGCAATACCCCAAGTAGCTGGAATTGCAGGAAAAGCAGCTATAGCACCAAGGGGAAAAAAGAACACATTAAAGGAGTCAAACCAGTGATCAACAAACTCTCCCAGAGGCCCGGATGTACCGGCACGCTTTGCTTGGCGACCATCGAGATTATCAACAGTATGATAAAAAAAGACAGAAAACGCAGCAATCGCAAAAACAAGGCGATGGTAGGGCAAATCCACGCGATCACCGAGAATAATCATAAGAAAAAGTGCCAGCCAAGAACCTATGTTACCCACCATGCTTAGTAAGTTGGCAGAAAGTTGAGGAGGTATAAATTTAAAGGCGTAATTAAGCCAATAACAGAAAACCTTGTCAAGCAAGGAATAGCTAACTGCTTTATACTCATAATTGTAGATGCGCTCAGGCTCTGAATATTGTTCCATCTTGCGCGCAGTATAGCTGTGCACTCTGTAAATAGCAAGCCAACACCCCAAATCATTTGGCTTTTAATGCAGGTTTTCCTAATATAATTTTCTTTTAATCTTATTTGTTGCCTGATTCAACGTATCGATGTATAATTCAAACAATAAAGGAGAATTTTACTATGAAAAGAACCGCAAAATTAGTGTTTATACTCTTTGTGGCTGCTTTGGTTTGTGGAACCACTGCATTTGCGCAAAGCAAAGGGACAATCGCACCGGATCAGATACCGGGCATAGCGGTGTATGTTCCGTTTCCCGTTTCAATCACTCTAGACGGAAAATTAAACGACTGGAAGGGCATTCCCGTACAACGAGTTGAAACTGGATACCCCAAGGGACCAGATCCTTCTCAAAACCAATATGTAGATTTTTCTGTAGCAGCAGATACAAAAAACCTCTATGTATACATGCAATCAAAAGATTCTAATATAATTGCAGGCCAACATGGCCAAGATTATTGGAATGAAGATTCAATGGAATTCTATGTAAATTTCACAAACAAGCTTACACCACGAACATATTCACGTGGAATTTTTCAAATAACTATCAATGCAACAAACATCGGTAAAAAAGATGGTGAAAAGCTCGTAATAACGGGAACAAATTCTTCTGGTTTATCCGTTCATGGATGCGTTTTTAAAACTTCGGATGGCTGGGCTTTTGAAGTTGCCGTCCCCTTACCAAAAGGATTATCACTAGATCACGGAAAAACAATTGGCTTCCAAGTACATGCAAATGGAGCGTCAAAAAAAGATCGAGATTCCAAGCTTATATGGAGTAAAGCTGACAACAGCGATTCGTCATATCAAGATCCATCGGTATTCGGCCAGGCAATATTTTTTAACGTGGGACGCAAAGATATACCAGAGCCACTTAATCTTGCTAATGACCTTGCCTCTCTGTTTAAAAAACAAGGCGCAGTTGGAAAAACAGGTAAAAAAATAGTTTGGGCCGATGAGTTTGACTATACCGGCGCTCCTGATCCAAAAAAATGGGCCTACGATGCCCCTGATGCCGGGAAATGGAATCAAGAACTGCAGGAGTACACATCATCGAGAAAAAACTCATTTGTAGAAAACGGCAAACTGACAATATCCGCAATTAAAAGTTCGGCAGGGAAATGGACTAGTGCACGATTATTTACCAACGGAAAAGCCGATTGGAAATATGGATATTTTGAAGTAAAAGCAAAACTTCCCGCTGGAAAAGGAACTTGGCCAGCAATTTGGATGATGCCCACTAAGAGCATTTATGGCGATTGGCCAAATTCAGGTGAAATAGATATTATGGAATTTGTAGGATTAGATCCCGATAAAATCCATGCGTCGGTACACACAAAAAGTTTTAATCACCGAATACAAACACAAAAAACTCGTAACTCATTTATCGAAAATGTAACAGGTGATTATCATACCTATGCAATGGAATGGACGAGCAAAGGAATCTTTTGGTATGTAGACAATAAACCCTTCTATATGTTTGAAAACTCCGCCAAAGGATACGCTGAATGGCCCTTTGATATGCCTTTCTTTATAATCTTAAACGTAGCCATGGGTGGTTCTTGGGGTGGTATGAATGGAATGGATACAAACCTTGATCAAGCTGATATGGTAGTTGATTATGTGAGAGTATATCAGTAGCAGAGTGAATTGCATTTAACTCGCCAGCTCGGCGCTTCCTCACGATCAATTCCCCCCTACCTACTAATTAAAAAAGACCGACCGGCAAAGCCGATCGGTCTTTTTTCGGGCAGGGGGGAATCACCTTCCAGTCGCCCACTTCCTGTGGGCTCCTTCCAGGCCGCCCTCGGAAGCTTACGCGGCCATCCGTGGCCGCTCATCCTCGCCAGCTCGGCGCTTCCTCACGATCAATTCCCCCCTGCCTACTAATTAAAAAAGACCGACCGGCAAAGCCGATCGGTCTTTTTTCGGGCAGGGGGGAATCACCTTCCAGTCGCCCACTTCCTGTGGGCT
>DUOS01000176.1 GCA_012838745.1 Treponema sp. | reverse complement strand
AGAACCCGTGACCCAAGAGTAAGTAGTGAAAGTTTTGTGCCGCTTTTGATTAATGATTGTGCCATTGGAGCGAGAATAGCACACCAATTCACCTTGTTGAAGTGCTAATTATTAAAGTTCCCTTTACCAACAACATTAAGACGATAACAAGTGATGT
Source organism: Treponema sp. (assembly GCA_012838745.1). GTDB lineage: Bacteria > Spirochaetota > Spirochaetia > Treponematales > Treponemataceae > Teretinema. Next base: position 4,547 of record DUOS01000176.1, on the reverse strand, counting down.
AAACCGGTTTGTTTCAGGCTTGAATCTGCTACCATTTCTATGGCATCATACCAGTATGACGAACAGCATTGTTTTGCGTGTAGGCATTGATGTCGGTTCAACAACCGTTAAAATTGTTGTCCTTTCTCTTGAAGGAAAAGTCCTGCACAGTAAGTACGAACGGCACTGCGCCGATATACGAACGACCATTATTTCTGTTGTGGAAAAAGCTCTTGATTCTCTCGACGAACTTTTTCCGGGTAATCCAGACGATCCTTCTCGCCCTATGCTCAGCATCATGGTAACTGGATCGGGTGGGCTTGCCGTTTCCCATTGGCTTTCTGTTCCTTTTATCCAAGAGGTAATAGCCGCTACTACTGCGGTGCGCAGGGAAATTCCTCAAACTGACGTAGCTATCGAATTGGGTGGCGAAGATGCCAAGATAACCTACTTTACCAACGGTATCGAGCAGCGCATGAACGGTACTTGTGCCGGGGGTACTGGTGCGTTTATTGACCAGATGGCTGCCCTTTTGGAAACCGATGCCGACGGGCTTAATTCTCTTGCACGTGAGGCTACCAATTTGTACCCCATAGCAGCTCGTTGTGGTGTGTTTGCTAAAACCGATGTGCAGCCTCTTATCAATGAGGGTGCCCGAAAAGAAGATATAGCCGCGAGTATTTTTCAAGCTGTGGTAAGCCAGACCATTTCTGGCCTCGCATGCGGAAAACCTATCCGGGGGCATGTCGCCTTCCTCGGTGGCCCGCTCCACTTTATGGATCAGTTGCGGTATCGCTTTATTAAAACGCTTAAACTTACAGGCGACGAAATAATTATACCTGAGGATTCTCAGCTTTTCGTAGCAGCAGGCGCCGCTTGGAGTGCCCCTCTGCCCACGGATGCCTTAGAAGGCAACGAAAAGGAAGCTCCTCGGTATCTTACTATAGAAGCTTTGCGAACCGGACTCACCACCTTAGTTGGTGCAGAAATGAACGAAATTCAGCGCCTAGACCCCTTGTTTGCTAATGAAAAAGAGCTTGACGCATTTAGGATGCGTCATGCAAAAGCCATGGCTGCTTCTGCAGATCTTGATACCACAAGTGGCCCTGTCTTTCTTGGTCTCGACGCCGGATCTACTACCACTAAAGCAGTTCTTATAGACGAACTCGGTCGCATCTTATGGCGGTTTTATAGTAATAACGGCGGTAACCCCGTCGATCTAGCCGTTAGTGTTCTTAAAGATTTATATCGCAGGCTCCCACCAAAGGTGCGGATTATGCGTTCTTGCTCCACTGGATACGGTGAAGCTTTGTTCCAAGCTGCCCTTGGGGTTGATGCGGGTGAGGTTGAAACGATCGCCCACTATCGCGCCGCAGATTTCTTTGTTCCCGGTGTGGATTTTATCCTAGACATCGGTGGGCAGGATATGAAATGCCTCCGTATGAAAAAGGGTGCTATTACTTCAATCCAGCTTAACGAAGCATGTTCCTCCGGTTGTGGTAGTTTCCTTGATAACTTTGCCCGCTCTCTCGGGCTCGATATCGAATCTTTTGCGAATAAGGCACTTCTTGCGCAAAAACCGGTTGATTTAGGAAGCCGGTGCACGGTGTTTATGAATAGCCGAGTTAAACAAGCGCAAAAGGAAGGTGCATCGGTTGGAGATATTTCAGCCGGCCTTTCCTATTCAGTTATTAAGAATGCCTTGTTTAAGGTTATTAAGCTGCGCGACGCCTCCACTATTGGAGAAAAAGTCGTGGTGCAGGGTGGTACGTTTAATAACGATGCCGTTCTGCGCGCATTTGAGAAAATTTCTGGGCGAGAAGTGTTCCGTCCTGATGTTGCAGGGCTGATGGGTGCTTATGGTGCCGCCTTAATTGCCCTCGACCAGTGGAAGGCGGCCGGTGCTCCCACCGATGCACGTACGAGCCTCGCAACGCGTGAACAGCTCGACCACTTTAAGGTTGAACTGGAGCTACGGCGTTGTGGTAAGTGTTCAAACAATTGTCTTCTTACTATAAACACCTTCTTTGCTGGTGTGGTAACCAGTGGTCCGATGGAAGAAATGGTTGCTCCTCCGCGAAGGTTTGTTACGGGAAATCGTTGTGAGCGCGGATTGGAATTTGATCTTTCTATAAAACCCAAGAAGGGCGATGTTAACCATGCCGGGAATACCGGAGGGATGGAAATACCAGAAGACAACGACGAGGTTGTGGGAATGGAAAAACCCGAAAAGCGTCCGCTTCCTAACCTCTATGATTGGAAATACAAGAGACTTTTTAGATATAAACCTCTTTCTGAGAAAGAAGCCACTCGTGGTGATGTAGGTATACCTCGTGTTTTGAACATTTACGAAAACTATCCACTATGGTTTGCTTTTTTTACTAAACTCGGGTTTCGTGTACGCTTATCTCCTCGTTCAAACAGGCATATTTACGAAAAAGGTCTCGAATCTATCCCGTCTGAATCAGTGTGTTATCCTGGGAAAATTAGCCATGGCCACGTTGAAACCCTCATTGATGCCGGAGTTAAATTTATTTTTTACCCCTGCGCTCCCTATGAACAGGTGGAAGATGCCGGCGCCGGCAATAGTTATAACTGCCCCATTGTTACCAGCTACCCAGAAGTGCTTAAAAACAATATGGAAGCTCTTAGGCAAGACGACACAATCCTGTACATGGATCCCTTCTTACCTATAAATGACGAAAAACGCTTAGCCGAACGGCTGTATGAGGAACTTTCCGTTCACTATACCCTCACAAAAGAAGAAGTTGCCGAAGCTGTTCATGCAGGATGGCTCGAACAAGAAGCCTTCCGGGATGAAATAGCTAAAAAAGGTGAAGAGGCCCTCGAAGAAATCCATGAGCGTGGCCTCAAGGGAATTGTGCTTGCAGGGCGCCCCTACCATATTGATCCAGAAATTAACCATGGTATTCCAGAATTGCTTACCGGTCTCGGTCTTGCCGTACTTACAGAAGATGCCGTCGCCCATCTTGGCGCGGTTGAGCGTCCTCTGCGCATTGTAGACCAGTGGACCTATCATAACCGCTTGTATCGTGCGGCTCAGTACGCCACAACAAATCCCGATATTGAACTCGTACAGCTTACGAGTTTCGGTTGTGGGCTGGATGCTGTTACTTCTGATCAAGTACAGGAAATTCTTGAAGCTAAGGGCAGAATGTATACCCTAGTTAAAATTGACGAAGGATCTAATCTCGGTGCCGTACGAATTCGTATGCGTAGTTTGATGGCAGCAATCCGAGAACGTGATCGCCGGCAAGTAAAAGAAAAAATTCACCCAGCGAGCTATGAGCGCAAAATTTTTACTAAAAAAATGAAGAAAACCTTTACTATTCTTGCGCCCCAAATGTCGCCAATACATTTCCGTATTTTGCAGCATGCCTTTGAATATTCTGGGTATAATTTTGTAATTCTTCCCGATGTAGACGCTAAGGCAGTAGATACTGGTTTGCAATATGTAAACAACGACGCCTGTTATCCGTCTATAATTGTTGCTGGGCAAATGATAGAAGCCCTAAAATCAGGCAAATACGATCTCGATAGTGTAGCGCTACTCATTAGCCAAACTGGTGGGGGTTGCCGTGCTACCAACTATATTGGGTTTATTCGTCGAGCCCTCGCTGATATTGGGTGGAGTCATATTCCCGTAATCAGCTTGAGTGCACAATCCATAGAAAAAAACCCAGGGTTTTCTATTTCTCCGGCTCTGTTGCACCGCGCCATGATGTCTATAATGCTTGGAGATTTATTCATGCGGGTACTGTACCGAACACGACCATATGAAGCAGTACCAGGATCGGCGAATGAATTGTACGAAAAATATAATGCTCGAGCCATTGAGCAGATTCGTTCCTTTTCATTCCGAGGCTATAATCGGCTCGTCCGAGATATAGTAGAAGATTTTGATGCACTCCCTCTGCGAAAGGTACACAAGAGTAGGGTTGGAGTAGTCGGGGAAATCCTCGTCAAATTCCATCCTACTGCTAATAATGATATTTTCTCCACTATCGAAAATGAAGGTGCTGAATGTGTCGTTCCCGATTTAGCGGACTTCCTGTTTTACTCCTTTATAAATGGTGTATATAAACACCAAAAACTCGCCTTTCCTAAAAAAGCGGAACGCATTGCTCATATTTCTGTATGGCTTTTGGAACGATATCGGGTACAAATGAAAAAATCTCTTAGCAAGAGTAAACGCTTTACTCCGCCAGAATCAATTTATAAGCTTCAAGACGGGGTGGAAGATATTGTCCAACTTGGAAACATGACCGGTGAAGGCTGGTTCTTAACGGCCGAGATGATAGAACTTATTCATGCGGGCGTTCCGAGTATTGCCTGTGTGCAGCCCTTTGCTTGTTTGCCTAACCATGTAACCGGTAAGGGCATGATAAAAGAACTGCGCCACCGTTTCCCAGAAGCGAACATATCAGCTATTGACTATGATCCTGGTGCGAGCGAGGTAAATCAACTAAATCGCCTTAAGCTATTGCTTGCAAATGCGCCTTTAGGATCTCATCCTGATGAAACAAAAACAGTGAAGGAGCAGTAGT
>DUOS01000175.1 GCA_012838745.1 Treponema sp. | reverse complement strand
GCAGTTTTGAACTTGGAAAAGAACTTTCTGCCAAGCAAGACATGAAACGCCATGTAATCGCAGACCTCTATGAACAAGCAATTACAGCTATGTTCAGGTAAAAATAATTTGATTGTACACTGACTAGCGAAGCGGGAGATGCTGGTAGGACAAGAATAAAAACCCTGCCCTTCACCAAAATCTCCCAAACCGCTACACTCCTGTGATGACTCAAAATCTTCATATCGCATCATTTAATGCTGAAAACTTTTCTCTCCTCCTAGACAAACCCTATACAAGGGAAGAACTTGACGCTATTGACGAAACTACATACCACGATATGAATCCTTCGATCTATAATCCCAATAAAAAACGTACGAAGATTGCAGAAATTGCCCGCATTATCGAAGAGAACGATTTTGATCTTATTGGGCTGTGCGAAATTTGTGGGCTAGAAAGCCTTGAAACCTTCAATCGACTCTATCTTGACGGACGATACGACTGCTATCTGCACGAAGAAAACTCAACTCGAGGAATATTCGTTGGAGCACTTTTAAAAAAAGGGAGATTTCCTGGTGCGAAAGCAAAAAATGTACCAGTTAATTTTTCCAGAAACCTCATCAAACTAGAACTTGGAAAAAAAGGTGGGGGCATTCAAGTCTTCGTGGTTCATTTGAAAAGCCAAATGGGTGAGGATCGCGGACTCGAACAACGAATAAAAGAAGTAGAACAGCTTTCTTCACTCGTTCGCCATCGTAAGTGCATCATAATGGGAGATTTTAACGGGATTCTCATCCGCGGCATCCATCAATTTGAATACGAACGATTTCTTGAACTTCCCGTATACGACGTACTCGCAGCCGTCGGGATTCCTCAAAACAAACGATATACTCACTACTATTTTAGTGGTGGTAAAAATTTTTCCCAGCTCGACTATATTTTTTGTACCCATGATATCGAGGTTTTAGATGCATGCGTATTAGAGGAAGAAATTCCTTCTTCTTGGGAAGAACGAAACAAACTCCCATCGGATCACCTGTTTATCCGCGCACATATTAACACTGGAGTTATTTGACCCATCCAACAAATTGTCGTATTATAATTGTATGAGATCACACAGAAACATACATGGTTTTTTACTTTCTGTAACCCGATTGTCTATCTCAATCGGTGCCGCGGTTTTGCTTTTTTTAGTTTTTCCCTCCCCAATTCCAAGTATTATATCGTTACTTGTATTCGTATGCGGAGTATTTTTGTTTATTACTGCAAGAAAAAACGATCGGCATAAAGCGCTACTTCTTGCTGATACTGAAAACACACTAAAAGAAATGTCTCGACAAATCGCACACGGTATTTCTTCCTTTGCTGCTGGTGACTTACGGTATCGCTTAAGTGTTTCGGATCAAACATGTACAACAGAGGAAGCTGAGTCCGTGGCAAAGCGCCTCCGCACTAGTATAGAAGATTTTAATGGAATGACTGCGACCCCTCCAAAGCGCACCTGTTTTGTTGGAGCCAATGGATACGAAGAAGGAAGAGTTGCAGGAATACGTATACAAGAAATGCTCTCTGGTTCGGGCTCGATAGCATACTTTATTCCCGCATACACGCAGGTAAACCACGTACTGCGAATGAAAGGTTGCCGGGATTATCTAGCCGAACACGCACCTGGAATTAAAACAGCAGCAGTTTTCGAAACAGATGGTGATCCAGAAAACGCCGCAAACAAAGCGTTACAGGCTGTTTCAGATTTTCCCGATCTAAGCCTTATTTATATAACCGACGGACATTCTCCCGGTAAAGTGGGCCATGCACTCGCAGAAAAAAATATTAACATTAAAATTTTAATTTACGACGCTACCCCAGACAATATCGACATGCTCAAAAAAGGAATGATTACCGCTCTTATTGAGCAAAACACCTTCGCACAAACGTGGAACGCCTTTATGCATCTTTTCAACGCCTGCGAAAGCTCATGGAAACCCGCCACAGCAAAAATGTACATGGATCCAATTTACGTTGATCGAGAAAACTACACCACATACTGGGATGACGTACAAAACAAACGAGTAATGCGCGAAGAAGAGATTGCACAACTCGTACAACCACTCCCCTACCGCTCGGGAAAAAAATATAAATTTGGGGTCCTCATGCCACAGACAAATGATTTTTTTGCGCCTCTTGTGGCTGGAGCTGAGGCCGCAGCAAAAGAATTAGCCCCGTATGGCGTAGAAATAGAAGTGTGTAACGCATACAATAATCAAACCGACTTTGGAAGCGCTAAGCTCTACAATCCAATAATCCAGTCTTTTATTGATCGTGGTTTTGACGGATTCATTACCGGAATCATAGATCCTAATGTAATGTATGGGGTAAATAAAGCAGTCGACCAGGGACTAACAGTTACAACCTTTAGCACAGAACCTTCCAGCTTCCGAGAAATAATCCTGACAATGATAGACAATGCAGAAAGCTTGGTAAAATCGAGCCAAAACCTAGCCGCTGCGGCAGAAGAATCTGCTCGAGCAAACACACAAATTGGAAGATCTATCTCAGGCATTCGAG
>DUOS01000174.1 GCA_012838745.1 Treponema sp. | reverse complement strand
GGTAGGGCGGCGGCTTTGAGAATTGCGGCGTCTAAGGTGAGGCCGCTATAGTCTTGGGCGCTGATCCATCGGCCGCTGATTCCGTCGTTGAGGAGTGCGCCGACGAGGGCTCCGGGCACGACGCTTGTAACGTCGTTGGGTGCTTGCGGGCCACCGAGGTCTGTGCGCAACCATCCGGGATCGAGTAAGTTCATGGTAACGCCGGTGTCTGTAAGATGGGGGGCCATGTCGCGAACAAATTTGTCGAGTGCGGCTTTACTTGCTGCATAGGCCATTAGCTCGGGTTCTTTGGCTATGCCGCTCGTCGTGTTAATTACTCGACCGAAGCCTCGTTCGATCATGGCAGGAATGAGGGCGTAGCAAATGCGAATTGGAGCGATGGTGTTTACAATAAAGCTTGTTTGGTAATCTTGGTTTGGAACCTGCCAAAAGTCTGCGTGGTACGGGGTCATCAATCCTGCATTATTAAAAATGATATCTATTTGCGGCGCCATGGCTTGCAGTTGGGCAAGCATGGTATCTACCGCATTTAAATCTGATAACTCGGCGGCTATGGAAAGCACTTGTGGGGCACCTAAGGATTTAGCCTCGGCTACAAGGGCGGTGGTGTGTTCAACATTTCTGCTGTGTAGTATTAAATTAGCACCGAGTTTTGCCATTCCCAGGGTAATTTGGCGGCCAACGCCACGAGCTGCACCGGTTATCAGCACCCATTTATTTGTAACATCTGTCATTGATTTTAGTCTCCCTTTGTTTCGTACATTCTGTATGTTCCGGCAAAGCCAGTTAAAAAAAGCCTAAGTGACGGGGGCTCGTCTGTCAAGTATTGGGAAGTTTTTGTATATAGTTTTTACTGTTCATTTCTTTTTGTGCTATACTTGAAATGATCAACACTGTATCGGTGAAAAGGAAGTCATCAACATTGAGCTTAACGCACAAGAATGCGGGAAAAAAAATCAAATATTTTCTTTTTTTGGCAGTTATGAGTATCGGCCTTTTATATCCGGCTGCTGCATCTTCGCCAAAAGCCGTTGCGGGGGTTTTGGATCTGCGTGCCTGGGATTTTGAGGAAGATGGTTTGCTTTCGCTTGAAGGCGAATGGAGTATGTATCGTAAACTGCTTCTTGATCCCGCTATGCTTGCAAGTTTTAACCTTCCGGATCCTTTGGTTCAATCATTACCGGGGTACTGGAAGATTCCCGATGTGCTTCCTGCTCATTCCTACGCTTCCTATGTTCTCACTGTGTTGTTTCCCGAGAGCCTAATCGACAATAACGTTATCTTGGGGAGCCGGTGTTCAGATGCGACTTCCGCTTGCAAGGTATGGATTGACGGGCAACCGCTCTTTTCTAACGGTGTGGTTGCGGATAATGCACAAGAAGAAAAGCCAGAATTTCGCCCTGATATTGTTTTCTTTACGCCAAAATCTTCTACAGTAACGGTTATTATTCAAGTTTCTAACCATAATTATCGTACGGGTGGTGTGTGGTCCGTTCCTCTTTTGGGTACAGCGGATCAGATTTCAGGAGAATGGAACCGTTCAATGCAAGCGGTTCTCTTTTTGCTCGGCGCACTGATCATTATGGGCATTAACCAAGTTTGTCTATTTTTCTCACGCCGAAAGGAACGATCGGGTTTGTGGTTTGGTATTGTATGTATTATTATTTCGATGCGGATTATTTCGACTGGCGATTGTCTGCTAAATCAGTGGATACCTGGCTTTAGTTGGGAAATTGCTCGAAAATTTGAGTTTCTGGCGATTTGTTTAGGTCCGGTGTTTTTTGGTCTTTTCATTCACGATCTTTTTCCCCAGTGTATGAGTCGGCTAGTTCATCGGATAAATTGCACTATTGGGTTCGTGTTTGCTGCTATTGTTCTTCTTTTTCCGGCCGGTATAAGCAGTTATTTAGTTATTCCGATGGAGTTGTATGTAGCCATTGTTATTCTATGGCTGTTAACCATCCTTGGGATTGCCTTTTACCGGAAAGAGCGGGGAAGCGGTTGGCTTCTTGCGGGTTTTATTATATTGGCACTGACTGTGGTGAACGATATTCTTTTTTCACAACTCATAGTGGGGAGTGCCTATCTTTTACCGATTGGTTTCTTTGCTTTTATAGCATCGCAGGTTGTGCTCCTTGCGCGTAAATTCACTTTTGGTTTTAACCAGAGTGAATTGTTTGCCCTTGAGCTGGAGAGTACTAATAAGTCGTTTAGTAGATTTGTTCCGACACAGTTTCTTCAATTACTCAATCGTGAAAAAATAATGGATGTTGAACTTGGGGATCAGATTGAGCGGAATCTCACCGTGCTCTTTAGCGATATCCGGCAGTTTACTACGTTGTCTGAGATTATGAGTCCGAAGGAAAGTTTCATGTTCCTTAATACCTACCTTAACCGAATAGGTCCGAAAATCCGCGAGCATGGGGGTTTTATTGATAAATACGTGGGTGACGGTATTATGGCTCTTTTCCCAGAGTCTACGAAATCGGCTATTGATGCCGCAATTGCCATTCAGCATGAACTGAGTTTGTTTAACCTAGACCAACGCACAAAGAAACAACCGGAAATAGAGATAGGGCTGGGTTTGCACGCTGATGTAATGGCACTTGGGACGATTGGTGAACAGGGGCGTATGGATACGACAGTTATTGCCGACGCGGTGAATCTGGCGAGTCGCCTTGAATCGTTATGTAAGGTGTATGGCCCTGGTATTATCGTTCTCGAAAAACTGCTGGATCTGCTTCCCGAAGATGTATCGTACCGTCATCGGAGAATTGGTACTGTAAAAATTAAAGGTAAAAAAAATGGTTACTCCTTGGTTCAGATATATGAAGGTATTCCGGCGTCTCGATCAGAAAAAATTGATACGAACTTAGAACTTTGGAATCGAGCAATTGATGCATACGAATCAGATGATTTATCTACTGCGTACGATTTATTCGAGGAAGTCTTGGAATATGATCAGGAAGATTTAGCCGCAAACTATCTTTTTATCCAGATTTCCAACGAACTCTATCCCGTTTTATAAATTTACTGTAGGAATTAGATGACCTATTCTCTTGAGCATTTGTTGAACGTACAAAGCCCCACAATTAAAAAACATCCTGACTTTCTCAAAATTGAGCGGCTTCTTTTTGCTTCTCCCGTGCTCCGTTGTGTTCGGTTGAACCCGAGGGCGTACCGTCTTTTACACGAGCCGCGGCTTAAAGTTTGCTTTCTACCGAATTTTTATGCGACGTATCGGGTTCCCAAAAGTGAGTTTTTTTCTCTTTTTCTTTCTATTAAATGGGCACAGGTTCAAAAAAAGGCTGATAATCGTTCAGCCCGTGTGGAATATATTGTGGCGCAGGTCGCGGCCTTTCCCCGCGATTTTCTTATCCTTTTTACTGTGCTTTGTACTTTCGACAAAGCGCTCTATCCCCGAACAAAAAAGCGGGTGAACGAAATGGCCACATTTACTGTTGCGCAGTGGCTCTCTTGGTTTAGAGTTACAGGTACCGGGCTGATGAATACGCATCGGGTTTTGGAAAAAATCGGAATCGACACTTTGTTGGCCTGTATGCTTTTGGGATGCCTTCCTGATTTCCGTTCAGGCAAGCTGCCTTCGAAATCTGTAGTAAAAAGTCAATTTCGTAAATTGTGTAAAGAACATCATCCAGATTCAGGAGGAGACAATACCCGCTTCCTTCTTGTTAAAAAAGCTTATGAAGAATTGACAAAAAACTGATTACACTTTCTCCGATTCCCCACTTTACCAAAGGGGTAAATACCTATAGTATTTACCTATCTCCCGCCTTAAAAAGCATCACAGGAATAATATATGGCTCTTACAGACTCACAAAATCCCGGAATACGCAATATTGCTATTATTGCCCATGTTGACCATGGTAAAACGACTATGGTAGACGCAATGTTTAAGCAGTCCGGGGTATTTAGAGAAGGTCAAGAAACTGACGATCGACTCATGGATAGCATGGACCTCGAAAGAGAACGTGGTATTACTATATCTGCAAAAAACTGCTCTGTTAAATGGAAAGATGTAAAGATAAATATACTGGATACCCCAGGGCATGCCGACTTTAGTGGCGAAGTTGAACGTGCTCTTTCTATGGTAGACGGAGCAATCCTTTTGGTAGACGCATCTGAAGGGCCTCTGCCTCAAACTCGTTTTGTGCTTAACAAGGCGCTCCAGAAAAAAATGCCCATCATTGTGGTGGTTAATAAAATAGACCGGCCCGATGCTCGAATTTCTGAAGTGGTGAGCGAAGTATACGATTTGTTCATTGACCTTGGTGCCGATGACACTCAGTTAGACTTCCCTTTGCTGTATGCTATTGGAAAACAAGGCCTCGCGAGTACCGACGTAGAAATAGAAGGTGTAAACCTCCATCCACTCCTAGATGCTATTATTAGTGATATCCCTGCGCCTTCCTTTAGTTCAGATGAGCCATTTCAAATGCTAGTATCAGACTTGTCCTATTCAGATTACTTTGGTCGCCAAGCTATTGGTAAAGTTATTAACGGCAAGGCCCATTCAAAAGATGCGATGATTTGTATAGGTGCCGGCGATGTTCGGCAAAACTTGAGCATTTCAAAGCTTCATACCTATAGTGGCGTTAAGCTCGTTGAAGCCGCAATAGCCGAAAGTGGTGATATTATTGTTCTTTCAGGTATCGAAAACGTGCATATTGGGGATACCATTTGCACCCGTGATGCTCCTAAAGCTCTTAAGCGAATAATTGTGGATGAGCCAACCGTTTCTATGCGTTTTTATGTAAATACTTCGCCGTTATGTGGGCAAGATGGTAAAAACGTGCAGTCTATGAAACTTTTCGAGCGCCTGAGAAAAGAAACTTTAAATAATGTTTCGATTCAGGTAGAAGAAGCAAAAGTTGGTGGCGGATTTATAGTTCGTGGTCGTGGCGAATTTCAGATGGTTATTTTAATAGAAATGCTCCGCCGAGAAGATTTTGAAATTTGCGTGAGTCGTCCTGAAGTCATTTTCAAATTTGTAGATGGCAAAAAAATGGAACCGATAGAGCAGCTTTTTATTGACTGTAATGAGGCTTTTGCCGGAGTTGTTACTGAAAAACTTTCTGCTAGAAAAGGCCGGATGATTTCCTACACCTGCCATGAAGGTGGCCGTGTACATTTACAATTCTCAGTTCCTTCCCGCGCTCTTATTGGGTATAGAGATGTATTCCTAACCGATACAAAGGGAACCGGAATCATGAACTCCCTCCTTTCCGGGTATGAAGAATACCGAGGGGATTACCGAGAGCGCTTTACTGGTTCAATTATTTCTGACCGTGCAGGAAAAGGTGTTACCTATGGTCTTTTTCATCTCGAACCACGCGGGCGCCTTTTTATTGTTCCTGGTGACGAAGTATATGAAGGCATGATTGTAGGAGAGCATAACCTAGATACCGACTTGGAAGTAAATCCTTGTAAGGAAAAAAAGCTGTCTAATATGCGATCTGTTCAAAAAGACGAAGCCCTGACCCTGACACCTATACAACCAATGACTCTTGAGCGAGCAATTTTGATACTTCAAGATGACGAAATGGTCGAGGTTACTCCAAACTTTATCCGCCTTCGAAAGACTGTTCTTACTTATATAGAGCGCCGTTCTGCTGCTCGTAAACCGTAAATAATACACACATAACTTTTTATTTGAACACGGACTAGATGAAACTTCATCATGTCCGTGTTTTTTTTATTTTAATTATTCTTTCTCTATGTTCGCTTGCGTACAGATGTATTTTACTGCCATGAGTAAGCTATATATATCTTAAGGAAAGCAAAGGAAGTTTACATGAAGAAAATTATTGGAATCGCTCTGATCGTTATGATCACTCTCGTTGCTATTACTGGTTGTCCTAAGGACGTGTCTCTTACTGATCCAATTGTTGGTACCTGGGAAGATGAATATCTCCTTGGAAAAACTAAGCTCGTTTTTAATAATGATGACACGACTGTAGAAATCATTACGTTAATTGACGCTGATGTAGTTACGAGAAACGGCACATGGACTTCTAATGATACAACTATCACTAGAACCTGGTCAGGAACATCTTCTGATACACTCACCTATTTGTTAACAAACCACAACAAAGAAATGAGCCTAACTTCTTCAGTAACTGGTGTTTCCGGAACGTTCATCAAGCAATAAGTTAAAACTTAGGAACCGCAGGTAGAAAATTACTTTCTGCCTGCGGTTTTTTTTGATTTTCGCTGATTTTTACCTCTTTTTACTCCCGCTTCTTTCTGCTATGATTTATTTCATGAACATAAATACCCGTCTTCGGGACCGCACCTACCGCGCTTCTTGCGCTTCACTTGGATTTCTCTCCGCAAGTTCCATTGCAATTCCTATTTGTTTGGTTGCCATCTCTAAAGAATTTGGTTTTTCTCTCACACAGGGGGGAGCTCTAGGGCTTATGTCTTCTGTTATGCAATTTATTCTCCTCATTGCAAGCTCCGTTCTTGCCGCACGGTTTGGTAAAATCCGTTTGTTGCGTGTTGGTCTTTTTACTCTTGCTGTGGGGCTTTTTCTTTTTATTTTGAGCAAATCGTGGATTCATGCCGCGCTGCTCATGCTTATAATAGGTGCCGGCAGTGCCTTGCTCGACGGCCTTTTAACCCCAATAGTGGAAGACCTTTTCCCCAATGATGACGGAACCAAGATGAATCTTCTACATGCTTTTTGGCCTATGGGAACTTTCGTTTGTGTTTTAAGTTTTGGTGAGCTACTTACCAGTGGAGTCAGTTGGCGGTTTCTTTTTGTGTCTCTTGCTATTATTTTAACTATCGTAATGTTTTGGTATCCCTCTTCTAGGAAAATTCCTCTTCCTCAGTCTCGTGCGGATTTTAGCCATATGGGAGAAATCCTCCGGCTGCCGCGATTTTGGATTTTAGGTTCTGCGCTTGGTTTAGCCGGCGGAGCTGAAGCAGCTTTTGCTTTTTGGTCCGCGAGTTATATCCAGATTTCCTTCAATGCACTTCCACGGGCTGGTGCCTTTGGAGTTGCCGCATTTGCGGTTGGTATGGCGGTAGGCCGCCTGTATTCGAGTAAAATTGCCGGCAAAATTGGTCTGCGCAGGCTTATGTTGATATCCCTTGTGGCTGGAGTTCTGGTAAGTTCTAGTTTCTTCCTTATTCAGAATCTTCTTTCTTTGTATCTATTTCTTGTTGTGATCGGCTTGTGTGTAGCGTCTCTTTGGCCAAGTATTCAGTCGTATGCTGCGGCGCAGCTTCGTGTAGACGCTACAGTTCTTATGATTTTCCTGTCTTGCTTTGGTCTTCCTGGATTCAGTGCTGCGACTTTCATAATGGGTGTAATCGGTGATGCACGGGGGCTTCGTACTAGTTTTATCGTTGCCCCAATAAATCTTACTATTGCACTTGTTTTGCTGTTGGTCGATTCGCGCTTGGCGCGGCGAAAACAGAAAACTATTTAGACTTGCCCAATCTGAGGAATCAACCGCTCTGAAAACCCTGCAGCAAAGCTCCAAAAAAGGAGTTTGGCAAAATCAGGGCCTGTTTGGGGTACGGTATCGGTGAGAAAGAGAATAAAGTATTGTGGATTGATACCGGACTCGGGAAGTAGCGGGTATACAAATACGGGAAATATAGCGCTTGAGACTAGGTTTGAGAGTAAGAGCATGTAGGCTACGAGGGCAAAGATGCCGCCATACAGCGGGCGGAGTACTACTTGGAACCACGAGGTGGAAAGTAGGGAGGTTGCTTCGAGCGGAAGGCGGCTCAAGCGTTGTTGTAAACTCACAAAACCACCGAGTATACCGCAGAGTAAGCACAGGATGACGATAAGCATACGCCCTTTAAGTATAAAGGGAACCGTGAATGCAGCACTGGCTAACGCAAGTAAAACAATAGTAAGAATGACGAGTTTTTTAGTTATGTTGTTAATTTGTTCGCCTCTGGCCATAGCCACCTCCTAGGAACACGGACACAATCGCTGCCTTTAAAATACCATGAATTTACCAACTTGAACAGAATAAAAAAAACCGGAGCACCGCAACGATGCTGCCGGTTTTACTATATCGTATTTTTCGTTTATTCAATCGGTATAAGTGCGTTTATTATTTGTGGTCGCCAAGCTTCTGTGTCAGGATTCCAGGCACCAAAACCAGAAAAATATTCCCAGTAGGCCCAGCTCATTTTTCTCTTTTCTGCTTCGCGAGCAATGAAGGCCGTCCATGCTTTTTGGTATTCTGGTTCAATATGTTTTGAGTAGGCTCCAAATTCTCCCATATACACCTCAAACTTTTTAGTGTTCCAAGCATCAATACTGTTCATTAACTTAATAAGGGGAGCCTGTTCGCTGGCTGATCCTGTCCATGTTGTGCCAATCCATGCGTTGGCGCCATCACTCCAGTCTGCACCCTGATGGGTAAAGTGGAAGGGTTCGTAATAATGTACCGTTATGATGGTGTTGTCTTTGGTGCATGCCGCAGGGAGACTAAGTTCATAGAGGCCCGGAACGCCACCCCAGTTTGCCGTACCAATCATGATTTTTCGCCCTGTTTGAGTCGTGGCATTGTCAGTCCAAATTATTGTTGTTAACTCGGCGATAATGCTATTCCAATCGCTG
>DUOS01000173.1 GCA_012838745.1 Treponema sp. | reverse complement strand
TTTATCTCATAATGGTGAAACTCGATCTCGCCCATCAAGGATTTTCTTTGCGGGGGCTCCGCACATGGCCATATCGCTCACCTTCCTTTTGTCTGCCTCAGTTTTAAATTTTTTGTGTTGTTATGGTTATGACTACTGCACAATTATTGCACAAAGAAGGCAGAGAAGAAGGGCTTGAGCAAGGACTTGAAAGAGGGAGACACGCTAAAGCGATTGAAACAGCACGTAAGATGTTAGAAGAAGGACTCGATCTTTTTATGATTTCTCGGGTTACCGGATTACCTGAAGATACACTTATCGAGATCAGGGATACCTTGCTGTAAGCTTCAAATTGTAGTTAGTCGGCCAACCTAGTTCCAGTGTTTAGATCCGTTTGATCGCTTCTTTGCTAGATATTATACTATTCTTTGCTGCTGATGGTAAAAGCTACAATACCAAGCATTATAATAAAAAATAGACTGAGGCAGAATCAGGACGGAGTACCGTCCTGCCGCGTGTGAGAGAATAAAGGCGGGGCGACGCCGTCTTCCTACCTACCTACCTACAAGTCTTTTACCTTTATACGTTGGTATTCATCAATTTCTTTGCCTCAGAAACGTGTATGAGATCACCGTTGGCATATTGATGCAAAAGTGCAGATATGAGTGCTTGATATGCAAAACCCATTTTATCCTTCCTCCACCCTCAAACCCATGATATCCTCTTAAACAGGCACAACAATGAAATACTGGCTTGGCGTTACCGACACTGAATGGTTCTCATTTCTCAGCACAAAGATGCCCGAAGATATTAATTTCTGGCAGCCAAGCGGGAATCCTAATCAATTTAGAGCGATAGAGCAGGGCGCACCCTTTTTATTCAAATTAAAATCTCCCTTAAATGCGATAGGTGGCGTAGGTTTTTTCTCTACACAAACCTTTCAGCCAGTAAGTATCGCTTGGGATGCATTCGGCGAAAGGAATGGCTGTGCAACCTACACTGAACTCAAAAAGAAAATAGACACGTATCGGTATCGCAATAAAAAAGAGCCAGAACCCAATCCTGTAATCGGCTGTATTATTCTCACCAACCCCATCTTTTTCAAAAAAGAAGACTGGATTCCCACACCAGAGAATTGGGGAGCTTCAATAGTTCAAGGCAAAACCTACGATACAAATGATGTTATTGGAAACCGTTTATGGGCTCAAGTTGAAGAGCGCTTAGAAAAATACCGGTTCTATGAGCAAGAATCCATCACCACCGGTCAGTTCCTTTCCGACGAATCCTTTGCCGACATGCCCCGATATCGCGACTCCATTCTTTCCCGAGTCCGCGTTGGCCAAGGTGCATTTAGAATGCTCATTACCGACGCCTACCACAAAAGCTGCTCCATAACCGGCGACCACACCCTCCCAGTTCTAGAAGCCGCCCACATCAAACCCTTCGCCGCAGACGGCCCCCACGCAATTTCAAACGGCCTTCTCCTTCGCTCCGACCTCCACAAGCTATACGATTCCGGCTATCTAACCATCACCCCCGACTACCACGTCGAAGTCAGCTCCTCCCTCAAAGAAGAGTTCAACAACGGCAAAATCTACTACGCCATGCACGGCCAACACCTCTGTGTCGTCCCCGATTTCCAACAACACCGCCCCAATACCGAACATCTGATTTGGCATAACGAGAATGTATTTAGGGTAGGGTAAGAATTTAGACTGAGGCAGACCCAGGACGGAGTACCGTCCTATGGAGTATTGCAGTAGCAATACATCCAAAAAGGTAGAAGGGCGATGGGCCATGCGCGGAGCCATCAGGACGGAGTACCGTCCTGCCGCGTGTGGGAGAATTAGGGTGGGCGAAATTAAAAGCTTGTTTTCACGGTGTGAACCTGGTAAGCTGCTTTTATGGAAAATTTATAATTTATGAAACAGATTGAAGTAGTAGCATTAGTTTTGATTAAAGATTCTCGTGTTTTTTGTGCTCAAAGAAAAGATGTTGGCGAAACAGCTAAAAAATGGGAGTTTCCCGGTGGGAAAATAGAAGCTGGTGAAACCCACAGCCAAGCTCTTGCCCGCGAGATAACTGAAGAATTTGCTACCCGTATAACTGTAGGCAATTTTGTTTCTACCGTTCACCATCAATATAAAAGTTTTTTCCTCACTATGCATGCCTACTTAGGAACTATTCTAGAAGGAAACATGACTCTATCTGAACACCTCGATTCTCGTTGGCTCACAAAAGAAGAACTTTCAAGCGTAGACTGGGCCCCTGCAGATTTACCAATTGTTGACCAAGTTAGAGAGTTGCTG
>DUOS01000018.1 GCA_012838745.1 Treponema sp. | reverse complement strand
GCAGCTGAAACAAGGGCAATTCCGAGAAAAACAATACTAGTGCGAGTAGTTACCATGTAAAACCTCCAAAGGTAGTTGTTAGCATCCCAAGCGATGTTACTACAATCATAGTGCATGGCTTAGCACCACAACAAGGGGAAATAGTTCTTGACCGCATAAGGATGTGTCTGTATCTTTATTAAGACAACGAAAAAACTAGGAGATGACATGAGAATTTCCACCCGTGGCCGCTATTCTCTCGAAGCTATGCTCTATATTGCTCTCTTACCCACAGATCAGCTGGTAAGTACCCGCATAATTTCTGAGCAAACTGGTATTTCGGACGGATATCTCGAACAACTGTTTATACCTCTTAAAAAAGCAGGGTTTATTATTGGAGTGCGGGGAGCTCAGGGTGGCTATTACTTGGGAAAATCTGCAGAAGATATTACTGTAGGAGATATTTTGCGGGTTGTGGAAGGCCCGCTTATTCCCGTTCCCTGTCTTGAGTCCAAAGATTGTGCTTCACTTCTAGAGTGTAAAACTCGCTACACTTGGGGAGAACTCTATAAGGAGATACATGAGTGTATAGATGCTATATACCTTTCTTCATTAGTGTCCGCTTGTAGGCAGATGGAAGAAGAGGAGGCAGTATGAAAATTTCTACCCGTGGTAGGTATGGTGTTCGCTTACTCATTGATCTCGCCGAACACCATGACGTTCCTCATATACCCCTCGCGCAAATTGCCGAACGCCAGCATGTTTCCGCTCGATATCTTGAACAGGTTGCTGTGATACTCAAGCGTGCAGGATACATACGATCAATCAAAGGTGCATCTGGCGGTTATGCCCTAGCGCGCAATCCCGCTGATATTATTATTGGAGAGGTATTGCGTACTCTCGAGGGCGATATGCTTGTTGTTGATGATCTCCGTTCGGGCGAAGAAGAGACCCTTTTAAAACGGTGCCTACGCGCCACGGTGTATTCTTGCCTTAACGAGCGGATTTCTGCTGTAATAGACTCGCTTTCTCTTGCTACTATGGTGGGCTCGCGTGATGTAGACGACGCTCCCATGTACTATATTTAAAATTTAATTGTAGCTATTGACACCGTTTTATGTGTATAATAAGATAACCTATCGTAATACTAGGAATAGGTGGCGGTTTTAACTTCAATTGCTACAAAGATTCTGTTAGGAGGCACATATGGCACGGGTAGAAAAAGTAACTGATCTTATTGGCAAAACACCCTTGGTACGGATAAACCGTATGAATACTGGGGCCGCAGAGGTCTATGTAAAGCTGGAAAGCTCCAATCCTTTTGCAAGCGTTAAGGACCGTATTGGACTCGCAATGATTGAGCAAGCCGAACGAGATGGGCTTCTTACAGAAAACTCTGTTATTGTTGAGCCCACGAGTGGTAATACTGGTATAGCTCTCGCAGCTGTTGCCGCGGTCAAAGGCTATCGAGTAATTTTAACTATGCCCGATACCATGAGTATTGAGCGTCGTAAATTACTTGCCGCCTATGGGGCACAAATCGTTTTGACTGATGGGGCACTCGGAATGAATGGTGCTATTGCTCGCGCAGAAGAATTAGTTGCTTCAAATCCAGACGCCTTTATGCCGCAACAATTTGAAAATAAAGCAAATATGGAAATCCACCGGCTAACAACGGGACCCGAAATTTGGGAAGACACTGAGGGAAAAATCGATATACTGGTGTGTGGAATTGGAACCGGTGGAACTATTTCCGGTGCCGGATTATTCCTTAAATCTAAAAAACCGTCTGTACATGTTGTAGCAGTTGAGCCTTCGGGTTCACCTGTCCTTTCGGGAGGTGCACCGGGGCCGCATAAGATTCAAGGACTGGGTGCGGGTTTTATTCCGGAAGTTTTGGATCGCACGGTTATCGATGAACTGTATCTTACCGATGAAGTAAAAGCCGGTAATATTGCCCGCCGAGCGGCTCGGGAAGAAGGAATCCTTATGGGTATTTCTTCCGGCGCTGCTCTTGAGGCAGCACTTATTCTTGGAGAAAAGAGTGAGAATGCTGGAAAAACTATTGTAGCCGTTTTACCGGATTCCGGCGAACGGTATCTTTCAACTTGGTTATGGGAAGAATAAAGAAGGGAAATTATGAAAAGTAATAAAATTGAAACAATTGCTGTACACGGCGGGCAAAAACCCGATCCAGTGAGTAAAGCACGAGGTATGTCAGTTTGTCGTACAACCGCCTATGTGTTTGATTCAGCAGAACATGCATCGAATTTGTTTGCCCTCAAAGAACTAGGCTTTATCTATTCTCGGCTCGGTGATCCAACAAGCCAGATTCTTGAAACACGACTAGCGCAAATGGAGGGTGGATCTGCTGCAGTGGTTACTAGCTCAGGAACATCTGCAGTTCATTACACTGCGCTTACCTTGGCGCGTGCTGGTGACGAGATTGTAGCAGCGTCAAACTTGTATGGTGGTACTCACACCATGTTTAAAATCCTCTTACCTGATCAAGGAATTACGGTAAAATTTGCAGATAGTAATCGTCCTGATTCTTTTCGTGATCAAATAACTTCCAAAACTCGGTTCTTGTTTGTTGAAACTATGGGAAACCCCGCCCTTGATATGCCCGATATTTCTGCCCTTGCTAAAATAGCTCATGAGCACCATATTCCCTTAGTTGTGGATTCAACCTTTACTCCACCTACCTTGTATCGCCCTATAGAAGATGGAGCAGATATTGTGATTCATTCCCTGAGCAAGTGGATCGGGGGGCATGGTGCGGCTATGGGTGGAGCTATTATAGATTCTGGAAAATTCGATTGGAAAAATTCAAATGTCCCTTTGTTTAATGAACCTGATGGAAATTATCACGGTATTCGTTGGGCCCATGACCTGCCAACAGAGCTGGCCCCACAGGCATTTGCACTTCGATTTCGTACGGTTCCTTTGAGGAATCTCGGAGCCTGTCTCTCTCCAGATAATTCTTGGATTTTTCTTATTGGTTGTGAAACCTTACACTTGCGCATGGAACGGCACAACGAAAATGCGTTTGCCGTAGCACGCTTTCTAAAAAAACATCCAGAAATTTCGTGGGTGCGCTATCCTGGTTTCGAAGGTGATCCATCGTATACAGTTGCTTCAAAGCAACTTAAAAAAGGATTTGGTGGTATGGTCGTGTTCGGAATCAAGGCTGGAAAAGGTAAAAGCGCAACTGAAAGGGGTCGCAAGTTTATAGAAAATCTTTCGTTGTTTTCTCACGTAACAAATGTGGGAGATACGAAGAGTTTAGCAACTCATCCTGCAAGCACCACACATTCGCAGTTAACCGAAGAGGAGCAAAAAGCGACCGGTCTTCCCCCCGAGTTAATTCGCCTTTCTATTGGCATTGAACATATTGACGATATTATTGCCGATCTTGAACAAGCTCTCGCGAATTAAGTTATTTCTTCTTGATCCACAAGTCGAGCAGTTGTTATCTCGATTTCAATATCGGCTTGTAGGGTTAATTGGATAAAATTACGAATTTTATCGCGAGACGCCTGGGTATGTTGTTCGGCGAACAGCATAACATATACGGTTCTTCCTTCGTGCGTCCTTGATCCGAAAACAACCACTTTGGTGCGCATGAGGCTCGCTCGGAGCCGTAATTGAACATCGTGGAGAATACTATTCTTTACAAATGATGGGTCGGGATCAAGCATGCAGGAGAAACCCACTATACTCATGTCTAAAAGCCTTC
The DNA here is from genome assembly GCA_012838745.1 of Treponema sp. GTDB lineage: Bacteria > Spirochaetota > Spirochaetia > Treponematales > Treponemataceae > Teretinema. Next base: position 5,295 of record DUOS01000018.1, on the reverse strand, counting down.
CAGATGTTTGAATTGGCCCTTCTCGTAGGTTAATACCAGAAACCGTATCATTAACACAGTTTGCACGAACGTATTTTCGGCGCCCCTTTCCTTCATTGGCTTTGAGCGTGGCAAGAAGAATGCGCGTGCTTTCATCAAGGCCGAGCTTAAGTTTAATAAAGCCGCATTGAATCCCTATATCCATTAGGTATTTTTTTTGAAGTTCCTCATCGGTGTTGTACGATACGATACCAATACCGATTTGTGCCGTTTTTGGATCATCTTTTGTTTTTCTAATCCACTCTTCCCACTCAGGTTCGGTCAACCCTGCATCAATATTAACAAAAACAAGAGAATCTGTGTGCCTGCGTATGAGAGGATCAATCATTTTAATGTCTTTGAGCATGTAGACTTCGTATTCTTGGTCAAGAAGGCGGCCTATTAGTTCGTCTCGTATAACGCTTGGTGGATACAGGAAAAATACCTTTTTACCCAGATCTGATTGTGCCATTTAATGTATTACCTCATAACCTTAAATTTTCCACCGTGGGAAATTCCATTCCTATTGCTATGTAAGCCAGTGTTGTTTCTTCTTCCCGATCTTGGATGTTCGAAATAATCCACTGGCTACGCCGTTGTCCTGCGGCCCGCCCTGGTATTTCCAGTTGAACAGGAAAGTCTCTTATTTCGTTACGCTTGAACGGAAGAATAGTTGTAATATTTCGACCGATAAGCTCCGATTGTTCTTGCTTACAAAAAGCACAAAATGTTTTATTTGCTTCAGTAATGTATAAATCTTGATTCCAAATTACAATTGGGGTATCAACTTGCTTGAACAACAGTTCGTAGTATTCATTTCCTTTTCGATACGCATCTCCAAGCTGATTTGACCGTTCTAGTTTTTCAGAAATGTACTCAGTTTGTTCTTGTACTAGTTTTCCTAGGTTTGCCAATTGATCGTGCAATGCGTTTTCGGCTTTCTCCCGTCGTAGGGAAACATACACAGTAACCCCTGTTATTGTAAAAAAGAAGAAACCACGGATAAGCGCTGGAAAGAGTAAAACTTTCCCAGGGCCAATGAACAATACAAGAAAAACATATACTAGAGATGTAAAAAAGGCAAGGATGATAGCCTTTCGTGGAAAATACAGAGCAGCAATCAGTAAAGGAATATAAAATGTGTTTTGAAAAATAGCAGTGTATCCATGGTATAGGCATAGAATTGCAGTGACGGTCGCCAGTATGAACGAAACAATAATACCTGGAATCGCATGTTTTCTCAGCGATTCTAAAGGATCTTCTTTACCCGAATGTACCATGGTGTTAGCGGCGTTGTTCATGACTATAATCATCGAATATTGTTTGCTACATTGCAAACCCTAATTCCTATGCCAGAATTGTATTAAATGCGAATAATACGGGAGTTTGTTAAAACTCGGTTCCCTTCTTCGGTTATAAGAATGTCATTTTCAAGGCGACACCCGCCATGGAGTGGGTCATAAAGACCAGGTTCTAGTGTAACAACCATTCCAGGTTCAAAAACCCATTCATTTTCTATGCGATTTCTTATAGCAGGGCCTTCGTGAGGTTCAAGACCTATTCCGTGCCCTAGGGCATGGGGCATGCTTTTCTTGCTTCGTTTGAATACAGCATCTGCAGCAAGAGAGGCTTCTCGAGTGAGTGTTCCGGGAGTATATTTTAAAATAGCTGCAGCGTAAGCTTTTTCCACAAGACCTATGAGCTTTTCTTGTGTTGGGTTTATTTTTCCGCAAGCGAGGGTTAGGGTAACATCGCTCGTGTATCCACCAATCATTATTCCAAAATCCAAAATAGAAAGACCAGTGGTACCTATTTTAGCGTTTGTGTAGGCGGGAACGGGGTGGATAGAATAGCTTCGGTCGCTACCGGCTGCCAATGTTTCAAATCCAGTGCCGTCTGCACCTGATTCACGCGCAGTATGTTCAATAAACATAGCCGCATCTAATTCTGTTTTAATTTTTCCTGAACGGATTTGTTTTTCCAAAAGATTTATTATGGTGTCGGTGAGTGCGCATGCAGATTCGATTATAGCTATTTCTGATTCGTCCTTAATTGAGCGCATTCGCGATATTTCTTCAAAAACGCCCTCGGTTTCGCGGCATAGAACAACGTGTTCAAGAAGTGTTCCTACATATTGTAGAAAAAGCGGGTAAGGAGTGTGCCCCGGTATTTCAATGCGAGAATTCGCGGGTACACCGATAGACTCAATGATGCCTGCCGCAGCTGTCACCGGGTGGCGGCCAAAGTCGCTGTAGGGAATAACAACGTCTACATCAGACATACGCTCGGCTAAGTTTATGTCCCAGGGGCAAAGTACTGCATGGCCAGTTACGGTAATCGCCAGTAAGGCGTCGCCAGGATGTCCAGAGAAATATCTAATAGCTTTTTCGCGGCGACCTTCTGTGTCTTCTAGAAGTACTACTGATATACTCTTGCGAGCCATCCACGTTACTAGGTCTGCTCGTCTTTTTTGATACATAGTGTTCATTATATCATACTATACGCAATTTCTTTGACAGGGTAAAGCAAATAGGCTACCATAACTGCCGGTAAACAGTGAGGAGTGGTGGATGACGGTTTCTTTCGGGAAGAAAGTGGTGTATGCCCTTGGGCAATTGGGCTTGGTACTTTGTGCCTATGGGGCGGGCAAGCTTTTTTTAACATTCTATACTCCCAATACAGCCCCGTTCTTTGCCAATCATATTCACCAAGCCCCCCTGTTTGGTCTTTTTACTGTTGCCGGGTTGGCTATAGCCCTTGGGCAAATTGCCGATGCTGGAGCGTCCTTGGCCTCTGGTTGGTTGTCTGATCGAACTCTATTAAAACACGGGCGCAGAACTGGCTTTATGCTCTTTTCTGCCGTGCCGGTAGCCTTTGCATCGTTTATGGTGTTTTTTCTTCCTTCAACAAATCTTACGGTTAATTCTGTCTATCTAGTAGTAATCACCCTCATTTTTTACACTCTTCTTTCCTTTTACGCCACACCGTATTTGGCCTTGCTCGCAGAAATTGGCAAGACTCGTCAGGATCGGATGGTCCTTTCTATTTTAATGGGTGTTGCTACGGCTACGGCGTCTTTGCTTGGAAATCGTATTTTTACCCTTGCAGATCTTCTTCGGCGGGTGACTACCTTATCTCCTTCCGATGCATTTAAAAGTATTATTGCGGTATATGCTCTTGTGGCTGCGGTGTGTATGTTGCTTCCGGCGTTTTTAATTAAGGAAAAGGAAAATGAGCCGTTTGAACCAGTGCGGGATTCATTTCGCCAAGCGTTATCTGTTGTGGGCAAGGACAAGCATTTTCAGTCGTATTTGCTAGCAGATAGCATGTTTCGCATTGCTTCAGCTCTTTTTATTGCGGGTTTTTCATGGTTTGTTACGGTACTGCTCAAACTTGATCAGCGCGCGGCTAATCTCCTCCTTCTTACTGTTTTTTTCTCCAACCTTGCTCTTTTTTATCCCGTATTTGTTCTTGTACAAATTGTTGGGAAACGAAAAATGTTGTTTATAGCCTATGTATTATTCATGGTGGCATTGATTGCCTCTGTATTTGCGGGGCTGTATCCAATAGACCCCTGGTTTCAGGGTATGGTACTGGCTTTTATGCTCTCAATTCCCTATGCTGTTTTTTCGGTTGTTCCAAACGCCCTTGTTGCCGACCTTGCTGTAGCGGCAGAGCGTAAAACCGGGGAAAAACGTGGTGGTATGTATTTCGCAATTCACACCTTGATCGTAAAATCAGGGGTAATTATCGCCGGTCTTTTGTTCCCTCTTTTTATTGTCTTTAGTGGTAGCTCATTATTTCGCCAGCCAAAGGGAATTGGGCTTAGACTGGTTCTTATCTGCGCTGCTGTTTTTTCTCTCGTTGGGTTTTTTGCCTTGTTTGGCTATCATGAAAAAGAAGTATCGGCTGTTTTGGGAGATAGAGATTAATCGAAATTAATCGTTCTTAGAACGATTACGCAGGGCGTTCACTGCTTGATTGAGCAAGGGGTCGCCCGTTATAAACAGTAGTACAAGCCCAATAGTACTAAACACTACTAGATTTATCATAAGAGGAATCCCTTGGGATATCAGTCGATTTCCATTTGCAAAAAATGCATACAGAGGTCCGTTTAGAATTCGGATAGGGATTGAAGCGATAACAGAAAAAACAATCAGTTTGCCCGCATAGATAATTGTATTGCGTACGAGCGGTCCCATTTCAAGTGTCCCTGTTCTACCCAAAAAAACTACAAGTAACACTGTGTTTACCGCACTTGCTATACTCAATGCAAGAGCAATACCACCGCCACTCATAGGGCCAACAAGCAGAAGTGCCATTAAGATATTTGCTACAAAAGATAAAATACCGGCAAAGGTAGGGGAACGAGTGTCGCTTCTTGCATAAAATGCAGGGGCAAGGATACGATTTGCAGCAATAAAATACAGGCCAGGAATATGCCAAGTAAAGGCTGCTAGCGTTAGGGCAACTGATTCATCTGAAAAACTTTTAGTTTTGAACAGCAGAGTGATGAGCGCTTCTCCTGAGGCTAGAAAAAAGAAGGTTACCGGGATGGTTATGAGCGCAATGGCATTCATTGCTCGAGCGAGTAGTTTATTGAATTTAGTCCAATCTTTTTTTGAGGCAAGAGCTGAAAGGTCGGGTAGAATAACGGTTCCAATAGAAACAGCAAAAATTCCCAAGATGAGTTCTTGCAAGCGTAACGAATACTGGAGGCTGGAAACAATGCCCGGCCCAGCGTTACTCGCCAAAATAGAAGATACGAGATCGTTTAACTGGTAGGCGGCCATCCCTATAATCGTCGGTCCAATTAATCGGAGAACCTTGCGAGTTCCTGGATTGCGGAGCGCACGCAAGGGAGAAATTAAGGAAAATCGAAATCCCTGCTTTAAAACAAAGGGAATTTGAAAGCCCATTTGAATAAATCCACCAATCAAAACACCTAAGGCCATAGCTCGTGCAGGATTTCCCATCCGTTCTGCAAAAAACCACGTACATCCAATTATTGTCAGATTAAAAAGAATCGGGGTAAAACCTGAGGGCGAAAATATGCGTACACCATTAAGAATCCCCTGAAAAAGGGCTGCGATTGAAATAACTGCGAGATAGGGAAACATAATACGGGTTAGGAAGAGCGTTTCAGGAGTTCCTGTTCCAAATAGGGGAACAATCAGTGGAGCGGCCAAAATACCGACAATGACGGCTAAGGAAACGGAAAATGTGAGAAAGGTAAAGGTAGCGGAGAGAAACTCTTTGGTTTTCTCCCGCGATTCT
>DUOS01000017.1 GCA_012838745.1 Treponema sp. | reverse complement strand
TTTAGCTCTATTTTAAAAAAGAAGCTCGCAGAAATTCTTTCTTTAAATTTGCAAATCGATATACTCGCCACGAGCCATGGAGTTCTTTGGCGAGATAATCCAATGCAGATTGTAGAAAAATATGCCCAGTGGGCAGATGACTACCAAGAAAATCAAATTACTATTATTTACGACACTATGTGGAATGGCACTAAGAAGCTCGCAGAAAATATTGCAGAAGGAATCCATCTAGCAGATCCTAACGTGGTTGTAAAATCATATAACCTTCCCTTGAGTGACGATAACGATTTGATTACAGAAGTATTTAAATCAAAGATGCTTATTCTCGGTTCGCCAACTGTTGGGAACACTGCTTTACATTCTATGGCTGGTTTTATTCATATGGTAAAACAAATGAAATTCAAGGGTAAAAAAGCGGCCTCTTTTGGCTGCCATGGATGGAGCGGTGGATCAGTTAAGTTTATGGACGAACAGATGAATGATGCTGGTTTTGAAGTGATTACCGAAGGCATGAAAAACCTATGGAATCCCGATTCTGACGCACAAAAACTTGCCGTTGAATTTGGCAAAACAGTCGCAACCGTATAGAAGGATTTGACGATGGAATTTCTAGATAATGTTAGCTCCGTGCTCAACTTTAATCTTTTTACACTCGGCTCTTCACAGATAACGCTGATGGTTGCAACGGTTCTTGTTTTTGCATCATTTTTGTTAATCGCTTTTAGCAAAATAACACAGCGATGGATTGTTCATAAACTTATGGCACACAGTGCCATCGATGTGGGTGTACGGAACGCGGTAGCTTCACTTGTTCGGTATGTTTTTCTCATATTAGGTTTCATCGTCATTTTTCAATCCGCGGGTCTCGATTTAAGTGCATTTTCTATTCTATTCGGGGCCCTCGGTGTTGGTGTAGGATTTGGGCTTCAAGCCATTACTAATAATTTTATGTGCGGTTTAATCATTCTATTTGAGCGACCAATTAAGTTAGGCGATCGAGTTGAAGTCGGTCAAATTATAGGTGACGTTATAAATATTTCTATGCGTGCTACAACGATTCGCACCAAAGGAAGTATCTCTGTAATTGTTCCTAACACCGAATTTATTACATCTACCGTTATCAACTGGTCGCATCATAATAAAAAGATGCGGTTTACTATTCCCGTAGGAGTTTCTTACAAGGAAGATCCGCAAAAGATTCACACGGTTTTATTAGACGTTGCTCGTGAGGAACCGGGTGTCTTGGATAATCCACTTCCTGTGGTACTGTTTGACAACTACGGGGATAGCGCACTTAATTTTAATCTTTCTGTGTGGACAGAAGACTATATGACTAAGCCTGCAGTTCTGCGCAGTAATCTTTATTTTGCAATTTTTGATCGCTTCCGCAAAGAAGGCATTGAGATTCCTTATCCACAACGCGACATTCACATCATTGATATGCCAAAAGATTCTCAGGTGGATACCCTATGATTTTCGTTTCAATCTTTGAAAAAATCGCTCCCATTTTATTCTTTTTATTCCTCGGTGTTTTTTTCCGTAGTCGTTCTTTTTTTTCTGAATCGACAGTCGAAGAAATCAAACTGTTTCTTGTACGCATTACCCTACCAGCCTTACTTTTTCTTACCTTTCTAGATCTTGATTTTCAGCGTGAGTTTTTGATTATAATTGTGCTTATGTTCGCAGTCAACTTTGTAATGCTCGCTGCAGGCAAAGCCGCTGGGCGGATTATTTCTCCTGAAAATCGCTATGCCCCACTCATGTTCACTGGGTTTGAAATGGGTATGCTTGGGTTTTCTTTATTCGGTATTAGTTTTGGAGCGGAAGGTCTCAAGGCTATTGGTGTGCTCGATTTGGGTCAAGAATTGTATGTATGGTTTATTTTGACAACCCTGCTCATGGTTATCCGAGAGTCGAAGCCTGGGCTCAAGAAAATCGGCACTAATTTTATTACTTCGCCAGTTATTTTGGCTATCATTGTTGGAATGATACTCAATGCTTTGCTTCCCAAGGGTTTGCTCGAAACGCTTCCAGGCTATACGGGTGTACACACAGCACTCTCTATGCTTTCGAGCCTCACGATTCCTCTCATCTTGATAATAATTGGCTACCAACTACGGTTCCGCATTTCGGGTTTTGCAGCCCCACTGGCCCTGCTCCTTACCCGCACTGTTTTGCTTTTGGGCTTTGCCCTGCTCATGCAGCACTTTGTGTTTCCCCGCCTTACTCATGTTCCCCGGCTCTTCGTGCCGGCTTTATACACCATGGCTTTGCTTCCGCCACCGTTTATTATCCCGCTTTTTATGAACGGAGCCAGCGAAGCCGAGCATGACTTTGTAAGTGCCACGCTCTCGCTGGGTACGGTTATTACGATTGTTTTGTATTTTGTGCTATTACTTGTACATGGTCTGTAGACTTAGATACTACTTTCGGTTTTGTTAGTTTTTCTGCCGGTCTGCAACCGTGTTCCGCACTGCCCTGCTTCCACAATTCCGCCCGTTAGTTTTACGAGCTGGCGGGTTTCTTCTACGCCCGTGCAATGAAAAGCCGCCACTCGTGCAATTTTAGTATCAACGATGTAGCGAGCAGTTGCCTCTATACGTTGGGTTGAAACTTTCGCTAAGTGCAAGCCACCGCATACTAAGGCGATGGGTCGGTTTTTCGTTTGAGAGCGCACAAACTCAACGGTGTTTATAAATCCTGCATGGCAGCATCCGGTAACAATAACTAATCCATCTACAGTATCTATCCACAATACGAGTTCATCGGGAACAGTATCTGGAATAGTACAAGCTTTGTCATCAAAGAGAAGCGGGCTCGTTAGTTCAAGAGGATGGGAGCGCGGTATATTGTCTGCAATGGATACCAGTCCTCCACCAAAGGCAGTTTTCCCAGTAAACGGCACATAGCAGGAATCGGGTGCGAGAATAGCGACGCGAGACTCAGCAGAAAAGCCAATAAACCGGCTCTCTCCAGTGCTCTTGCTATAATGGTCGCGGAAAATTCCCGTAGACGCATGGATGCGTACATGGGGGTAGTGCTTCACAAACTCTGGGAGTGCGTCTGTATGGTCATAATGCCCATGGCTCAGCACGAGAGCATCTAGTTTTGAAAGATCAACACCAACAAGGGGTGCATTGTGAAACAGCACTCCGCGCCCTGTATCAAAAAGAACATGGAGCACGGAGTCATCTGCTTTACGTATTGCGAGCACGGCAGAAAAGCCATGCTCGCCAGTAAGTGGTGGTTCGGCGATATTATCTGCGAGTATGGTTATTTCCACACCCGCAGCAATATTTTCATTAATGGTCACAGGCATTGGAACCGGTAATGAGGGTACCGTCGAGGAAGCGGGAAACCACAATATCTGAGGTATCACATTCCGCGCCAACACACACGGTTATTCCGCGCTCTTTAAATAGGTCTTGAGCTCGAGAGCCCATGCCTCCGGCGATAATGTGCGTTACGCCCATTTCTCCCAAAAAGCGAGGGAGTAACCCCGGCTCGTGAGGAGGGGCTTCTATCGCAGTTTTTGTAACGACGGTTTTTCCGTCTTCAGAGATATCAAAGATATCAAAGCCAACGCAATGCCCAAAATGCAAATTTAATTTTCCGTTAGCAACGGGTACGGCTATTTTCATAGTAAACTCCTTGTAATCGTTTCGAATATTTTGCTTACCGGAGAATCGGCAAAGCGAGAAACATAGGGAGTACCACTGTCTCCTGATTCGCCTATGGCCGGATCAATCGGGATAGTTCCCATAAGTGGTATGTTATAGGTATCGGCTATTTTTTTACCACCACCAGAACCAAATACGTCGGTTACTGTTGCGCAATGGGGGCAAACGAAGCCACTCATGTTTTCGATAATACCAGTAACTGGTAGTTTGAGTTGGTTACAAAAATTAACCGACTTACTCACGTCTACCCGCGATACTTCTTGTGGCGTAGTCACAATTATTGCACCGTCTGCGTCACCCAATAGTTGTATTACAGAAAGAGGTTCATCTCCCGTTCCTGGGGGACAGTCCACAATTAAGAAATCGAGACTACCCCACTGTACTTCTTCTAAAAACTGACGTATCACGCCATTTTTCATAGGCCCACGCCAAATAACAGGGGAGTCTTCTTTTTCAAGCATAAACCCGATTGATACCACCTGGAGGTTTTCAATACCTGGTACCACACGAGGCTGAATCCTATCTCCATCAGACATAAGTTTTTCGCCAGATAAACCAAGCATAGTAGGAATGCTCGGCCCGTGGATATCCACATCGAGCAAGCCAACTTTTTTACCTTGCATGGCAAGGCTTGTTGCAATATTTACTGCTACGGTGCTTTTTCCTACACCGCCCTTACCAGACATGACCACATATTTTTTGGCCACGTCTTCCATTTTTACTGTGTCAATTCCCATAGATTCTCCCATATAGTCCGCATGGCATCTGGTACTGTCGTTTCGCCATGTTTTTCTGCATATTCAACTACACTTAACCCTTCAATTTGGGCAGAGGTAATACTACGATGCCACGGCACGGTTCCAAGAACGGGTACTCCATGTGCCTCGCACCACGCAATAATCTCATTTGACTGCGCTTCGTTAATGTCATATTTATTCACGCACACATAGGCGGGAATAGAAAAATGCTTTGCAAGTGCTACAACACGTTCAAGATCATGCAAGCCCGAAAGTGTTGGCTCAGTTACTATTACCACAGCATCGCATCCAGTTATAGAAGCGATAACAGGGCATCCTGTTCCCGGAGAACCGTCTACAATCAAATATTCCGCAGGTGGGTTTTCTCCTGTACCAGAAATACCCTTTTCTGCAATTTTCTTCGCAGCAGTACGCACTAAGGTTACCAATTTTCCCGAGTTTTCAGCGCCAATATCGAGTGCTGCATGCACGAGTGGACCAAAACGCGTATTTGATACAAAGGATTCACCGCAATATCGGTCTGGAAATTCTATTGCACGCGCTGGGCAAAATCTAACGCATACTCCGCATCCTTCGCAAGCGGTTTCGTCGATAACCATCCCTGTTGTATGAGAATACCGTATTGAATCAAACCTGCACAAGTCTTTGCAAACCGTACATTCTCCGTATGATATACATTTCTGTGGATCAATCCGAGCAACATGACCCGAATAAAAATCCTTTGTTTCTAAGACTTCGGGATTGAACACCAAATGCAAATCAGAGGCGTCAACATCGCAATCAGCAAACACCATCCGGTGTTTACGCGAAGCAATCGCCGCAAGCGCAGCCGTGATGCTTGTTTTTCCGGTGCCACCCTTTCCACTTATTATTACTATTTCTTTCATTCTACCTTCCCCTCCGCTTTAACCGCTTTTTTTACTGCTTCTGCCAATGCGACAAAATCTTTGCGGTATTCGGGAGCGGATTCCACTAGCGGCTTTCCAGATGAATAGCCTTGGGCAATACGAAGGTCTTCAGGTATCTGCAAAAGTATAGGTATTTCTTCGCGTTCACAGTATTTGCAAACCCTATCATCACCAGAATCACTACGATTTATAACAACTCCAAAAGGCAAACCCAGTTTGCGTACGGTTTTAACCGCAAGATCTAAGTCATGAAGCCCAAAAGGAGTCGGTTCAGTAACAAGGATTACATAATCGGTCTCAGAGACGGTAGTAATCATTGGGCACGAAGTACCTGGCGGTGAGTCGATGAGAATTAGTGGTTCGCAGCCATGCTCTTTTGCAAGCTTCTCCGCCTCAATCGTTCCTCGCTTTTTTACGGCTCGGATAAGCGGTGGAGACATTGCCTTTCCTATAGAAAGCAGCCCATGCACAAAACTAATTGGCTCAGTAGTGCCCTCGCCCGTACGCGGAATTGTTCTATATACTAAATCTCCAATGCGAGAAGGCTCTTCTTTTAATGCTGAATGAGGGCAAACCATAGTACAACCACCACAAGAATGACAAAGCTCGGCGAATACCATTACCGAAGTTCCTAGGCAAACGATTGCACTAAACTCACAAAATCGCCCACATTCTCCACAGGCAGTACACAGCGATTCATTAATTACTGGTACTGGCACCGTAACTGATTCTTTTCCCTCAGCGGTAAAATTAGGGAAAAATATCCCAGAGTTCGGCTCTTCTACATCACAATCTAAAAGAACTACTGGACCCGGAACTGAAAGCGCCAGGGAAACAGCTATGGTTGTTTTACCAGTACCACCCTTTCCGGATGCTATCGAGATTTTCATATCCAGTGACCTTCCACATCGGGTGACCCGCTCTTTGCAAGCTTGCCATCTTTCCAATCTTGGTATGCTTCTTTTACTGTTGCCGCAGAAGAAAGATAAATTTCGACTCCTGCAGAACTAAGCACACGGAACGCCTTAGGACCGGTATGCCCGGATACAAGAACCGTAGCACCAGCAGAAACTACATTTTGAGCCGACTGAATGCCCGCGCCCTGTGCAGCGTTAAGGTTTTGGGTATTATCCACTACGGTAAATTCATCTGTTTCTGAATCTACTATGACAAACTGAGCAGCTCTTCCGAACCGCTGATCTAAAGCCGCATCCAACGAATCGCCAGATGCTGAAAAAGCTATTTTCATGTGTTACTCCTTATAAATTATGCGTACGCCCTCGGCCTCGGCCTTGGCCACGACCTTGCCGACGGCATTGCCTCCGCCGGCAACCACAGCCCGGCATAGAAAATTGATCTTGAACCAGATTACCTGCATTCCATGCATCTATAACCAGATCCACCTGACCAGCAATAAACGATACCACCTCTACCCCAGAAGCGAGAAGGGCATCTTCATACTCACGAGAAATTGCCCCACAGATGAGTTGACCAATTCCCTGTTCCGTAAAAAAAGCCTGCTTTACCGTTACATTGCCTTGAGGTATTTGCAATGCTTCTCGGTTTTCACCATTAAGTATCAAACATTGATGTGCCACATCGAATACCGGAGCGACTCTTCCATTCCATATCGTAATTGCGGTTTTCATACGTAATATCAAGCAATTTTCGTGCCAACCATATTCGTGTGATTTTCGATGTTAGACTCCCTTTTTATCAAGATTCTAGGATAGTATACGCAATTCCATTGCATAATTGCAACACAAGAGACATTGCATCATTGCAATAATGTTGCATTTGTGCAATACTATAGTCAGTTAGACACTGATCTTTATAGTAATATCGTGTTATTTGTGGCGAAAGGCTAGTTTAATTGCTGGATTTCAGTTGGCACGGTTTATGCTTGTATACTTATGACTAATGGCAAGGAGGTAAGACTATGCCTAGAGGTGATAGAAATGGCCCGATGGGTCAAGGTCCCATGACGGGACGCGCAGCTGGTTTTTGCGCCGGGTACGGAGTACCAGGTTATTCCAATACAGTACCTAATGGACAGGGTGGTTATGGCCGCGGTTTTGGCCGTGGAGTAGCCCGTGGATTTGGACGCGGACAAGGATTTGGTCGCGGATTTAGCGGCGGACCTGGTCGCGGCGGAGCTGGTTTTGGCGGAGGCTATGCTAATTCATATGCTGATCCTGCCGTAGGATTTCAACCTCAGGGAGCGCAACTAGCTCCCGAAAATGAGCGCGAAGTTCTCTCCCGCCAGCAAGAATATCTTGCACGGGAGCTGGAATCAATAAAAAAAAGGTTGTCCGACATCGACGATTTGTCGAAGGACAGCTAAGGCTTAACTACAGCTGCCAATTTTGTTGCACTCGTGCACATTATTGGCAGCTGTAAATTTATACCCAATTGAATGGAGATACCTACCTTTATATGAAATCCTACCTAGACTGCGTTCCCTGCTTTGTACGTCAGGCTTTAGACGCATGCAGAATGATTACCAAAGATGAAAAAAAGATCCATGAACTTTTGCGAAAAGTTCTCGTCACTATTGCAAATGCTAATCTTGATCAACCGCCGCCAGTAATTGTAAGTGCCATGCACCGAGTAATCCGCCAGGAACTGGATTCGCCTGATCCTTATTTAGCACTTAAAAAGAAATCTACAGAAAAAGCACTTCTCCTTGCTCCTGAAGCAGAAAAAACAATTTCAAAAGCAGAAAATCCCTTTGAAGCTGCAATTCGCTTTGCTATTGCAGGCAACATACTCGATTTTGGTGCAAAAACGGAATGGAGTGAAACGCTCGTACGGGATTCTTTTGAAAAAGCTATGAAAGTACCAATTGTGGACAATCAAGCCAGCGAATTGTATAGCCGTATTAGCCTTGCTAAGACTGTACTCGTCTTAGGTGACAATGCCGGCGAAGCTGTTTTCGATCGTCTTTTTATTAATCGATTTCCTGGAAACGCCCGCGTGCTATATGCAGTAAAAGGATCCCCTGTTATTAACGACGTAACCCTCGCCGATGCCAAAGATGCTGGTTTGGATACCGTAGCCGAAATAATATCCAACGGGACCGATATTCCTGGCACCCATCTTCCTGCAACGAGCGATGAATTTCGCAAGATTTTTTATGAAGCAGATGTTATTATTTCTAAGGGGCAGGGAAACTATGAAACCCTGCTTAACTGCGACCGTAGAGTATTCTGTATTTTACAGATAAAATGTGAAAGCCTCGCTAAACGCTACGGCTTTTCCCTCGGCGACTGGGTCGTTACAATAACAGGCAAGGAGTAACTATGTCAGATTTTCTAACTATTGGAACTATAACCGTACCAGAGGTGTTTGGCCCTCTTCGAGGTGCAAACGGTAATGCTCGAATTACTGGCCCCTGCGGAGACACCTTAGAGTTTTGGATACAGGTAACTAACGGAGTTATCGAAGCGGCACACTACACCACAGACGGGTGTTATTTTTCAAATAAATGCGGCGCTACTGCCGCACTCATGTGCTCGAGCGTTGCATGTTCGGTTGCCGAACAGTTCACCCCTGCAGATATTTTAGCGGTTGCTAAAGATATAGAAAAAGAATCTGAACATTGCGCCAAACTTGCGGTAGATACCCTACATGCGGCAATTGCAGACTATCGCCGTCGCCATTACTTAGAAAGTAGAACGGGTGATAAAGCTGAAGCCCAATCCCGATCAATACTTAATCCCAAACCCCCAATGCTTGTATCCTGCCGTGGATTAGACGGAAAAGATAATGCACTTGTCGTCGTCTATGGTGGAAACTGCAGCTTTGATCCTCCTTCGGTTATGGTTGGCATTGTACCGTCCCGCTTTTCCTATGGTTTGATTAAAGAAAGTGGCTGTTTTGTAGTTAACTTAACCCCACCGGCAATGAAAGAAGCCTACGATTATCTGGGATCTCACTCTGGCCGCGACGAAGATAAGCTTAAAAAAATTGGTGTGCGCACCGAAAATGGCGTCAAAGTAAACGCTCCTATACTCGTAGATTGCCCAGTAAATATTGAATGTACCGTGGTAGACTCCATCCTAACCGGCAGCCATGAAATGTTTGTTGGTAAGATTGAGTATGTGCACGCTGATCGCGAAGTGGTTAACGAAAAGGGCGCCATCGATTGGTCTATGATTCCTCTCTTGTAAAGGATTTTAAATAAAACAGCAACAGTATCTTTTTCTTTCCTTTTTCCTACTAATACGGTATATTTAATTTTGTAAGGAGAAATACATGAAAAAACAGATTTCTGTTGCTTTTTTTGACGCTAAACCCTATGACCGCCAGTATTTTGAACAATCGCTCAAGGCGGCTCATTACCCAGATATAGGTATTACAATTAATTTTTTTGAAAGTAAACTGACGGCTGCCACTGCAAAGCTTGCTAAAGGTAATCAAGCAGTGTGTGTCTTTGTGAATGATAAAATTACCGAAAAAGTTATATCTCTTTTGAACGAATACGGGATAGAACTTATTGCCCTGCGTTGTGCTGGCTACAATAATATTGATCTGGAAGCAGTGTACAAGAAAATTCATGTTGTGCGCGTTCCAGCATATTCGCCCTATGCTGTAGCCGAACATGCAGTAGCCCTCCTCCAAACACTTAACCGCCGTATTCATACTGCCTATAACCGTATCAGAGATGGTAACTTTGCTCTTACTGGCCTCGTTGGGCAGGACTTGCACGGGAAAACTGCCGGAGTAATCGGTACTGGTAAAATTGGTAAAATCTTAGCACAAATTCTCAATGGCTTCGGAATGAAAGTTCTCTTAGATGATCTGTACCCAGACGAAGCGTTCGCAAAGAGTATTGGTGCAACGTATGTTGATCGCGAAACTCTCTATCGAAAATCAGATGTTATCAGCTTGCACTGTCCCCTTACTCCAGAAAACAGCCACATGATAAACGAGAAAACTCTCGATATGATGAAACCAAACGTAATCCTTATCAATACTGGACGAGGTGGGCTCATTGATTCACGCGCCCTCGTAAACGCACTTAAAGAAGGAAAAATTCGCGGCGCCGGGCTCGATGTATACGAAGAAGAAGATCAGTATTTCTTTGAAGATTGGTCTCTTGCACCTATTCAAGACGATGTTCTCGCTCGTCTAATTCAATTTCCGAACGTACTTCTTACCTCTCATCAGGCTTTTCTTACCGAAGAAGCACTCACAGAAATTGCACGGGTAACACTCGATAATATTCGTCAGTGGTTTATAGAAAAGAAAACGGTTAATGAAGTTTGCTACCAGTGTACCGCGATTAGTGGTAAAGAAAAATGTACAAGAGTGGAAACGGGTATTTGTTGGGAGTAATATAAGCTCGTCGGAAACGGGGAGCTATCGCTTCCAAAAAGCTCGGGTAAGCAGGACTAGAACAGTATACACTTCTAGGCGTCCCACAAGCATCATAAAAGAAAGCCAGGTTTTTATCCAATCGGGGAAAAATGCGTAATTGCAGGCAGGACCCACTAAGGAAAAACCTGGACCAATGTTTCCCTGCGTAGCCAGCGTCGCAGTAAGACTCGTAAGAATATCGTATCCCGCCGAGGAAACCACGAGGGTGGAAACAAGAGACACTCCCAAAAACAAATAAACCATTGCAGCAATGTCGTAGACTATTTGCTTTTTCATATACCGTCGGTTTACAAAAATACCATAAACCCCTCGTGGATTGAGCAAATACTTCATCTCCGCTTGGGCCATTTTAAAAAGGGTGACTATGCGCCCCACCTTAATTCCGCCAGCAGTGGATCCAGCACAACCTCCCACAAACATAAGAGCAAAAAGTACAGTCTGTCCAAAGTCCGGCCAAAATAAATAGTCTTCCGTAGCAAATCCTGTTGTGGTTATTATAGATGCAACTTGGAAACATGCGTGGCGCAAGTGGTCCCAAATTGAACGGCTAATTCCAGAATGTATCAAGGCGATCCATATTAAAACTGACGCAACAACAATTATACTGATATATACTCGCCACTCGCTATCGCGCAAGGCGTCGCGAGTTTTCCCCGTAAGAACCCGCCAGTGGATTGTAAAACTCGTACCGGCGAGTATCATAAACACAGTTAAAACAATCTGAATATAGGCAGAATCAAAAGCACCGACAGATGCATTTCGAGTAGAAAACCCACCTGTAGCCATAGTAGCAAAAGCATGAGTAACAGCATCGAACCAGTCCATCCCACCAAAAAGCAAGAGGACGGTAAGAATCAGGGTAAGCACTAGATAAATAAGCCAAAGAATTGAGGCAGTATGTGAAAGACGAGGGGTAAATTTATCTACTTGTGGGCCAGGAGATTCTGCTTCCATGGGGGTACGCCCGCTAATCCCAAGAAGTGGGAAAATAGCAACAGTTAACACAACAATTCCCATTCCGCCTAACCAATGAGTAGTAGCCCGCCATAAAAGCAAAGAACGGGGGAGAGCTTCAACATCAGTAAGTATAGTAGCACCAGTAGTGGTAAAACCGGACATAGATTCAAAAAAGGCTGCTGCTGGGGACAGAGAAAAACCTGCTAAAAAAAAGGGAATTGCGCCCAGAACCGCTGCGGAAAGCCAGGAAAGAACGACGAAAAGGTATCCTGAACGCTGAGACAAAACAATTGATCGGCTGGAAATAATTAAAGACAGTAGAAAAAGTGTGTACCCGCCGAGTATAGGTGGTAAAAAAATAGAAAGAGCATTTTGGCCTTCCCCGATGAAAAGACCAAGAATAAGACAGGCGAGCATAAAGGTTGCCACAATAGAAAGCAAGACAGATATAGCTCGAAAAAGCGCTCTAGCTTCCATCTGCGCCGCCAAATATATGCTCTAAATCTGCTATGTGTTTTTTATGTGTTACCAAGCCTATCTCATCGCCTCCGTCTAGCATGGTTTCGCCAGAAGGAACAATTATTACCCCTTCCTTTATAACAAAGGCAAGCAATACATCGCGAGGAAGTTCAATATTCTTTAGTTTTTTACCTACTAAGGGGGACCGGCGATTTATTTTTAAATCAACGATCTCAACATCATCTTCATAAAAATCGTAAATAGTACGAATATGCGCCTTGCGCACCGTTTGCAACACAGCAGCAACAACCACATCTTTAGAACAAATATAGGAATCAATATCCATACGAGTACCCAAATGAAGGAATCGATGATTAGTTGTTATTGCGATTGTTTTTTTTGCACCAAGAGATTTTGCTAATTGGGCTACTAAAATATTTTCTGCTTGAGAGTTCCCTGCCGCAACGAAAAGATCAGAACGGCCCACGCCGGCTTTTTCCAGGGCGCCTTCCTCGAGACAGTCTGTATTCAAAATAGAAATACCATCGTGTTCATGGGCAAGACGCTTGCATGCTTCATCTGAGGCATCGAGAATAGTAATATCTGGCTTTTTTTTAAAGAGTCTTCGCAACAGCCCTCCCACGTTAGTAGCCGGAGGATTAAGGAGCATTTCCAAAAGACGTTCCCCTATGCGAGTAACACCAACGATCATAATGTTTCGAGCAATATCTTCTAAGCCTGCCACCGGCCCCAAAAGATCATTTAAAGAATCGGGAGTGCCAAGAACATACAGTTTATCAGTTTCTTCAATACGACAATCGCCCTTGGGAACAATCATTCCATCGGAACGAACTACCGCGGTAATAAGGAAATGTTTTAAACTACTCTGGCGCATTTCTCCAAGTGTTTTACCAATATATTCTGGAAAAACAGGAGCAAAAACGGTTCTCAGCTGGAGTGCTCCACCATGAAGGGGGGTCACGGAACTAGCAAATCCTTCATGCAAGATATCCATGAGTTCACGCGCTGCTTCCATAGCGGGATTTATGAGATAATCAAGGCCAAAGGTTTTTTGCTGTGAAGAAGAAAGAGCCGTATAAAATGGTGTTTCCACTCGAGCTATAGTTTTAGTCTTACTCGTTTCCGAAGCGACGAGTCCGCAAGCAACAATGTTTACCGCATCAGTTCCAGTAAGTGCAATAAACCAGTCTGCAGTTTCAGTATTTGCTAGGCGAAGCGTTTCAGGACGACTTCCGTCATCATTTATAACAAGACAATCAAGTTCGTTATCTACTCGCCGAGCCGTTTCAGGGTTTTTCTCGATAAGGACGACATCACGCTTTTCTTCTATCAGCTCACGGGCTATGTTTAGCCCCACTGTTCCAGCTCCGACAATTACAACACGCATGTGAAAGAGTATAGTTTAAGGAGTTGACCACTGCAACTGGGTAGCTGGGGAATAATTAGTTCAAAGTTTTACGAGCGTTCTGTAATTTCAACCATTGAGGTTAGGGCACGTTTTGCGTACTCCCTATCTTGTTCGCTCACTTGCACGGCATAAGCATCAGCTGAGCCTACTGTAAGAGCGCGAAGAACCTTGTAGAGATTATCGAGGGTAATCATATCCATATCGTGGCAAAAGGTTTTTTCAAGGGGATATATTTCTCGATCAGGATACTCACAGATCATGCGTTCAATAAAACGATGCTCTGTTCCGATCACGGTTACAGACTGTGGCCCTGCACCCTCTATTTTCGAGACCATTTGATCGGTTGATGCAGCAATATCAGCAGCCTGTACAACCGTTTTAGTACATTCAGGATGCACTATAACTTGAGATCCTGGATGCGCATTTCGTGCGGAAGCAACCTGATCTAGGGTAAAAACCTGATGCACTGGGCAATACCCGTCCCATAAGAAAATTGTAGCTTCGGTGGGGTCTCGTGAAAAAACATCTCCGCCAGCAGACACGTGGCAAATATCTTTTTCGGATAAACCCAAAGCTAAGGCAGTATTTATCCCGAGGTTTTTATCTGGCATAAAAAGAACCCGACGCCCAGCATTAAGATACTGCGCCACTATTTTTGTGGCGTTTCCTGAAGTACACACGCTACCCCCATGAGCACCAGCGAGGGCCTTAAGATCAGCCCAACAATTCATATAAGTAATCGGAACCGCCTCCTCACCAATGCTTTCTGCAATGCGAGTTAAGGCATGTTCAGCATGATCTGGTGTAGTCATATCTGCCATGGGACATCCCGCTGAAAAATTGGGAAGGAAAACATGTTGCCCCTTGCGAGAAAGAATAGCTGCACTTTCGGCCATAAAACGTACACCACAGATGATTATAAATTCGGCAGGAGACTCCGAAGCAACAACGGCAAGGCGATATGAATCACCCACTACATCAGCAAGCTGAACAATTTCAGGCGACTGATAATGGTGCGCGGCTAGTAACACTCTACCTGCTAAAAGTCTTTTTAAATCGATAATATCAGTAATGAGTTTTTTTTTGTTCATAAAATCGCTTCCTGTTTGAGCGAAAAATCAAAAATAGTGACTGAATGGGTTAGTTCTCCGAATGAAACAAAATCCACCCCACTCTCACCTATAGAGGCCAAGCGTTCCAAGGTAATATTACCAGAAGCCTCAGTTTCGGCACGACCAGCGATGAGGGATACCGCACTAGCCATAGCCTGATTATCCATATTATCGAGCATAATGCGGTCTACACCAGAATCAACAGCTTGCTGAACCTCTTCAAGCGTTCGTGTTTCCACTTCGATGAGAAAGCGATTTCCCCATCGGCGTTTCACCCGAGAAACTGCCTCAGTTATTCCTCCAGCTGCATCTACATGATTATCTTTAATTAAGATCATGTCGTGCAACCCAATACGGTGATTTTTACCGCCTCCGGTTACAACTGCATATTTTTGAAGATGTCGCATTCCTGGAATCGTTTTTCGCGTGTCTAAAATAATTGGTTTTCCACCACTAACAAAAACGAATTGGGACGTTTTTGTTGCCACACCAGAAAGTTGCGAAAGAAAATTAAGCGCTGTACGCTCACCGGTAAGAATAGGAATGAGGGGTCCTGTTACCGTTGCCACTACAGTCCCTTTAGAAAGATGGTGACCATCAGAAAAATTTGAAACTACTTTTATTCGCCTATCTAAAGCGCGAAAGACGGAAATAAAAACATCAATTCCACACAGGATTCCGTCGTCCTTTGCTAAGAGATTAAAAACGGCGCGAGTTTTTCGACTAAAAATGGCCTTACTTGTAATGTCACCATTTTTTTCTAGATCTTCCCGCAGGGCTTGGCGAATTAACGGAAGATAACTCCTTTTATGACGTTGCGCGAAACATTTGATACCTGAATTCATTGTAGAACTTTCTCCTGATGCTTGTTTTTTTTCTATTGTGGCAATCAGGGCAACTTGTGTCAAGAATTTACTGCAAAGGATTTTAAAACTGCTTAGTCCTGAGCATAACAAGGGTACATGCATCAACGACTACGATTCCCGAATTTGTAAGAGAACTACGAGCTGCGTCACTTTCTGTTCCGGGATTCATAATGACTCGCCGAGGTTGTAAGGCAATAATTGCGGAGACGCTCTCTTCTACGACCGATGGGTTAACGTATAGGGTTACCGTATCGATTGGTCCGTCTTCCAAAATTTTAGGATCATTCAAAGACGAAAAAACTGGTATTCCACCTACTTCCTCAATACGGGGATGCACGGGAACGGGAACATACCCACCCTCAAGCAAAAAGTTAAAGGCTTTCCAAGAATAGCGATCTTCCTTGTTTGAGGCGCCAAGAATAACCACCCTGCTTCCAGATGCTGCACGTTCATTTTTCATAACCGTCCTCCGTAGTAGTAAAGATAATCAGACAGAAGGGTAATGTCAATTTAACAATATTGCAAAAGCGGGTAAATGAGGGTACCATTTATCTATGACCCTCCAACAACTAAAATATGCTGTAGGCGTGGCACGCTACGGATCCTTTAATGAAGCTGCGACCCACCTTTTTATTTCTCAGCCAAGCCTTTCTAATGCAATTAGAGAGCTTGAAAGCGAAATGGGTATTCTTATTTTTACCCGTTCGAACCGAGGCGTTCAGGTTACGGTTGAAGGAACAGCATTTCTCTCCTACGCCCGGCAGGTTTTAGAACAAGCGGAACTACTCGAATGCCGATACCAGGGTGGTAAGCCACCCCGCCCGCTTTTTTCTGTTTCCACCCAACACTATGCTTTTGCCGTTAATGCATTTGTAGATACAATACGCCAGCTTGGGGTCGATGAATATGAATGCACCTTGCGCGAAACAAAGACCCACGAAATTCTCGAGGACGTTAAAAATCTACGCAGCGAACTCGGCATTCTCTATATTAATGAATTTAATCAACGGGTACTTAACCGACTCTTCAAAGATGCAGGCTGTACCTTTACCCCACTGTTCACCGCTAAGCCCCACGTGTTTGTAAGCGCTCGCCACCCCCTTGCGAAAAACGCGAGCGTTACTCTAAAAGATCTTGAAGATTATCCCTGCCTTTCTTTTGAACAGGGTGAATATAATTCTTTTCATTTTTCTGAAGAAATTCAAAGCACGGTATATCACCGAAAGAGTGTTACCGTGAGCGATCGAGCCACTCTTTTTAATTTGCTTATCGGCCTTGATGGCTACACTATCTCAACAGGTATTCTTACCCAGGATTTAAATGGAAACAAAATAACCGCGGTTCCCCTTGATTTGGATGAAACAATAACTATTGGTTATATTGCTCCAGAAACTGCCGTACACTCACAAGCAGGAATTATCTTTTTGGAAAACTTGCACCGTATTTGTACGTCATAATTTTTTAGGCGGGAGCTCCCACCCCGCGAATCGCCGTTGTGTATGCTGCCACCCCGCGAGCTCTCACTATTGGCCATAGCCCCTGCCTATAGCCAATCATAATTAAATTGTCTTAGACTATAACGCAACCCAGTGTTATTCTTTGACCATGAAAACAACAGTACCCGGGTTTCCAAGAATCGGTGCCCATCGCGAATTAAAATTTTCAACAGAAAAATGGTTCCGTAAGGAAATATCAGATGAAGAACTTCAAACAGTAGCGAGTTCCATCCGTCTTGAAAACTGGAAACTTATGAACGATAAAAACATTTCATATATTCCATCCAATGATTTTTCTCTGTATGATTCCATGC
>DUOS01000172.1 GCA_012838745.1 Treponema sp. | reverse complement strand
TCTAGTGCAATTTTCTCAGTGTTGTTATTTTCTCTTTCATACCCATTAGTAGAAAGCCAGGTTCGAATATTATTATAGATAGTTTTGCGTCTCGATGCAAAAAGCCCACGAATGAGTGAAAAAAACACTGCATTATTAGTACACTGAAGGGGTTGTTTTTTTCGAGTTAACCTTACAGCACGGGATGCTACATTAGGTTTTGGCCAAAAAGATCCAGGAGCGATATCCATAATAGTAGTAATATCATAAGCCCATTGGCACAGTACAGTAAAGGAGGAATAATCTTTAGTAGAAGGAGAAGCAATCATTCTCATTGCAACTTCCTTTTGGATAGTAACAACACAAACATCAAAAATCATGCCAGAGGTTATGAACTGTGCTAAAATAGTCGCGGCAATGTTATAGGGTAAATTACCAAAAAGGCGATCAGGTTTACCAGTGGATTTTGCTGTGTCAGACCATGTTTTTAGTACATCCCCTTCTATAAGGTTAAAATTATCAAAATCTGAAAACATAGTAGTAAGTGCTTTAGAAAAACCATAATCTATTTCAAATGCTGTTAGTTTTGTTCCTTTGGATAAAAGACTTTCTGTCATAGCACCAAGTCCCGGCCCAATTTCCCAGACAGACATATTTGGTTCAGTTTTAAGTGCAGATAGTAACTTTTCACGACAAGATCGGTTTATAAGAAAGTTTTGACCGAATTTTTTTTGCATTGCAAAACTATTATCATCTAGAAATTTTTTTAGAGCTGTTGGAGAATCATAATCGAGAAAACAAGGCATCCGGAATCCTCCTCGTACTGATGCGACAATACAAAACATAGATGAAGAAAATCATACTAATACACAGTATACTGGTCACAAGGTTAGCGAACAAGTCCTGTATCAAAATTGTTGGGAACTTAGAAAACCACAGGACAATTACTTCAAGAAAACGATATAGACCAGCATACAAATTTGAAACAATATTGGATAAGACAGGAAAAACAATTACCAGGCAAAGTAAGAAAATACCACTAACAAGATACAAGGTAACAATTGGGCCAGTAACACAAGCAGCAATAATACCAACTGGAGCAAGGATACCAATACTGCTGGATACAATAGGAGCCGTAAAAACCTGGGCACCAATAGAAGCTGTGATACTGGAACTTAGTTTGCTTGGAATAAATGGTTCAATACTATAGGTTAGCCATCGGCCAAGAAGGATAATACCGGCAAGAGCAACATAAGAAAGTTTAAATGCTAGAGTAAGTGTATCGGCGGGGCTTATCAGAAGCTGGATTAAACAAGAAAATGCTAAAAGGGGAACAATCTTTACTGAAACCCCCATTTTTTTAAAGATGACCGCTGTAATTGCCATAATGAGGGCTCTATCCAAAGAAGGTGAGTTTCCTGCAAACCAAACAAAAAGAATAATTACTAACAAAGAAAAGCGAACTGCGAATTTCTTTCCTCCAGTACCAATCCCAATGCCTAAGGCAAGTGCAGCAATAATAGATAAATGCATGCCAGAAAGGGCTAAAATATGTGAAAGGCCGGCATTTCTAAAACCTTGAGCGAGATGAGGAGGAATATAATCACGGTTTGAACTCAACAAGGCAAGCAGTAACCCTCCTGGTTCTTTCCAGTCATATAACGTTTTAATGAGAGAAAAACGCAATCCCGCTCGCAAACGAGAAGTTCTCGATTTCCATTGAGGATTTGATACGTCAGTATTTACCGAAGTATTGTTAAAATAAAATCGATCTTGTTGTCCTTTAATACTAGAACCCTGCTTAACGGGAACTGTAACTCTTAATCCCTTGGCAAGAAAAAGCCCTGGCATAGTACTTACAGCGATTCCTCCTGGCATTGATTGAAGAACATAGTCCCGCGGAAAAAAAACAGATATCATACCGTGAGCAGAATATACTCCACCTACTATTGTGGAGGCTTGTTCAACTTTAAAGGAGACACGATAATAATCTGTACCTGCAGGCATTGGATCAGAGAGTAACTCTCCATAAACAGAGGTTATAGATTTTCGAAGTGCGAGGGTGCGTAAGGGCTTGTTTTTTACTTGTAATGAAAAAAGAACACTTAAACCAATAAAAATACCAAAAAAAATTAATAACCCGTTTTTAAAAAACTGACAATGTGGAACTATAATAAACCAAGAAGATAAAAAAAAAGATAAAAAAACAAGAGTGATAAAAAGCGGGAGCAAAAAAGATATGTAGCCTAGCTCAATTCCCAAATAAATTGAGATTAGAGCTGGTAGGGTCACCATGAGTACGGGTATTGGTTCTTTTCTTACCATTCAAGCCTCGCGAGCGAGTCGCGAGCAGCTTGTTTTACCGTTTCTGG
>DUOS01000171.1 GCA_012838745.1 Treponema sp. | reverse complement strand
ATCGAATTGCTCGGTTTCTGTCCTTTTTTTGGAGATTTTAGTATATTTAGATTTTCGCCGATGTATACAGAGAGGAAGGAATAACTATGACTATTGGATTAGTGACGGATATCTTAGTAGGTATTGGATGGTATCAGCAAGCGGTTTGGCGCGGCGTGTGTGATGCTGCGGCAGAGCTTGGTATAAAAACGATCACCTACGTAGGCGGGCCCTTAAGTCCAACTCCAGTTAATCCCTTTGAAAAAACAAAAAATGTGGCCTTTGAGTTCATTATGCCAGAAATACTTGATGGTATCGTTTATTGCGGAGGCACCTTGGGAACTGGTGCGACGGTAGAGGTTAACAACGCTTTTTTTAAACGCTTTTCCTCTATTCCTGCTGTAAGTGTTGGTCCATTCGGTGATCAAGTTCCTCGAGTTCTCGTGGATAATGAACAGGGTATGAAAGAGATAGTTCTTCATTTAATTGAGGAGCATGGATATAGAAAAATTGCCTTTATAAGCGGCCCTGCAGGTAATGACGAGGCAAACCGGCGCAAAAAAAGTTATTTAGATGCTATGAGAGAAAGCGATATTCCCGTAGATCAGAATTTGGTTTACGAAGGAAACTTTAATGACCATTCGGGGGTCGATGCGGTAGCCTACTGGTTCGATACCCTCGGTCTAAAGCCAGAGGCCATTGTTGCCTCTAACGATAACATGGCGTATGGCGTTCTTTCTGCCCTTCAAGAGAGGGGAATTTCTGTTCCTTATTCTGTGGCTGTTACCGGTTTCGATGATGCGGCAGATGCCGCTATGACGCTTCCTCCTCTTTCCACCGTGCGGCAGCCCATTTATGCACAAGGAAAGCGCGCTCTTCTTATGCTTGTTGATGCAATAGCTGGCGCACCTCTGCCTCATGAAACTCTTGAGCCTCCTGTACAAGTGTATCGCCAGTCTTGTGGCTGCCTTTCTCGGAGTGTTGTATCTTTTGAGCAAGCTCTTTCTGGTGCAACCGACTCAATAGAACGAGATGTATTCAATCTTGTAGGAATTAAATCTGGAGAAGAATCAGCGGAGAATCTTTCGCACCTAGTTCAAGAAATAACGAAGGAAGATTGCAATGAACAGGAATCCCTTCGTCTTTTAGCAGAACTTCTGCGGAAGGATGTTCTTTCTGGTAGAGATATTGGTCGCTGGTACAATGCCATAAATCGCATTAGATTTGCTGATACAGGCCGATCAACGTTATTACACCAATCCCAGGCAATGATAGGCGATGCTATTCAACAGCAAATATACATGAATATGATTAAGGAACGCAAACAGATTGACTTGCTTATAAGCGCACAACAAGAACTTATAACGAGCTTCAAGATGGACACTCTTGTTGAGGTAATGCGCGATAGTTTTTATCGTCTTGGTATGAAGGGTGTTGTTCTTTGCATTTACGACGATCCTTTAAATGCGGCTAAGTCTGCACATATTGCAACCGCTTTTAAAAATGGAAAGAATGTGCCTTTTCCTGAGAGGTCCTTTCCTACTTCTGAGATTGTTCCCTCAGAAGTAGATTATCTTTCAAAAGATGGTGCTTCAATTATACTTCAGCCGCTATATTACCGCGACGAACAACTTGGATATTTAGTGTTTGAACAAACAGTTTCTGCAGGAATGCTCTACGAATCGCTTGCCACAGAAGTAAGTAGTGCTTTGAAAGGAGCATTGCTTATAGATCGTATTATGGATGCTGAAAAAAATCTCGAAGAACGGAATCGCAAGATAGAAGCCCTCGTTCGGCCCATGATGGATTCAATCCAGTCCGTAACGAAGGTTACCGCAGAGCAACATGAAACTATTGCAGAGCTTGAAGAACTCAACCAGCAAAGTATTCGTGCTGCGGGAGAAATGTCGTCTAACACTAAGGAACTTGCCGAAACGCTTAAAAAGACCGGTGAGCTTGTTACTGGTATTGATGATATTACCGAGGTAATTAATGTGGTTGCTATAAATGCGAGCATTCAGGCCGCTCATGTGGGTAAACAGGGAGCAGGATTTGCCGTTATTGCCGGAGAGGTTCGCAAGCTTGCCCAGGCAACTCGCAAAAACTCTAACGAAATAAATGGTTTCCTAAAAAATGTAGATGGTAAAATCTTAGGACTTACCACAGCCAATACGGATTTATCTGAGTCCTTTGCCCAGCTTAGGAATACGGTAAAAAACACCGTACAATCTCTTGAAAATATTTCAGACAAAATGGGGGAAATGGGCCGTGGTAGTAATGAGATTCTACAAATAATGAATGAGAAATAATTGACAGATTTTAGGCAAGGCAGTTTGATAAAACCTGCTATGATAGACAAACCAAGCGGGTTTGTGGTATTATTTCGCTCACGCGCCGGCGTGGTGGAATGGTAGACACGGTGGACTCAAAATCCACTGTCTTCACGGACATAAGGGTTCAACTCCCTTCGCCGGTATAAAAGGGATTTTCCGTAATAACGGGAAATCCCTTTTTTTTAAAGATAAATTGACCTTTTGGATATAAACATAGCAAAAATATTATTTATGTATTACAATGTT
>DUOS01000170.1 GCA_012838745.1 Treponema sp. | reverse complement strand
GTACTAAATTTTCAAGTTCATCTGCTTGGAGATATACTTCATCACCTGAAGCTGTGGGGCTTGAGGCTAATAGTACATTTTTTCTCTGTTCATTTATAAGTATCGATAGACCTATTTCGTCAAATATAAGATCAGACTCAAGAAGGAGGAACTCTCCATTTACATGGGGAGCACACCGAAGGAGGGTCCCCATACTACCAGTTGTGGCGTATTCGTCATTCTTTACACAGACAATACAATGGAGTTCGTCTGCTAAAGCATCATACCATTCATTGCAGTGACCAGTTCCGATGATTATTTCTTCAATACCAGCTGCGATGAGTTTTTTTATAGACTGTTTTACAATTGCTTCTCCGCCTATTTCTAAAAACCCCTTGGGCATAGTTTCGGTTCTTCCCTTGAGGCGAGAACCAAGCCCACCTGCCATTATTACTGCTTGTCGTATCATTGTTTATTCCTTTGTCAGTTTTGGAGAAATTGCATAAAAGCTTTTTTGTTTTCCTGAGGGCTTTCTTTTGGTCGCCCCAGATCCTCACGAGCACCTTTAGAAACTCGTATTTCTATAAAACGAGGGCCAGATACTTCTTTTCGTAATTCAATATCAAGTTCTTTTTTGGTAGTAACTCTTACTGTAGAAGTATACCCACATGCTCGAGCTGCCTGGGCTAAGTCAATGGAAAGAGCAACCGTCGGTTGGCCACCAACTGAATCATGTGCGCCATTGTTGAGAACTATATGCACATAATTTTTCGGTCTTTTTGATCCAATAATTGCCAAACCACCCATTTGCATGAGCGTGGCTCCGTCTCCGTCAATACAAATAATGGTGCGATCTTTTTTTTCAAGAGCAATGCCAAGGGCAATCTGAGAAGCGTGCCCCATAGATCCTACGGTAAGAAAGTCGTGGTCATGGTGCATACCGTGTTTTACTCGCAATTCATACAATTCACGGGAAGCCATCCCTGTAGTAGAAACGAAAATGTCGCGGTCTCCAGAAGCAAGCATGACTGTTTCGATAGCTGCTTCACGGCTTAGCTCTGCTTTTACTGGAGGATTATTTTTGAGCGTATACGGTGCAAAGGAATTTTTTCGTACAACAAATGCAAAGGGTTTTCCGGTCTTTTTTATAGTGTTGTAGCATTCGTCAATTTGTTTTTTTAATTCGTCATGATCTTCTGCCATGATCTTCCAAGGAATACCAATTGTATCGAGGAGAGGGCAGGTGAGTCGTCCCTGTGTTATATGTTGGGGTTCATCTTTAACTCCCGGTTCCCCACGCCATCCAATAACAAGGATCATTGGTATACGATATACATCTTGATCAACAAGAGAAAGCAGGGGATTAATAGTATTTCCCATTCCTGAATTTTGCATGTAGACAAGAGGAATCTTTCCTGTGGCAAGAAAATGCCCAGTTGCAAGACCGACGGCACTTCCTTCATTTGCAGGAATAATATTTTTTTCTTCCGGTTCGTTATCTGTTATAAATGCGCACAGGTTTTTGAGAAGTGAATCAGGAACTCCGGTAAAAAAATCTGTTCCATTCTTACGAACTTGTTCATGAAAAAAAGCAGGTTCAATCATCTCACGTCTCCTTATTTTGTTCCGGGTATAAGTTCTAGTATTTGCTTTATGGGCATGCAAAGGGGATCTGCTTCAAGAGAGCGACCGTTTTCAAGAATAGTTTTAGCAACAGTAAACATTGCAGGATATGATGATCTAAGCATGTGATTAGCATAAATTATAATATTTGCACCCCAGTCTCGGAAGTCGTCTTCGGTGAATTGGTTATAAGTTGTGGGTACGAGTACTATGGGTATTTCTGTATATTCTTTACGGAATTCACGACAAAAGGTTTTTATTTCTTCACCATTTTTTTCTTTGCTATGAATCATAACACC
>DUOS01000169.1 GCA_012838745.1 Treponema sp. | reverse complement strand
TGATGTAGCAATTATAGAAGGAAGAGCATAAATAATAAGTAAAAAAACATCTTGAATAGGAGCCTTTTTTGCGAGTATTTCTTCTGCCATAAGAAGTATTTGATTAACAAAGAAAATTAAGAAAAAAAATAAAAATGATATAAAAAAATAGAGTAGTATTTCTTTTGTTATATACAAAAAAAGCGTTTTATTCATTTATTTTTTCCCAGTTGAACCGTATCCACCCGAAGCTCGTTCCGTTTCTGTTAAAGATTGAGAATGAATAAAAAAAGCACGTGGTACCGAAGCAAGGACAAGTTGGGCTATTCGATCTCCGTTTTCTACAGTAAAAGATTCTTTCCCTGAATTATATAGAACAACTCCTATTTCGCCACGATAATCTGAATCAATAGTTCCAGGAGAATTTAATACAGTTATACCATGTTTAATAGCAAGACCAGAGCGAGGCCGAACTTGTATTTCATAGCCTTCTGGGATTTCTACAAACACACCAGTTGGAATCAGTTTTCGTTCTCCCGAAGAAATAATAACTGAAGATTCGAGGAAGGCACGAATATCTGCACCTGCCGCGCCAGAAGTTGCATACAACGGAAGAGAAGCTCCTTCTGTAGTTACCGTATGAATTCTTACTTCCATGCTTTTTTTGCCCCCTTGACTGCTCTCTTAGGACCATATACTACTAGACTTTGCATTGCTTTTGTAAATGTTTCAAAGACACAATTTTGTATCATTTGCGAATCAATTTTATTAATAATTGATTCAACTTTATCAACATCAACAGTAGAACCATTAAATAATATTTGCCGAGCAATTCGCTTCATACGGTATTCGGTGTCATCTGCACTAAGGCTAATCTCACCGACAATATGAGACTTTGCATCTAAAATTTCTTGTTCAGTAAATCCATTATACACTATTTTATCAAGCTCTTTAACCAGTTGATCTATTGCCTTAGTTGTTTTTTCTGCAGGAGTAGTTAAACAAGAAGTCCATAGTGCTGAATCTCGGTTAAATACATAAAAGCTGTATACAGAATAACACAACCCATCCTTTTCTCTAAGTTGCTGAAAAAGACGAGAACTAACAGTATCGCCTGCAATTGCATTAATAATAGCCCAAGTATACCAATGTTCTGATGTTCGAAGGTTTTTTACCGGCCAAGAAAGATAGAGTTGCGACTGAGAAAAAGGAGACCATCTAGTCTGAAACCCAGGTGTCATTACGGGATTATTAGCTTCAATGAGATTATTCTCAAAACTAATTGAAAGGCGTAATGCCGCTATTTTTTGTTCAATTGCAGAATAATCAAATTTACCAGCAACGGTAACAAGAGGGGGTACTGTCGTAATAACTTTATGGTACCAAGAACGTATTGTTTCAGCTTTTAATCGGCGAATTTCATCAATAGTGCCGGTAATTGGTAGTGAAACTGCATGTTTTTGGTACATAAGTTCAAGAGCCCTTTCCATACCAGATTCGTCAGGATCGTCGTAGACTGCGAAAATTTCACTTAAGATTACACTTCTTTCTGTTTCAATATCGACAGAATCAAGAAGAGAAGAATAAACCATTTCTCCAATAATTTCTGTTGCTTCAACAACTATATTAGCAGGAACTACACACATAATACACATAAGTTCCCGCTCAGTGAATGCATTTATATACCCACCTACACGATCAAAGAAAAGTGCAATTTCACGGGAAGTGCGGGAAGAAGTTCCCTTAAAAATTAAATGTTCTAAAAAATGAGTAACACCATGATATCCGTCTGGTTCATCGCGTGAGCCAATAGGAAACCAAAAACCGATTGCCGCTGAATTAGAGGCGGCAATCGGTTCCATTACGAGACGTATCCCATTAGAAAGAGTACGATCAATTGTCGGCATTGTCTCCTAGGGCATCAACATAAGAAAGATTTAATCGGCCCATTTTATCAACTTCTAAAAGTTTTACGGGGATATTCTGACCTTCTTTAAGAATGTCTGATACATTATTAACCCGATCACGAGACAGCTTTGAAATATGGCATAAGCCTTCCTTACCAGGAAGTATTTCAATAAAGGCGCCAAAATCCATAATTCTTTTTACAACACCATCGTAAATACGCCCTACTTCAGGATCTTCTACTATTCCTTTTACTGCGTCTTTAGCAGCAAGCGCTGACTTAGAATCCTTGCCATAAATAGTAACAGTTCCGTCGTTTTCGGTATTGATGGTAACCTGATATTTCTCTGAAAGAGCTTTAACATTTTTTCCACCAGGACCAATAAGAGCACCAATCTTGTCTGTTTCAATTTTCATTACTTCAATACGAGGTGCATATTCAGAGATATCTTCTGCAGGTTTGGAAATTGCCTTGTTCATAATGCCAAGTATGTGCAACCGACCCTGTTTAGCCTGGTCGAGTGCTTTTTGCATGATTTCCTTA
Organism: Treponema sp.; assembly: GCA_012838745.1. GTDB lineage: Bacteria > Spirochaetota > Spirochaetia > Treponematales > Treponemataceae > Teretinema. The sequence goes on along the minus strand of DUOS01000169.1, from coordinate 26,607 downwards.
GACACTCCAGCAATTTTAATGTCCATTTGAAAACCTGTAATACCCTTCTCGGTACCAGAAACTTTAAAGTCCATATCTCCCAAGTGATCTTCTTCTCCGAGAATATCGGAAAGAACGGCAAAATTATCGCCCTCACTAATAAGCCCCATAGCTATACCTGCAACTGGGCTCTTCATTGGAACTCCAGCTTGGAGCATTGCAAGAGTACCACCGCAAACAGAAGCCATAGATGAGGAACCGTTAGATTCAAGAATTTCTGAAACTACACGAACGGTGTACGGGAAGTCTTCTTTACTCGGAAACATGGGTTCAAGCGATCTTCTAGCTAAGTGCCCATGCCCAATTTCGCGGCGACCGGTGCCAAGACGACCAGTTTCTCCAACGGAATATGGAGGGAAGTTATAGTGAAGTATAAAGTTCTCTCTGCGATCACCTTCGATGTCGTCATAAATCTGTTCATCAAAAACAGTTCCAAGCGTTGTAACAACGAGTGCCTGAGTTTCACCGCGAGTGAACACAGCAGAACCGTGAGGACGAGGAAGTACCCCAATTTCGCAGGTTATTTCTCGAATATCTTCAGTTCCACGACCGTCTACACGCACACCTTTTTCAAGAATGTTTGTACGTAAAATAGTATATTCAAGATCTTCAAACAATGCATTAAAAAGCTTCTTTTGCTTTTCATCTTCTAGTTGTTCAGCATATTTTTCTGAAAATTCTTTTTTTATAACATCGCAGGCTGCACGTCGTTCAAACTTACCCTTGGTATACAGAGCTTCCTGCATACGAGGTAATGCTTCGCCATACATTGCATCCCTGTTTTCAAGGACGGTTGAAACTGGATTAAGTGCAAGCTTTGGCTTACCACATTTTGCCCGTAAATCATTTTGTATAGCGCAAAGGTCTTTGATAACAACCGTTGCCGTATCAAGGGCACCGAGCATTATATCTTCGGCTACTTCATGACCACCACCTTCTACCATGGTTATACCATCTGCAGTACCTGCAACGATAATCTCCATTTCTGCTTTTCCAATTTGTTCGAAGGTAGGATTAACTATGTATTTATTGTCGAGCCAGGCAATACGCACTGCCGCAATAGGGCCATTAAAGGGTATATCTGAAATAACAACTGCAGCTGAACTTGCAATTACGGCAAGTATATCAGGAGGATTAACCATGTCTGAAGAAATACAAGTAGGAACAATCTGAATATCACGTCCAAAAGATTTTTCAAACAAAGGGCGCATGGGGCGATCAATAAGACGAGAAACAAGAATTTCCTTGTCCTTTGGTCGAGTTTCCCTTTTTATAAACCCACCAGGAATTTTACCCGCAGCATAATATTTCTCATTATATTCCAACGTAAGTGGAACATAATCCAAGCCTTCCTGACTCTCTGAGGAAGCGCATACAGTGGCGAGAATTGCAGATCCAGCGTATTGTGCATACACAGAACCATTAGCTTGTTTTGCTAAACGGCCTGTTTCAAGGATAAGTTCATCGTCACCGATTTTGTATGTAATTCTATTAACCATATATATTTTTATACCTTTATATAGAAAGAGAAAAAGTTACCCGCCCTCTAGTGACAGGTAACTTAGTGTTTATTTGCGAAGCCCGATCTCTTTGATAAAAGTTCGGTAACCTTCTAGGTCATGGCGCTGGAGATATTTAAGCAGTCTCCGCCTCTTACCTACGAGTATAAGAAGACCTCTCGTGCTGCCCTTATCTTTTTTGAATGTCTTGCAATGTTCAGTAAGCTGCAAAATGCGCTCTGTTAAAATCGCAATTTGAACTTTCGTATTTCCGGTATCTTTCTCATTTCCACCGAATTTTGATACCACCGCAGCGGTATTTTCCTTTGTAAGTGCCATACTTACTCCTTCTTTATCATAATCGTCAAGATAACCCAAATTGTATTGCCGCTATGGTTTCTTTAGCAGGCAAGCAGGTTTTTTCGGACGGCTCAAGCCGTACCATTTCATTGGTCACAAGAACTCGAACAACTGCAACTGTTTTATCAAGTAAAAACAATTTTGCAGAATAAGTTCCCGTAAGAGGAACTATCTGAGTAAATGAACCCCGATCTGCTTCAAGATACACCTCGTTAACAGACCAATCAGGTGTATTAAAATCTAGTAAAAATGGATGGCCGAGTAAACGTTCCGCGAGGGAAAAATCAGCAGAAAGAACCGCTTTCCTGACAGCACTTGAGCTAATCCGGATTCCGTCCTGTTTAATCTGCCGAATGGAATCGAAACGGAATCCGTCTCTCCGAGAACGTGCAGATATCTCTGCAGCTCCCGTATCCAAGCGATGCCCGCAACGAAAATCAGGGCCAACGGCCAGATATTTCATACGAACAGTTTTTACCAGAATATCAATGAATACACCTCCAACCATTCTACCGAAATTGTCAGAAAAGTCAATGAGCACGGCGAAGTCGAAACCACGCTTACTAAAAGCCGAAAGTCTTAAATTAAGGGTCGAAACATTACCAGGATAATGATCTCGGTTTTTTATGGCGCCCGGAGATTGAGTAAAGGTAATAATACCGGGAGAAAGATTCATTGCTGAAGATGCATTCAAAACAGCTTCAAAGAGCGCCTCGTGCCCACGGTGAGGGCCGTCAAAACCACCAATAGTTAATGCAGTTCCCCGGTAGTTTTTTGTAATTTTATGTAATGCTTCCTGTGTTTCCGGTGTTTGTATAGAATCCCAACGAAAAATCTTCATGTTTTATCCCGGTAAACAAAGTCATATACCAGTACACCACCATCTTCATGTACAATACCGCAGAAAACATTTTGAGAAAAAACAGCATGGTGAGTTCCAGATTGAAGGTTTGTAGTAAACCATGATGTTGTCATTTTTTTACCATTTCTAAATGATGCCAACTCTTCTTCACGTATCTCAATAGGGTGCAAATCTACTGCTTTTGCTGTTTCCCACGTAAAGACTTTACATGCAGCTTTAATTTCTTCTGGAGGAACAGATTCACAGGCTTCATTTGTGTTATATGTACCAAAAAGGGGTAATTGTAAAAACCCAGCAGCATTTTCTAAAGAAAAAGGCCCAACGGCAGTTCTTCGTAAAAACATAGTATGTGCGCAAGACCCTGCTGCGGCTCCTATATCTCGTGCAAGGGATCGAATATATGTACCCTTTGAACAATGCACACGAATATCTAAAGCAGAAACCAACGATTCGTCTTGTAGCAGTTCGTTGTCTTCGTGGATTACAGCCTTTACTCTTAAATCATAAATAGTTACATTACGACTCTTAAGAACTACAGATTCACCACTTCGTATCCTATCGGAAGCCCGCTTACCGTTTACATGTATTGCAGAATAATCAGGAGGGATTTGGTCTATTTGCCCAGAAAAAGAAGAAAGAATGGATTTTAAATTTTTATAACATGGTAAAGGACACGTTTTCACAACTTTTCCACTAGGATCAAGTGTGTCTGTTTGCTCACCAAAAACAATACGCGCGTGATAAACTTTATCACAGTTAGTTATATACGTTCCTAGCCGAGTAAGAGGTCCGCTTAACAGCACGAGTAAACCATCAGCGAAATTATCAAGAGTTCCAGTATGCCCAACCTTTTTTGTTCCTAAGGCATTTTTTACCTGCCAAAGCGTAGAAAAGCTTGTTTTACCAGATTGTTTAGCTAAAAGTACAATTGATCCCATTGAAAAACCAATTAAGAGTCTGAATTAGTATCATTTTTAAGGTTATCATCAGTGAGAAGTTGGTCAATTTTGTGAACCATTTCAAACCCAGCCCGAATGCTGTCATCAAAGACAAATGTCAATTGAGGAAACAATCGAAGCTGGAGTTTTTTGCTTAATACTGACTGAATGTATCCAGAGGCACTTTGAAGACCAACCACACCCTTTTTAATTACCGGTGAGTCCATAAAACTAGACACGAAGACCTTTGCATGGGAAAGATCTCGAGAAACATCTACATGACTTATTGAAAGAAATGTAGAAACACGAGGATCCTTGATCTTACCGCTCGAAATGAGCAAGGATATTTCCTCTCGTATTTGTTCCCCGAGTCGAATAATTCTATGTTCTCCCATATGCTATCACGGATTACTCCGTGGTCTCCTTGGCTTCTTTTGCTTCTTTGGCATCCTTAGCTTCTTTGATGGTAGATAGTTTTTCACTATCTTTTAGTTTTCGAGCGATTTCTATAAACTCGATAACCTCAAATTGGTCTCCAACATGAACATCATTAAAGTTCTCAAGAGCGACACCGCATTCATATCCAGTAGCCACTTCTTTTACGTCATCTTTGAAACGGCGGAGCGACGAGATTTTTCCCGTATGAACCACTATTCCGTCGCGGATAACGTTAATAGTAGAAGAGCGTTTTACAAGACCTTGAAGTACATAAGATCCGGCAATTGCGCCAATCTTTGGCACCTTAATTACTTCACGAACCTCTAAAGTACCGATTGTTTCTTCTTTAACATCCGGAGAGAGCATTCCTTCCATTGCCATTTCCATTTCTTCCACAGCCTTGTAGATAACATTGTACTTTCGTATATCTACTTTTTCCTGTTCTGCGAGCAATTTTGCCTGTGGTGTAGGACGAACATTGAAACCAATGATTAGCGCATTTGAATCGGCTGCTGCAAGCATTACATCCGAATCATTTATAGCACCAGCAGAAGCATGAATTACATTGAGCTTAATATCTTTGGTCGAAAGCTTTTCAAGAGACTGCTTGAGTGCCTCAACTGAGCCTTGTACGTCACCCTTGATAATAACCTTGAGCTCAAGCATATCGCCTGCACTGATGGTATCATAGAGGTTGTCGAGGGTAACTTTCTTAATATTTTGAGAATCCTCAAAGCGTTTAAGTTCTTGCCGTTTGTCAGATATCTGACGTGCCATGCGTTCTGTTCCTGTTACCTGGAATGGATCGCCAGCATTAGGCATACCTTCTAGACCAAGGATTTCAACGGGCATACTCGGAGTAGCCTCATCTAGTTTTTCACCAAGCTCATTAAATATGGCACGTACACGACCAGAGTATACACCAGCAACATAGGCGTCTCCAGTTCTTAAAGTTCCTCGTTCAACAATAATAGTTGCGATAATTCCACGGCCATGATCAATTCTCGACTCAACAACCTTACCTTCTGCACGACAATCATGATCGGCAGTAAGTTCAAGAATTTCTGCTTGTAAAAGAATCGCATCAAGAAGAGTATCTATGCCGGTCTTTTGCAAGGCACTAATTTGTACAAACATAGTGTCCCCGCCCCAGTCTTCTGGAACAAGACCATACTCAGAAAGTTTCGTTTTAACCTTATCTGGGTTCGCTTCTGGTTTATCAATTTTATTAACGGCTACAATTATAGGAACTTTTGCATCTTTTGCATGATTAATAGCTTCTACCGTTTGCGGCATTACACCGTCGTCAGCAGCAACTACAAGAACTACAATATCGGTTACTGCTGCGCCTCGTGCACGCATCATGGTAAATGCTTCATGGCCAGGAGTATCAAGGAATGTGATCATTCCCTTTTTTGTTTCGACCATGTACGCACCGATATGCTGGGTTATACCACCGAATTCGCCCTCGGCAACCCGAGCTGAGCGTATTGCATCAAGAGTTTTTGTCTTACCGTGGTCTACATGACCCATGATTGTAACAACAGGGGGACGACTTTTCTTTTCGGCCTTTACGTCTGAATTACTTTCTATAACGGTTTCATCATACAAACTTACAATTTTAACTTTACAATTGAACTCACCAGCAAGTATGGTAGCAATATCTGCATCAATTGATTGATTCATTGTTACCATCATGCCCATACCCATGAGTTTAGATATAAGCTCAGAGGCTTTAAGATTCATCTTTCGAGCAAGTTCAGAAACTGAAATGGTTTCCATCATTTCAACTTCTTTAGGAATGGATCTTATTCTATCCAATGCCTTTTTCTTTTGCTGAAGCATCTTCTCTTCATAATCCATCTCTCGATTTCTCTTAAAATATGAAGAGCTTCTCTTACCTTTATAAGTGCGTTTTGCTGGGCCTTTTGCTCCCTGCATCGGAGGAGGAGGAGGAGGACTGTTACCAGGACCTCGACTGCCAGGACCGGGACCACGATTTGGACCGCCAGAATAGCCGCCAGGACTTCTACTACCAGGGCCAGGGCCGCGATTTGGGCCGCCGGTGTATCCTCCGGGGCCTCTACTACCGGGAGCTGGACCACGGTTAGGACCACCAGTGTATCCACCGGGGCCTCTACTGCCGGGAGCTGGACCACGGTTAGGACCACCGGTGTATCCACCAGGAGCACCGGGACCAGAAGGTCTACGTCCTTGATATCCTGAAGACTGATCTCGCGCACCTTCACGTGCCTGTGCACCCGAAAAACCATCACGGCCGGGGCCACGGGGACCAGAAGGACGTGCGCGTTCCGCAAGATTTCCTACTTTTATATTCGGTCTTGGAGGACTAAGTTCGATCGATGTTACCTTACGTCGTACAGGTACAGCATCTTTAGGTTGAGCGTCCACTTTTTTTTCAGTGTCCTTCTCGTCTTTACTTTTATCTTTTACCTTACCCACTGCTACAGGAACAGCTCGACGGGTCGGTTTTTCTGTTGAATCACTTGATGCCGACTGGGGAATAGGTTTTTTTGCGCGGACGACAACCCTTTTGGGTTCGCCTTGATCCTTTTTTAATGAACCAGCGTCCTTACCCGCAGTTGCGGAATCGGTTTTTTTCTGCTTTTTGAGAATTACCTTCGGTTTCTGGGTATTTTCAAGATCTTCGGCCATACGATATCCTATTCTTCGTCCTCATATTCAAAACTGAGACCAATACCACAACCGGGACATGTTGTCATATCAATCGTTATTTTTCCACCACATTCAGGGCACTCATATTCGTCTTCCTCGGAAACTGATTCCTCGGCTACGGGTTCGTCTTCACTAATCTCTTCTGTGTCGCCTGCTACTTCGGCAGGTTCTTCTATAACTTCCAGAGAATCAGTAATTATCTGAGAAATAGTTGAAACCATTTCTTTTGTCATACCTTCAAGTTCAGAAAGCCCTTGTTCATCTAGAACAAGCAATTGTTCAACTTCCGTGATCTCGTTCGATTCAAATACCGTAACAAGCTCTTGGGTAATCCCAGGCAAGTCTGCAACGGAAACGATCTCCTCCATTTCTTCTGGATCAGTAAAAAGATTGTTTGCAGCAAGGCGATAATCCGCGGACAAATCCATTTCGGAAACTTGTTCTTCGGTTTTAACGTCAATACTCCAGTCTACAAGCCGATTGGCAAGTCTAACATTAAGACCTTGCTTTCCAATAGCGAGAGAAAACTGTGGCTCCGAAACAACGGCAATAGCAGAACGTTTGTCTACGTCTAATATAATAACTTCATCGACTTCCGCTGGGGAGAGGGAGTTCTTTATAAAGGTCTGAGGATCTTCGTCATACTTAAGTATATCGATTTTCTCCCCTTCAAGCTCTCGAATAACAGCCTGAATTCTAACACCTTTAAGACCAACGCATGCACCCACAGGATCAACATCATCACGATTTGAAAACACCGCAACCTTAGTGCGGTATCCGGGTTCACGAACAATTTTTTGTATCTCAACCGTTCGATCATATACTTCGGGAATTTCAAGCTCCATAACACGTCGAACAAAATCTGGGTCAGTTCTTGAAAGAACTATCTGTAATCCTGACGGTGTTTTCTTAACTTCTGTTATAAAAGCTTTTATACGGTCATTTTGACGGTAAACTTCGCGGGGAGACTGGAATTTTTTAGGAAGGATGCCCTCAACTTTTCCTAAATCAACATAAATGTTCCCATTTCTTTCCCGTTGAAAATAACCAATAATTATTTCACCAACTTTATCTTTGTATTCAGAATACAGAGTGTCTTTCTGAATATCTCTAATAGACTGGTGTGCGGTCTGTTTCGCTGATTGAACAGATATACGATCAAACTCTCGTGGATCCACTTCAATTAGTAATTCATCGCCAATTTCACAGTCAGGATCTAACTCAATTGCATCTTCGAGTTCTATCTCAAGCACAGGATTATAAACCCCATCAACAATTGTTTTACGAGAATATATGGATACATCAGTGTGGTCGTCAGTAAACGTAACCACTGCATTTTCATTAGTACCAAATTTTCTTTTATACGCAGCTTTCAGTGTCTCTTCGATCATACTGAAAACTAGATCTTCATCTATTCCTTTTTCCTGAACAAGCTGGCGTATCGCTTCTGCCATTTGTGCGGACATGAAAAACTCCTTCGCACTCTCCTGCGGACAATTCCTCAGGCAAGCTTTGCCTTGGCAATTTCTGAATGCGGAACGGATAGTTTCTCCGTTCCTGTATCTATAAGAACCGCAGTATCGTCAGACGACACAATGGAACCTTGTATCCAATCATTAGCATCAACTAACCTAAACTTTGCAGTTTTACCAATAAACAACTTAAACTCTGCGGCATTTTTAACAATCCGGTCAAGCCCCGGCGAGGCAACTTCAACATAAACATCCTGGGAATCTAGTATTGCTTCTAATCGAGTTAACAAAGCACGATGAACTTTAGCACAGTCATCTACACCTACTCCGTTTTCCCCGGTTATAACAGCTTTAACTTGCCAATTTTGCTGTCGCTTGAACACTTGCAGTTCTACAAGTGAATACCCCAACCCATTTACGAGTGGTTCACACTCGCCATAATATTTTATGGTTGACGGTTCTATATAGTCCACTGTACTTATAAACTCCCCTGACACATCCGTATTTTAAGATTGGCTCCGTATACGAAAAAAGAGCCGTTTGAACGACTCCCGAAAAGCAACGGATATACTAATGTTCATTTAAGAAATTACCATAAGGATAGATATATGTCAAGGTTTCAACTAGTCGTAAAAGAGCGTCATAGCATATACCTTTTCGCAGTTCAATTCCTTGAGAACCTGTGCACAAGTTTCCACTGTAGCACCGGTTGTCATCAAATCATCGAGTATAATAACCTTTTTTGGAACTGTTGGTGTTATACAACGAATATTTCCTTTGAGGTTCAATGCTCGCTCTTCCCTACCGAGTTGCTTTTGCTGTACTTGCGAAAAACGTCTCAAACAAGAAAGAACTGGGGCACCATAATTTTTGCTAAGTTCATGAGAAAGAAGATCAATTTGATCCCACCCTTTTTTTCTGATTTTTCCCGGTCGCGGCGGAACAGGAACAATGATAAAACCAGGAAAATTTTCAAGTTCACGAGCTATACAGGAGGCAAAAACAGAAGTCAAACTAAAGTTTCCACCTATTTTCCACGCAACAAGTAATTCTTGCCCAAGCATATCGTATGGATACAAGGGAAAAACTCGATCAACTTCTTCGAAAGGAGCAATATTCCTACAAGTTACGCACAATTCTTTTGCAGAAATAAGAAAGCGACCACATCGACGACAGCGTAGATCCCAAGAATCTGGTGATCCCAGATATTTTTTTTGGCACTTAAAACAAAGAGGAATGCTACGCAAAGACACATTTCCGCATACTAAACAACTTTGAGGAAACAAAGCACAAGAGACAAAATCTCTTAAAGAATTAAACCAGGAGGAGGCCATACAGTACATATAGGAAAAAAGTTAGAAAATGGTTGGTTTATTTTGAAGGATAGAGTCTTTTCTTCCAACGTTCTATCGATTGAAGTGCTTCTATTGGAGTCATGCAATCAGTTTCTACAGAAAGGATTTCATCCAAAACGAGGGTTTCCTCCGAAAAAAGCTGGGGAGGTGTAGATGGTAAAATGGCGGCGCAATCCTCTGCAGTGTTTTGCAATATTGGAGAAAAACTTCCCGGTGTTTCAAGAAGATTCTTCGCACGATCAAGCACTCTTTCTGGTACTCCTGCAAGGCGGGCAACATGTAATCCATATGAATTATTTGAAGCACCTGGCTTAACTTTTTTTAAAAACACTACCTTTCCTTCGGTTTCAAGCACATCAAGGAAAAACGGCGCAAGACGAGGATGCCTCATACGGGACAATTCATGATAGTGGGTAGCAAACAGAGTACGAGACCCCATAACAGAAAACAAGTATTCAGATACAGCCCCAGCAATAGAAAGCCCATCTTCGGTAGATGTACCGCGGCCAACTTCATCCATAATTACAAGACTATTACGAGTAGCAGTTCGGAGTATATGTGCAGTTTCCGACATTTCTACGAGAAATGTAGACTCACCACGGGCTAAATTATCAGAAGCACCAACACGGCAAAATATGCGATCAACGGCAGTAAGGCACACAGATTCAGCTGGCACAAAAGAACCAATTTGTGCCATAAGAACAATAAGGGCGGTTTGACGCAAAAAGGTACTCTTTCCAGCCATATTTGGTCCAGTAATAAGTGCAAAAGACGGAGTTACAGTTTTGTCTGCGCAAGAAAGTGTTATCCCGTTAGGAACAAATTCACCACTCGGTAAATGAGCCTCGACGACCGGATGCCTACCCTCAACAATTGCTAGTATTCCATCCTCAGTAAAAATAGGTTTAACCCAACAATTACGCGTTGCTGTGTATGCAAGTGACTGAAATACGTCTACACGAGCTACTTCTCGGGATATTGCAAACAACGATTTTAAAGACTGAGCAACACGAGTTCGAACTTGCAAAAAAAGCATTTGTTCACAATCGAGAGTTTTAGCCTGCAGACCATTCAATTCAGTTTCAAGTTCTACCAGTCGATCCGTCGTAAACCTATCAGCGTTTGCAAGGGACCTCCTGCGTATAAAATGATTGGGCACAGCAGAGAGGTTTCCCTTACTAACCTCTAAAAAATATCCTAATAATCGGTTATAGCGTATTTTAAGGTTTTGTATACCTGTTGCCGTGCGTTCCCCTTCTAAATACTCTTCGAGTACTGCACGAGAGTTTTCTCTCAAAGAATGCAGTTCATCGAGTTTCTCTGACCATAAGGGACGAATCATACCGCCTTCATTCAAAACAATTGGACAGTCTTCTTTAATTGACTCAGCAATTAATTCTGCAGTATTTTTTGCTACTGCACGATCCTCCGGACTTACACACCCCGGAGTAAGATTTGCCTCGGAAATGAGTTTTTCAAGTTCTAAGTATTGTTCAAGGCTTTGGCGTAAAGCATTGAGGTCTTTTCCGTGCGCACGTTCCATGGCAACGCGGCCAGCAAGTCGCTCAATATCTAAAATTGACGAAAGACATTCACGTACGCGTGCAAGAACGCCTTGGTTATGATACAGGGTATCAACAAATTCGAGACGATCTTCAATCTTTTTGGAATCAACCAAAGGATGATGAATCCAAGACCGAAGCAAACGAGTCCCCATAGCTGTACGAGTATGATTCATTACTTCAAAAAGAGTATATGAAGCGGAGCCTGATCGGAGATTAGTCATTAACTCGAGATTTTTTCGTGTAGCGTCATCTATAGAAACATACTCTGACTCAGAATATACGTGAATTCCTGAAACATGGGTTAAGGCAGAACCAGCAGTTTGACCAAGATAATCAATAATAAGACCCGCGGATAATAATTCCGGAGAAGTAGAATCAAGAGAAAAAGCGGCTAAATTTTCTGTACCAAAAAGCTCACAGAGATTTTTATAAGCAGTTGAAGCGTTAAAGCTCCAATCTGGAAAGCGGTTTAAGACAAGATCTGGGTAGTCTTGAAGCACTTTGTCTATTTCGGAATAAGAATCTGAAAGTGACTGTTGCAAAAGCAGCTCACTCGGCTGGATTCTCCCCAGCTCTTTGCGTAGGCGTTCTCCTGGAGAATCAACAGAGAAATGAGTAGTAGCAAAATCTCCCGTTGAAACATCAATGTAAGAAAAAGAAAAGAACCGGCCTTTTTTTGTTTGGATTACAGCAAGAGCGGCGAGGTAATTATTAGCCCACCGATCTAGATAATCATCTTCTACCACCGTTCCCGGCGTAATTACCTCTACAACTTTTCTTTCAACGAGACCTTTACCAGTACCCGGTTGGGATACTTGTTCACAAATAGCAACTTTTTTCCCAGCTCGTAAAAGCCGAGCAATGTACACTTTTGATGCATGATACGGTATTCCGCACATAGGAATACCCGCTCGTTTTGTTAAGGTTAAGTTAAGTAATCGACTAATTTCGTGAGCGTCTTCATTAAACATTTCATAAAAATCACCTAAGCGAAAAAACAATACCGCATCGCGATATTGTTCTTTTATGCCAAGGTATTGCACCATCATGGGAGTCGGTTCCGCCATAGCGTTTGAATACCCCCTTACTGCCGTGAAGTCATGTTCCGGATAACCTTATCTGTTATATCAACAGTGGAACTATACCAGATTATTGACGAGTTCTCATGAAGACTAAGCACCATGCTGTATCCGTCTGATTCGGCAATTAGCCGTATTTCCTCATACAACATAGAATAAAAATCATCATCGCTTACAAGGCGTTTTTTAAGAGTGTCCAGTTCCGAGTTTTTTGCCTTTGAATATTCAAGAAGAAAACTCATTTTTTTCTCAACACTCTGTTCAAGACGTTTTGCCCGAGAAGTATCATTAGCAGCTTCTGCATCTACCCGTTGTTGCCGCAAATTTTTAACATCATCAGACATACGTTGGATTTCTTGTTGATAACGGCTTTTTTTTGTTTCATAATCTCGCACACTACGCGAATCACGGTAAAAAGTTGTGTAGATCCGTGTTGTATCTATAACAGCAAATTTGGTTATTTGCTGGGCAGCAGCCCCACACAAGGGTATAAGGAACAATAAGGGAATCAACCATTTCATTCGTTTCATAAAGAACTCCTTTATTCAGTTTTTTACAGATTTGCTATATTAAATGAAAGCACAAACTCCCAGGTGGGTCCGGAACCGTTACTCCATTCAAACTTACCATCTTGAATTCTAAAGGTGTTTGCAAACAAGAGTCGCAGCGGGAATTGCGGAATTGAAAATCGCAATCCTGGACCAAAACTGAAGTAATAATCGTTCAATGTCAAATTTGATAAATCGTTATAATTCGGTTTAGTAGCAACAGCATCAAAGAAAAAGTCTGCCGAAATAATTCCGGGAGCTATTGGTGTACGAAGTTCTACCCAATGATAAATAGAAAAGTTTCCACGTGTATTCATTTTTGAAAACAACTCGTTCCATCCACGCCCACTAAACATACCGTCTATATACAACTTGCTGTTATCGGTTATCACATAATCACCAAGGGGTATCTGAAACGATAGGCTGGTATATCCTGCAAGTACTAACTTGAAGTTCCACGTGTCAAAAACTGGATAATCAACTAGGGTAAAATAACGTTCTGCCTTAGTTTCAAAACGAACGAAATACTCAGTTTCAATACTAGGAATTATTCCATTAAAAGTTATTTGTTGACTAGCAAACCAACCAGTAGAGGGATCGTAGTTGAGATCACGGTTATCAAGAGATAAACGTGACCATACACTGTTGCTCCATTTCCAGCTTCCTTGTTTATCACGAATATCTCGATCAGCTGGCCGATATAAAACATCGTCATAATAGTTTTGAATTATGGAGAACATTAAACCGCCACGAACCGTTACAAGAGCAAAGTTCTTATTCCAGCGGTATCCAGTAGATGCCCCTAAGCTATGCTGCCACTGTTCAAATTTCATTCGATATGATGAATCAAGACTGTACTCATCATCATACGAAGTATAAGAAGTGAATGGATCGGGAACAATTCCATGCTCCCTATAGTAATCATCACCAAAAATAGGGTCTAATGCATCCTGATAAGCATACAAATAACGGTGAGCAATTGAAAAGTTAAAACTCATTGAAAGCGGGGTCCCCAAAAACCAGTTTTCAGTGAAACCCAAGGTTGCACTTTGTGTATCAGGGGAAAGGGTTACGTTGGCGGAAAGTGTTTGCCCATAGCCACTAAAGTTCGTATCTTCCCATTGTAAGAAAACAGAAAGAGGGAACGACTCTTCATCAGCCATTCCAGAAAAAGTAACACCAAACTGAATTGAAGCAGTGGACTGTTCCTCAAGATTAATAATTACATCTACAAGGTTTTGTTCTGAACCCTGAACAATATCAGGGGCAACGATAGAAAAATATCGTAGGTTATATAGGTTTCTAATACTATCTACCATTTTTGTTTTTGAAAATATATCGCCTGATTCCATCTGAATTTCGCGCGTAATTACGTGTTCTTTTGTTTTAGTATTTCCTCGAATAATTATGTGTTCGATATGACTACGATCGCGCTCTAAAATTGTTATTTCATAAGAAATTCTTTTACGCTCTTCGTCTCGTGTTTCTTGCTGATCAATATAGTTTGACGTGTACCCATTCTCATAATAAACATCTAAAAGTGACTGATACCCTTCACTATAGCGAGGAAGATTCATTACGTCCCCTTTCGCAATACGAAGCTTTGAGAGGAGGTTTTCAGTCGTAAAGAGGGTATTACCGGTTATGCTTGTACCACCATAGGTGTATTGTTCTCCCTCTTTAATAATAAAGGTGAGTTTTAAGAGATTTTTATCAGGATCGGATTCTGTGTCAACTTCTCGAAGAACAGATTCTACGGTTGCATCAATGTACCCACGGCTCGTGTAATACTGCATAACAGCTATTTTATCCGCTACTAACGCTGCCTCACTAAAGGTTCCTTTAGTAAAAAACTTGGTTTCTTTAAGGCTCAATTCCTTTTTTAAGGTTTTGGAAGCCATTACTCGGTTTCCTTCGAAAAGGAGTTCAGAAATAACGGTTTTTTTTCCTTCTTCTATGGAGAATTGCAAGTTTACCGAGTTATCATTATTTATTACAACTTCGGAAGTTATTTTCATATTAGCATAACCTTCCGCAAAGTAATGATCTCGAATTGCTCGTTCATCCATTTTAGATTTGAGTTCTTGGTAGATATCCCCCTCTTTGAGGGTTATTTGCTCAAGTAATGCAGATGCTCGTATTTGTTTGTTTCCAATAAAAACAAGCTTTTTGATTATAGGCTTTTCAACTACAGTAAATTCCAGTTGAACAGTTTCTCGCAATTCATCACCGGGAAGAGCAACAGGAGTTATTTCACTAAAATATTCTAAAGCATAAAGCTTTTGAAGTATTTCCCAATATCGTTCATCGTTAAAGGGTTTTCCTATATAAGACGTAAACAATCCGTCTAACTCAGTTCGATTAATGCTGTGAAGCCCTCTATAGACTATTCCGCGTATTGGCTTATCTTGATACCAATCTTCATTAGTCTGAGAAAAGCATAATCCTCCGATAAAAATAAACATCAGAAGAAGGTTAATTTTTGTGCGCATTACAAGAGCTCCTTAAGGGTCGACTATAGCATGAAACCTATCAGTATGAAAACTTCCAAGATAGGGTAACTGACGTATCAGCAATAAAAAAACTTTCTGGGCTGTCTGGAGAAATACTCCAACGTACCGCAAAAAACGGTGTCATAATTTCCAAACCAAGTTCCGGTTGAAAAAGCAAATTTTCATATACGGTCTTGGGTATTTTCTCGTTCACCGCAGACTTTGGATCATAATAGCTGAAGTGAAGCAAAGCGTCTGCATATACAGCGGAACCAAAGTATTTTCCCATATAAACAGTCGTGTTGTCAAAATAGTTACCAATTGTCATCTTTTGATTTGATGACGATGGTTGCATAGACTGACGAAAAATAGCATTTTGTATTAAAAGCGTACGTATTGAGAAAATATCGAGGTGTAAAAAATCTCGTACTGTATTTTCTGCAGTTCGAAATAACCCCATTTGAGCAAAAATATCCGAAGCAGTAACAATGGTATCCCGTAGAAGGGTATCTTGTGTTGAATCAGCGGTTGCAGCTTGACCAAGAAGAGCCATGAGTTCTACCGAAGATCGCGGCGGGTCAGAATATAAAAAAGGAGTAAAAGATGAAATGGGTTGGTTATCCACTAGAAGAATTATACGTACCTGTTCCCCTTTTTCATCGCGCTCTCTAATTTCCGCACGAAGAGAAATCATTGGGTCAAAATTATCTTGATTTTCGTTAAAAGATATACTTCCTTGGCGTAAATAAAAACTTCGCTTTATATAGAAAAGTTCTCCGCCCTTAAGGTTGGCAAACCCTTTGAGCGAAAATTCATCCCGTGAACCATCATAGGATATTTTAACGGGTTCATCACTCTGAATCAATCCACGCAATATAGGGAAATCATTAGTGGGCCAGCGAAACTCAACTTTTTTCCCAACTTTAAGATCAATATTAACAAAAGCATCAGCAGCAGAAGGATTGTGGGTGCCTTCGTTTTTACTAAACTCAGAAAATGCAATGGCGAAAAACCCGCGATCAAAACTAGCGGGGCCATTAACTACAATTGCATCGTGGGAAAAAGAAAGAGTGAGATTACACGAAGCTCGCCCTTCAGCAGAGAAAAAGGGGTTTTCAGTAGCTATTAACAGAGGTTTTCCTGGAATAGTGTCTACATTGAGAACAACGTTGTTGGGAATCCATCGGTCAAAAACAGATACTGCATCAACCCGGAATTCACTCTTATCACTACGAATCATAAACGGTTGAACAGAAAGAGTTTTTCCATCAGCCTTAATTACAAACGGATCTGGAGTAAATTTTTCCACAAGATGATCCGGTGAAGAAACAACAATATTGCTAGTTTGAAATTCTCCGTAAAATTCTGGATCGCTCATGAGGCCTATAATCTCAACAGATCCAGTAACCAATCCAGAATAAAAATAAACTTCAGTAATGTTTGTAAAAGGCCAAGCCTTGTCTAAGTTTCCAGCAAAATCACGAACAGATACCGATAACCGCGATTTATCAATTCTTCCATCTGCAGTAAAGGTAACAGGAGAAGCCCCACCCGCTTGAACAGAAACAGTTCCGTCATCAAGAAGGAATCCAGTAATTGCATCATCGGGACCTGCATACAATGCAGTAATACCCGGTTCACGGATCAGTGTCACCGGGAAGGGCTCTTTAGGTGCAATACTTACCCAGCGCACTGAATCGGCTACAGCTTGTATAGTAAAGGTGTCTATAGTAGAAAGGTCTGAAAATCCAGCTGGATTTGTACTGGGTAGAACTGGTGAAAAGGTTGCAGTAAGGCCAGCAGTAATAGGCGAACTATCAAGTATTCCTGCATAATGCGCGCTAAGCTCTGCTTCTAAGGTATTTACAGACATAGTGGCGTTTACATCAGAGAATGTTTGCCCACCCCATGAAACGGCAGTGTCATACAAAGAAACGAGACCATCTTCGAGCAACAAGGCTCCACTGGCCGAAAAGTTTGACTCTGAAAACCTATATGAAAGAGATGTAATTTCAGCTGCACCAAAAAGGGTCTCTGGTGTTCCAGATATACTTGCCGTAAGTGTAATTAGATTAGTCGAAGTTTGATTTTTTGCAAAACGCATACAGGGAAATCCGGTTATTTCAGCATTTGCTTCTAAAAATGCTTCAGTTGAATTAACCAGCCTACCAACAACACGGTAAACTTCTTTTGTTTCTTCTGCAGATAAATCGATTGCTGCATCATACTGAGTACTGCCATCGTCTAGAGAAATCATAGTCATGCGGATGGCTCCCGTTACCGTTGAATACCGATCATAGAGGGCCACGTCATGTAAAAAAATTCCTGTATTTTCTATGTTTCCTGAAAAACGAATGCGAGTATCTAAGGGAAAATTTCCCTGAAGTTCAATTATAGATGCATCTATAATTGAAAGATTGAATCCCTGAGACGGGAGGTATGAAAACTGTGTATCCAAAGAAAGGGAAAGAAGTAAAGGAGCAATCGGTAGAGGAAATCCAGTAGTACGGAAAACACCAGAAACCCCTCCTTGTGGATTAAACATCATTGATACGGCTGTGGAATAGTCACCATACAGAGATAAAGTTTGATCGGAATACATTCCAGAAAAATAATAGGGGATAGAGTTTATAGTAAGATCAGTATCAAAAACAACATCACCGGTTAAATCAAATTCTGCGTGAATAGAACCGTTTACGGTAAAACGATCGGGCGAAATAGTTATATCGGTTATATCAAACGAAGATTCATTTCCCTTCGCCGAAAAAAGCACATATAATCCGTCTTTTTCTGCCGAAGCAATAACCATACGGGTACAGTTATAAGAAAACTGAGAGAAATCACTCGAGAAAAAAACTTCTGTAGTCAGTCCAAAAGGTTCTAACGTTTCATATAGTTGTTTTCGAGGTTTTTGCTGATCTGGATACAGAACACTGTGAATCATCGTAATCGTGTTTGCAAGGCTTAAAGAGTCAATAGCAAGGTAGCCTTCAAAAAAAGGTTTATCTCCCAATAAATACGATCCGCTTGCACTTATCCTACCGCTTATATCGTCTGCTGAAAGTGAAAATTCCATAATAGATTCATTTTTTGGATTAAATACAAGGGATACTGAAGAATACTGAGCATCGTTTATTGTTAAAAGCGGTATAGTTCCCTCAAATCCTTTTTTAGTACGATGTATATACAAATTGGCAGTAATGCCGTCGCCGCCGGGAAGATAAAACTTTCTTATAGAGAGCAAACCTTCTGGAATATGTTCACGAAAATTATACAAACCCGTAAACATAACATCGAAATGTGGGCCACGAACACCGAGGGCGTGAGAGTATAGGGTAGAACGGTCACCGTCTAATTGTATCTGTGCTCGCCCCCCCCCATACACGGAATCTGGTATATCTGCTGTCATATCTACCGAATAAGCGAGAGGCTTTTCCCTACTCATAGAAACAGTTGCCATACCACTAAGAATCGTATTTTTAATTGATTCTAAAATGGGATTTGAATCCTTAAAGGTAATCCACCGTAAGGGAAATAGCCGATCGCATTCAAGAGACATAAAAAGAGATTCGTTTGGAATATCCCATCGAAGCGCAATGTCCACTGGCTGTAAGTCTTGTACGGAGTTTACCTGAACAACTCCACTTCGATAAGAAGTAACGAGTGCAAATCGTGAAATAATAAAATTTTTAACAGAAAGGGATTCCATCGTAAAAGTTGCAGAACCGTTTTCGAGTTGAGAATCGATCGCACCAGTAACAGTCAAGTTAGAAGATATAGGCCCAATGTCTGAAAGTATATCTCGCTCATAGTTCATTGAACTTGCAAGATTAAAATTAATGCCATTGGCTCCAAGGGTTGCAGACCCCTGGGAAACAAGAAAGGCAAAACGCTGATGATGATCTTGCCAATGTATAGAAAGATTTTGAATCTTAACAAGAACATTTTTTGAATCAAGAACCCCAGGAAGCATAGAACTGTTTCCGTCTGAAGCTTTCCCCAGAGCTACAAACCTTTCTAACATTTTCTTGTGCCGTTGTGAATCTAGGGTAACCGTTCCATTTTTAATAATAATTTCTCGTATTGAGCCTGCTAAGTTTCCCGTAAGAAGTTGAAAGAGGCTGTAGGTAATGGAGACATCTGAAATTCGAGCAATAACGCTCTTGTTTTCACTATCTAATATTATTAAATTTCGTAACTTCAGAGAACGAAAGAGAGACGGAGACATAGTTTCATACGAAAAGGAAAGGCCTGTTTCTTGTTCAAGGCGGTGATACAGATTGTCTCGTGTTTTTTGTAGAAGAATATCGAGGCGGGCAGAAACTGGCCGTACCAACAGGAATATGCTCCCGATGAGTAATAAAAATAGGAGTACTTCGAAACTGTATTTATACGCGGGCCGTTTCATTCCAGTATAGAATCATATCAGAAAATATCATATTATTACATCATGATTTTGAGTAATTTTGTGGTTTTTGAAGGTCTCGATGGAACAGGTACTACTACACAACTTTTGCAGCTAAAAGAAAGAGCAAAAGCAGAAAATAATCCTGTGTTTTTTACCGGAGAACCCACCAATGGGGAAATAGGAAAACTTGTTCGTAAGATACTTTCAGGCGCTCTACCCGCTGTACCAGAAACCCTCGCACGCCTGTTTGCAGCGGATAGAGGCGAACATTTGTACGGACAAAACGGTATACTATCTCACCTTAAAGCAGGTGAAGCTGTTTTTTGCGACCGCTATGTTCTCTCGAGTCTTGCATACCAAGGTCTTTCTGCTGATCCCAGCCTTGTGCAAGAGCTTAACCACCCCTTCCCACTACCAGAATACTTGTTCTTTTTTGAAATAAACCCTGAAAAATCTATGGAACGGGTAGAACGCCGTGGAGAAGAAAAAGAAATATTCGAAAAAATTGACTTTCAAAAAAAAGTTTCTGATCGTTATGTGAAGCTTTTAGAAAGATATCAAGAAACAGAACCGGATATGACTATTATACGTATTGACGCAGCCCAGCCAATTCCAATTATTACCGAAAAGATCTGGAGTATTGTAGGGAATCTGCCGAAATTGTAGATAATGTTACCTATAACTACCCGCGGAGACCGTTGTTTCCGAATAACAATTATTTTTCTCATTTTTATATTTCTTACCTCACCCATGTTTTCATACACAGTTCAGTTCAAAGAACAGTTTTACAAATTATATCATATACACTACAACCAATATCCTGATGATATTATGGAAAACATTTACTGGCTTGAACGGGCTGTTGAGGCAGATTTTTGTAATCCGCTGTATGCGCTTTCTCATATTAAAGACAAAGACGATTGGGAAAAGTATCGCAACCTTTTAATGATGCATATAAATCTTAAACTTGTTGAACAACACCTTCGCCTTGGTTCAAAATGGGACAAACAAGTCGCCTATTTTTACAACGCCCCATGGAAGGAACAAAACCTTAAAAGTTTGAAAACTGCCGAAACCTGTTACAATGCCGCACTCTACTACTGGAAAGAAGCACAACTGTGGGCAGAAAAGGCAAATGTGCGTAAATTTAGGTTTCTCTTTTTAACTGACGTACAAGCATGGGAAGACGAACGAGAGAGAATCGCACTGGGGAAACTTAATTACGCCCGAACTATAGAGCGGGAACTCGCCCGCCTCGATAAAGTGAGATCAGACTTCCTTGCCATGGACGAAAATACTTACTAGAATAGCTTAATGAAAAACTTTACATTCACCGTTCCCGATGGTACTGCTATGGTTTCTTTTTATGATAAACCAAGGGTTCCCACGCTTTCCCCAGAATCAGGTATCTACGTTGCCGATACCAATACTGTTAAAATTCTAAAACAAACAGAAGGGTTTAACAAAGCGTGCCCACTCGTAGTTATTGAAGCCGGTGAATCACACAAAACATTGCACTCAGTCGAAAAAATTCTCAGCGCTGCGCTTAAAGCCTCATTAGGCCGAGACAGTGTTTTTATTGGGTTCGGTGGTGGCGTTATTACTGATATGGCAGCATTTGCTGCTTCTATCTATATGCGAGGCGCGCAATGTGAATTAGTTCCCACCACCCTTCTCGCCATGGCCGATGCAGCCATTGGTGGAAAAACGGGTGTTGATTTTCTAAATTATAAAAACTGTGTAGGAACCTTTTATCCTGCGCGGAAAATCCACATTGCACCGTCAGTTTTATCTACCCTGTCTGATATTGAATATCGCTCTGGCCTCGCCGAAGTATTAAAAACTGGCATGCTCTACGACACAGAACTTTTAACCCTCATGGAAAATCATACAGACACTATTATCGCACGAAAACCAGAATTCCTCCTTGAAATGGTTTCTCGATCAGCCCGAGCAAAAGCTGGAGTCGTAGAACGCGACTTACGAGAAAGCGGAGAGCGCATGTTCTTAAATCTCGGGCATACTTTTGCTCACGCTCTTGAAAGCGTAGTAGGATTTGGAACCATACCCCATGGAGAAGCAGTTGCCTGGGGAATCTCTCGTGCGCTCGCCCTAGGCATTAGTTTGGGTATAACTGACCCTCTCTATGCAAAACGAATTCAATCAATTCTTACCGCCTACCAGTGGCCCACAGAGGCTGTTCATCCGCTAGTACGAAACAGTACAAATTTTTCCCCAGAACAAATTGCACAACAACTTGTTTCTACAATGAAAAACGATAAAAAGAAAAAAGGTGGACTTGTTCGTTTTGTTCTACAACGAAATCTTACCGACACCCTTGTTACCGAAGTTCCCGATTTAAAAGTTTTAGAGATACTCCAATGAAGGTATACCTCGACTGGGCAGCCTCAGCCCCTCCCGATGAAGGCATTTTAAAAGAAGCACTTGCAATATCCCGAAATTATTACGGAAACCCTTCTAGTGTTCATCACCTTGGATTATCCTCAGCTAAAATACTCGAAGACGCTAGAAAACGCTGTGCTGAAGTGCTCGGCGTTTCTCCTGCTACACTATACTTTACATCGGGCGGAACAGAAGCAAACCACATTCCTCTTCTTTCAATACTCAACAGACCCGGCACCGGAACTATAGCTCTAAGTGCAATTGAACACCCTTCAATAATTGAACAAGCACAACTTCTTAAAAAACTGGGCTGGAAAATACAAACCATCCCCGTAACACCGGAAGGCTTTGTTACCGTTGATGCAGTTTTAAATACTCTCACCGATGATACCTCCTTCGTTGCTGTAATGGCGGTCAACAATGAAACGGGAGCAATTCAACCGGTCGCAGATATAGCCGAAGCACTTAGTACTCACGGCGAAGGAAAACGCAAACCCTATTTTCATGTAGACTTTGTGCAAGCGGCAGGAAAAGTTCCAATCTATCCCAGTATTCCTGGAATAGATTCAGCCTCCTTCAGTGCCCATAAACTTACCGGCCCGCGCGGTATCGGCTTGTTGTACCTTGAAAAACAAATCGAACCCTTTTTACGGGGTGGCGGGCAAGAAGCCCAAATACGCCCAGGTACAGAAAATATAGCTGGAGCCGTCGCACTTTCCCGGTGTCTTGAAAAATTTGCAAAACTGCCCAAACCTCAATTTGATTGTGTTACATTCTTAAATACGGTACCGGGAATTTCAATTATTCCCTACACGAGGCAACCGCAGGATGCACGATTTTCACCGTGGATTATTCAATGTACGAACGACCACCTGCCCGGAGAAGTACTCGTTAGAACCCTTTCAGAAACTGGCGTTTATATTTCTACAGGATCAGCGTGTTCATCACGCAAAAAAAACAGACCAGTTCTTTCCGCCATGGGAATATCAGATAAAATAAGTAAAAATGCGTTTCGCATTTCCTTTGGACCAGAAACCAGTGCAGAGGAAATGAACTTTTTTATAGACAATCTTAAAAAAACTCTTTCGCTATTTTAATATACAAAAACAATCAGGAGACCTAATGAAAGAAAAAATAATCCGAGATGCCATATATCTTGTTAAAGTTGGAGAGCTAACCCTTAAGGGTGGCAATATCAAAGATTTTGAACAGCGACTAGTACAAAATGCTAAGTTGTATCTCGAAGGTACTAATAGTAAGGTTCGTTTGCGAGCAGGAAGAATGTATATCGAAGGTCCAGAATCCGCAGTTCCCGCAATAGAATATGCACTCCACCATCTCATAGGTATTAGCGGCTGGGCGCGAGCACTTATTACAGAAAAAAATATAGAAGCAATTACCAGCGCTGTTTACAGCGAAGCGATTCGTTTACGAGATGCTGGAATGAAGACATTTAAGATTGAAGCTCGTAGAGCCGAGAAATCCTTTCCCCTTACCTCCTACGAAATTGCCTGCCAAGCAGGAGAAGCAGTTCATGAAGCTGAAATCCTAAAGGTTAATGTTAAAACCCCAGACGTAGTAATTAATGTTGAAGTTCGTGAGCGTTGTTTTGTATACGGCACCAGCATAACCGGCTGCCGAGGCCTACCCTGTGGCACTGGCGGAAGAGCACTACTCCTCCTTTCTGGCGGAATAGATTCTCCAGTTGCAGGATACCGAATGTTGTATCGTGGGATGAAACTCGACTGCCTCTACTTCCATTCCCACCCCTACACCTCGCCCCAAGCCCGCGAGAAGGTAGAAACACTTGCTGGAATACTTGCACGATACGGAGTTGGCGTTCATTTTAATTGCGTGCCCTTTACTGCAGTACAACAGCGAATTCGAGATAGAGGGCCCGCAGCATATTCAACCCTCCTCTTACGAATGTGCATGATGAAGACAGCAAATCTCCAGTGCGATTTTTCCGGAGCTAAAGCAATTATAACTGGGGAAAGTTTAGGACAGGTAGCGAGTCAGACAATAGAAAATTTGAACGTAACTAATACCTTAGCCAATCGCCCAGTCTTGCGCCCCCTCATCGGCATGGACAAACAAGAAATAATAGATCTTGCCATAAAAATTGGAACCTATGAAACTTCGATTCTTCCCTACGATGATTGTTGCGTCCTATTTTCCCCAAAACATCCCGTACTCAAAGCGAACCTCGAAGAAACACTTGCTTTGTATGAAGAGCTCGAAATAGACGAGCTTATCCAAGAAGCATTTGATTCCCGCGAGCACATGCGTTTTGGTTGTTTGCAAAAGTAATAAAATAAACTTAGATAAGTGTCGTAAACTTTTCTTAATTTCCTTGTTTTTTTTCTTGCTTCGATTTAATAATTTTAAAGACTGAGGCTCAAAAAAGGACGGGGCGCGCACTGGCCAATCTCACAGCCGTTCGAAGGGAGCGGAAGGATAGGCGAGAAGAAGTTGCAAACAAAACTGGACACGATCGTAAATTCTATCTTCTGCAATTCTTTGCAGTTCACCAGTAGCAGAAATAAAAGATACCGGTATAATTAAAAGCTCTTGACATTCAAAAATTGTATAATTATAATATAATTATGAAAGCAATTTCATTTGAATGGGATGCTTTAAAACAAAAGGCCAATAGTACGAAGCATGGCATCTCATTTGAGGAAGCAAAAACCGTGTTTTCTAATCCACATGCACGAATAATTCACGATCCAGATCATTCTTCTGAAGAAGACCGATTTATTCTTCTTGGAATGAGCCAGAAAATGAATATATTAGTTATCTGTCATTGTTACAAACAAACAGATGAAATTATCAGAATAATTTCTGCACGAAAAGCATCAAAGATTGAATCAAAATACTATGGAGGGTAAAAACCATGAGAAAAGAATATGATTTTAGCAATTCAAAAACTAACCCTTACTCTAATAAACTTAAAAAACAAATAACCATTCGAATCGATGTAGATACCATAACTTACTTTAAATCGCTCTCCAATGAAACAGGTATTTCGTATCAAAATTTAATCAACCTGTATCTTGAAGATTGCGCCAAAAATCAGAAAAAACTAGAATTTACTTTTCAATAATCAAGAAGGTGTGTAGTATCAATTTCTAGCTAGATCGCGTCCAGTCCTGTTCGCAAAGTAAAGTCAAAGGAAATTAATTATTAAGACTGAGCCAGAATTTGCAAGGATCAGCGAATGTCGTTCTGCGGAGTCCGTAGGGCGGATGCCGTCCTGGCGAAAGAAAGAATAGGGGCTGGCGAGATCGTCTACGTAACTTCTAGTTTACCGGTTATCTCTTCTTCTCTTCAGCTTGGTACCATACCTGTTTGTCAAAAATTGCTGTAAGAGCAACATCCTTGAATACATATCCATTAAGAGCAAATAGGTAATTCCTGAGCAAGCGAAGATCTTCTTTACCAAGTTTCGCAAGTGTGGACTTTACATATTCGCCGTAACTATCGTCGGTGTGACCATTAATAGCCATTGCATACATGTCAGGTTCACCCTAGGTACGACGAATACGGAAAACTTCGTTGTATTCGTCGCCGGCAACGTAAAAGTAAATGTTGCCCCCAAAACCAACGTAGGAAGAGGAGGTGAAATCATTGTTGTTATTATGAGTTTCCAGAATTTTTGACGAATTATGTATAGCAATTACTGCCACATGCGTCCCTTGCGGTGAAACAATCGTTATATCGGAGCTAGTTCCAGTCGTATCAAAATGTGCCATGTATCCGTTACCTTGCAGGTCGTATTGAATCTGATAACCTAAATTGGGATACAGGTATTTCTCCGGTTTCCAGAATTCTTTCAGAATACGCGGCGTAGAATAATAAGTCTGGCCCCATACCAACACCTCAGCGCCATCAAAACCGTTGACAACACGTAGTTTTATTGCACGTAACCTGCTTTCTTCGTATTTCTTCGGGTCATATTCTTTCAAATACGCCATCGCTTCATGTTTGTTGTATATCTTACCTTCTGTGTCCGCCGCTCCCGGGATTCCATTCCTATCCACAAAATAAACGATATATCCTGCGCCTTTTTTTAATATGAAGCTGATACCGTTATTTACTTTGTTTGACCCTGCCTCTTTTCGCATTAGAAAGCGGAACAGCGCTCAAACTCACGGGAGAAGCCCGTGCCGAGCTCACCTATGGAATTATTGATCCCTTCGATCAGGACGACGCAGTAGCCCACCAAGGAGTATATGGAGGGGGGACATACCTCCACCTCGATGGGCTTGCCGGAGATCAGGATTTTGCAAAGGTTGGCTTTCTTCTGGTCGCTGGGTACCGCTACGCCGTACGAATTTTGGTGCCACTTGGAGCAGTATCGGGGATCGAGCTTCTCTCCACTATTGCAGAGAAACCAGAAAACGGGATAAGCGGGCTTCGATTATACAGTAACTATAGTGGCTGGGATTT
>DUOS01000168.1 GCA_012838745.1 Treponema sp. | reverse complement strand
CTATCAATTCTTATGAAGAAACAGGAGGTGAGTCGAGTGCGAAGTATATCTAACTATGATACTTGCTGGGTTGTACACCAAATTGCTGTTTGAACAACGTGCTGAAATACTTTGGATTTACAAAGCCACAGTCTAAAGCTGTCTCTGTTACGTTTTTGCCGTTTTTTAACAGTTCTGCGGCTTTTTGAAGACGGATGAGTCGAATAAACTCTTGGGGAGTCTTGCCAGTAAGCGATTTAAGGCGATTGTAGAAAAGTGTACGACTCATGGCCATTTCACGACAAAGACTGTCGATGTTGAAATCAGTGTTGCTAATGTTTTCTATCACAAGATTGGTGGCACGCTCAACGAAGCGGTGATCGCCTTCAGACAGCGTTGGTGAATCTCCACTTGTTGAATCTGGATTGTTCTCAGGTATGTCTGGCTGTTTTTCAGTTTCGATCTGCTGGCGTATTTGTCTCAAGAAAAAGTCTCTTTGTCTTTTTCTGTTTTCAATTAGTCCTTGTACTTTTAATTTCAATATTTCCGTACTGAAAGGTTTGGGAATGTAGTCGTCCGCCCCCTGTTTTAGTCCTTCAATTGTGGCATCGTGGTTGGCTTTTGCCGTAAGCAGCACGAAGGGAATTCCTGAAGTGTCGGGGTTGTCTTTGACCATGCGGCATAGCTCATCGCCTTGAATGCCCGGCATCATTACATCTGATAAAATTAGGTCGGGATATTCTTCATTTAAGCTGGTGAGAGCTTCCTGACCGTTTGCAACGTCAATCACCTTGTAGTCGTCGCTAAAAGTATGCCGTAGATAATATCGAAGCGATTCGTTGTCTTCCACAATGAGTAGGGTGTATTTTGATTGTTCCCTATTATTTTGAGTTTTATTAGACGGTTTAGATGAGAGCAATGGTTGCGGGTTGACCGATAGGGAAGGAGGTGTAACAGCAGGGCTTACTTCCGGTACCGATTTGGGTTGGCTGTAACATCTTTTCAGAGTGATGGTAAAAGTACAGCCTTCGTTCTCCTCCGATTGAACGCTGATCTTTCCACCCAGTATTTTAATTATTCGGTGTACTTGCAACAGTCCGAATCCGGTACCATCCTCTAGCGATTTCTTAGCATTTTCAGCACGGTAAACCTCCTTGAACAAATATTTTTGACTCTTTTTTGGGATGCCGATGCCGCTGTCTTTGACAGTAATGATAGCTTTGCGTTTGGTAGCTATTAAACTCAACTCAATCTTCCCTTGAGGTGGTGTGTATTTACAGGCATTTGAAAGGAGATTGTCGAGCATCATGCCTATGATTTGTCGGTTGCCCCTTATGCCAACTTCCTCG
The DNA here is from genome assembly GCA_012838745.1 of Treponema sp. Taxonomy (GTDB): domain Bacteria; phylum Spirochaetota; class Spirochaetia; order Treponematales; family Treponemataceae; genus Teretinema. The sequence goes on along the minus strand of DUOS01000168.1, from coordinate 2,600 downwards.
TCGGGCAGGGTAAGGTTTAAGCTTAGTTGTTTCTTATCACAGTAGGGCTGAAAGTTTGCCATCTCCTCTGCAACTATTTTGTTGATAGTCAATGGGTACAGATTTGTTTTCTGCAGAGTAATGTCTACTTTTTCAAATTCTAACAACTGAGTGATTAATGAGTGAAGCTTTTTCGTGTTGTTACGTGCCAATTCAAGGTAATAGAGTCCTTTCTCACTGAGTTCTGATGTACGACCAATGTCTTCAAGAGGTGCCATGATCAACGTCACTGGTGTTCGAATGTTGTGTGCTGTATTAATGAAGAATTTGATTTTGTCTTCATTGTGGTTTTTCTGAAGTCTATTGCTGTTGTAGCGGAAAATATAATAGAGTAAGGTGCCCGCCATAGTTAGATAGAACATCCATGCCCACCAGGTATTCCACCATGGTTCTGCTATAGTCAACAAGAGTTTGGTTTCATCAATCACCTCTCCATTGCTGCGACGTAAATTGCGAATTCTTAAAAGATAGCTGCCTGGCGCTACGTTCGTGTATCGAAGTATACCATCTACCGACGAATTGTTCCAAGTTTTATCGTAACCCTCCAGAATGTGTTGGTAACTGATGTCGCGTTGGAAACGGTGGTTGATGGATTCGAAGTGAATAGCAAAAGAGTTGTGTTGGAAGGGCAGCTGTACTAATCCTTCGGTCAACATACCGTATATGCTTCGGCGCATGCTTTTCTCTTTATCTGCCTCGAGATGGTCGATGCTCAAACCAGTAATGTGCAAGGGAGCATCATAGTTTGTTTGAGCAATTGTTTCAGGCATAACAAGTACTACGCCATCAGTACTCCCATATGCAAAGCGTCCGTCTGTAAGCTGTACAAATGAAGATTTGTTGTATTCTTTATCTATGTCTCCTAGATAATTAAGGTTCGATACCTGAAAGTTTTCTATTAATGCCAGTCCTTTTCCTGTACTTACCCACAAGCGATCGAGTGTGTCTTTTTGTAGGCTGTAAACATCATCTGACGGTAATCCATCGCGGGTGGTAAAGGTTCTGGTCTCGCCTGTTTTTAAGTTGTAAAGATTTAATCCTCCCCCTTCGGTACCAAGCCAAACAGTATGATCTTCATTAAAAAGCATGGAAATAATGTAGGCGCTGGTATTTCTATTCTGAAATTCGGTGAAGGTCGCATAGCTTTTTATGGTATGGGTAGCCTTATTTACCAGATAGAAACCATTTACCGTGGCTACTCCCACCTGATTCTGTTCTATTATTTCGATGGAATGAATCCATTTTATATCGTATGTATGTATGTGCTTTCCCTCCTTATCGAGCAGCATCAGCCATCCGTTGTGACCGCCCACCCATATGTCGCCATCCAAATCTTGCCTGATTGAGAAGATATAATTGGTGGTGAGTGCTTTTTGCTTTTGGGTCAGATGTTGAAGAATCCGCCCCTTATGATCCAGAAGATATACACCGTCTCCGTATGTGCCTATCCACATTGAGCCGTTTTGAGCGTGGCACATTGTGACTACGACAGTTCCTTCCAAAACATGTTGCCATCTATTGGTATTTTCATTTAGGATGCTGATGCCATTGTCGGTAGCAAACCATAGTTTCCCATTGCTGTCTTCTTCAATGCCATTTATATTATTGTTGGCAACCGAATGCTGACTTCCCTTCTCGTGTTTCAATATACGAGTGGGATAACTGGATAGAATAGCCACCGAAACACCGCCCGAGTAACTACCAATCCAGATGTTCCCTTTGTGGTCTGTGGCAACAGCATAAATGCCGTTACCGCGCAGGTAGATATCGGAACTGTCTTCTGTATTCAGCAATATGTGGGGCTGCATTGAAATCAGGTCAACGCTGTAAACACCTCCGCCATCTATTCCCACCAAGATTGTTTGGGAGTCGTAAGCTGTGATTGCGCGTATTGGATTAAAAAAGACAGAACTTTGACCTTTTAGTGGCACAAAGTCAGAGGTGTTTAGCCTCAGTACCCAAAGACCATTGTTGAAGGTGCCAACCCAGAGTTCTTTGTAGGTTTTGTGATAGTAAAGGGTTTGCACATGCTCCTCTTTTACCAGCCAACTGGACTCATGAGTAGTTAAGGATAGTTCTACCACACCTTCGGAGGTCCCGATAAAAACCGATTCAGGACCACCCACAATATCATTAATGTATTGACCTGGTAGGATTTCAATGATTTCTCCTTTTTCTTCTTTTTTGTATAAACCTTTGCTTAGACCCATCCATAAACTACCGTTGCTATCTATGAATATTTTGTTGAGGATGATTTCTCCATTAATAGTTTCTCCCAACGACATTTTTAGCTCAAATGCATCGTCTTCAATAGAATACTGAAAAATTCTGCCAAGATGATCGTAGACCCAAAGTCCGTATTGTTGATTATAAAGCAAACGCAATCTGCGACCAGCCATTTCTCCGTAGTGTAGATTCCCCGGCAGCGCATAGCTTTTTACAACCTCGCCGTTGTAGCGATCTATACCAACTTTTGTAGTCACCCAAATAGCGCTGTGTTGATCTTCCACAATGGAAAATACACGTTGACTGCTGAGGCCTTCCGAGTAACCAATGTGTTT
>DUOS01000167.1 GCA_012838745.1 Treponema sp. | reverse complement strand
CTCAACTCTCATCTCAATAACGCCATCTATACCATCGGTTTTTTCGGAAAGACCCTTCGCGGGATTGGCCCTTTTATCTATAGAGGGCAAGCTTCATACAAAATATTGATCATGCAAATATTATTTACCTTTGTTGAAGCCCTTGGTGTTTCACTCTTACTTGCCCTAGGTATCGGTGCCGCGGTAAACATACTCGGCATACCAATCCTTTCGAGTTTTTCTCAAGAAAAACTTATCTATCCCTTATTGATCACTATTATTACCCGCGAACTGGGGCCTCTTCTTACGGCTTTTATAATCATCGCTCGTTCTGCAACCGCCATTGCTACCGAAGTTGCTGGGATGGTTGTATCCCACGAAATAGAAGCGTATATTTCTGTTGGCATTGATCCAATAGAACACATCGCTGTTCCGCGTTTTCTTGGTGTAACAATCTCTCTTTTTTTACTCAACCTTTATTTTTCAATTGCTGGTCTTGTTGGATCTTTTTTTGTCGCACAAGTTCTCAGCCCACTTCCAGCTAGCGATTATTTTAATAACCTCATTCAAAATTTAACCCTTGCAGATGTTATGGTTTCTGTACTTAAAAGTATTATTTTTGGCATGATTTTAGCAACAGTTGCGACTGTGCAAGGTTTTTCCGTTGAGCGCGCGTCCACAGAAATACCTCAAGCTGGCTTACGGGCAGTAGGAAAGGCATTTAGCTGGTGCATAACCGCAAACTTGTTAATTTCTGCCATGTTTTACATGATGTAAAGAGGATCTATGGAAACACCAGTTATTGAACTCAGAGACATTTCTCTCACCGCTCAAAACAAGAATATAATTGGTAATGCTCAAGTTTCAATAATGCAAGGACAAACAGTAGCATTTGTGGGCCCTTCCGGTAGCGGCAAAAGCACTCTACTCAAACTTGCTGGAGGATTAATAGTACCAACATCTGGAGAAATCTATTATCTCGGAAACCCTATTTCTACCATGAATCGATCTCAAAACCTTGAGTTTAGGCTGAGGTCTTCCTTTGTTTTTCAAGACTCCGCCCTGTGGGCAAATCAAAGCCTCCGGCAAATATTAGAACTACCCCTAAAAATACATTTCCCTCAAATGACGGAAAAACAACGCACAGCTCGAATTGTCGAAGTTTGTGTAGAGGCTGGGTACAAAAGAGAACTCGACATCCGCCCCTCACAGCTTTCTACCGGAGAGCAAAAACTCATCGCTTTTGCTCGTGCAATGGTATGCGACCCCGAGGTACTGTTTCTTGATGAGTGGACAGAATCCTTAGATGAATCAGCTTCTCGCCGACTGGTCAAAATAGTAAAAAAGCGGCAAAAAGAGGGAAATACGATAGTTTTCGTTAGTCATAACTTTTCTGTTATTGAAGAACTTTCTCAACGAATATGTATGATAATAGACGGCAGGTTATCCATGGAAATATCTACGAAAGATATAACTCAGAATAAAGCCTTGGCCCAAATGGTAGAAAAAGGAATATCCTTATGAAATTTAAAATCAGGTATGCGGATCAGATTGTTGGGATTCTCGCCATCTCTGCAATTCTTGCGCTAGTTTTGACTATATTTTTACTCGGTAGCCGCCAACGCTGGTTTGCCCGAGACTATAACTTTACAACAAACTTCGAGTCAGCAAGCGGTATGTCAGTAGGAATGCCCCTTCAGTATAAGGGCTTTACTATTGGAAAAATAAAAAAACTTACTCTAAATGAAACAAATAGTGTTGATGTACTCTTTTATATTTTTGATTCCTTTTATAACCGCGCACGAGAAGGCTCTGTAGTAGAGCTCCTAGTAAATCCAATTGGATTAGGCAATCAATTTTTGCTTCATCCGGGCATTGGAGAAACCCTCCTCGAAGAGGGGAGCTGCATTCCGCGGCTTGATTCACCGGAAGGCATTTCGTATGTTGCCATGGGGAGGGTTATTATTCCCCGCAAAGACGATACTATCGCAAACATAATTTCGCAAATAAACCCTTTTCTTTGCACGCTCAATCAAACTCTGGTCCTAATAAACGAAGCGTTCGACGGTACAGGAACTGGGCCCCTTGCACAAACCTTGGATAATGCCGCAGGAATCACCGGAGAGCTTTATACCTCTCTTGATTCCATACTCTCTGATATCTCTTCGCTTACACAGGCCATATCAGACCCAACAGGTCTTGTACCAAAACTCATAGATCCAGATGGAACACTGTTTCAAAGTATAGGAAACTCATTACAAGCTGTAGAGGGAACGCTAAATAATATTGAAGGCGCTTCAGAAATTATGCGACTCAAATTCCCACAAATAGCCCGACTCATTGATGATATCCGTATCGCCGTTTTACAGGGACAAGATGTTCTTGAAGGGTTAACTAACAACCCCCTCCTCAAGGGCGGAATATCAGACCGCGGAAAAATGGATCCAGCCGCCTCTAATTCACAAGTTATCGAGTTTTAAGGGAGAAGAAGATGATGAATAAATACAATAGAAATAAGTATCTCTTTAGCACCATTTTTGTTGCTTTTGCCATAACCTCTCTTGCTTTTACAGCATGTTCATCTGCCCCTAAGCGTCCAGCAGAAATACGTACTAAAAGAAACGCGGCCATAGAGCAATTAGAATTAGCAAATCATGCTGTTTTAGAAAGAGAAGAAGACGTAGCCCATTTATTTCTTAGCGAAGCATGGCGGCTCGCCGTATCAACCGACGATCCAGATACCCGCACGCGCATACTCCTTGCAATCGGTAATGCTTGGTACAGTGCAGGGCAAAGCAGCCGCGCTATAGACTACTGGAAACAAGCACTAGACGAAGCGAAAAAAGCGAATCTAACCATGCTTACAGCCGCATCTCGAATTCATATAGCTCGGGGAAATCTTGCGGAAGGTCAACATGTACCGGATATGCCTGCCTCGGAGCGAGTTGCACGGGCGAAAGAATCCCGAAGTATTGCACTTGAAGCTCAGCCCTTTCTTACAAAAAACCTGCTGTATAGTGCATTTGCATGGCGGGTGCTCGGCCTCTCGGAAAAGGAACTCGGTAACACAGAAAAAGCCTTGAACGCTCTCTCCAAGGCAATCGATAGCCACACATCAAAACAGTATTTAGAAGACGCAGCGTATGATTGGTACCTAACGGGCTCAGTGTACTCAAAAGCTGAAAGGTACGACGAAGCGCTCAATGCCTTAGAAAAGGCATTGGCTTTCGACCGCCGTGCAGAAAACTCTGCAGGCCTCGGGCAAACATGGATGGCGATTGGGCATGTACACAACAAAGCCGGGAATATAGCCGAAGCCCGAAATGCGTGGACTCGGTCACGGGATATTTTTAATGCAACCTTTCTTATGCGACTCGCTCAAGATGCTGAGTTACTAATCACAGGTCTAGAGGCTTCCCCTCAATCATAAGAGCAAAACGACGCAGCGCTTCCTTAAGCTTACCTATTTCTGTTGCATAACAGCATCGGACAAATCCCTCAGCTCCTGCGCCAAATGCGTTTCCTGGAACAACTGCAACTTTATATTCATTAATAAATTTAGTTGCAAATTCATCAGAGGAAAGGCCCGTTTTTCGAATGTCTGGGAAAACGTAAAAAGCCCCCTCTGGTTCGGCAACGGGAATTCCCATGCCATTAAAAGCTTTTATCATTAAGTTGCGGCGTTGTTGATACGAAACACGCATTTTTTCAACTTCGGCTGCCCCATTTCGAAGCCCCTCAATCGCCGCGTACTGACTCATAATGGGAGCGCAAATAGTTGAATACTGATGTAGTTTATGCACTTGCACCATGAGCTCGGCTGGGCAAGCAAAGTAGCCAATACGCCAACCAGTCATAGCAAATGCCTTTGAAAAACCATTAAGCACAATAGTATAATCTTTCATTCCCGGCAAAGAACCAATGGAAACGTGCTTACGATCATCATAAATTAACTCGCAATACACCTCATCGGAAAGCACCCAGAGTTTATGTTTTTTTACAACTTCGGCAATTTTTTCAAGCTCATCTTTCGGAATCATCCGCCCAGTAGGATTACTTGGACTACAAAGCATTAACGCCTTTGTTTTTGGAGTAATAAGTTTTTCAATTGCAGCTGCGCGAGCGATAAAATCATCAGGTGCAGTATCAAGTCTTACTAAGGTAACATCGCATAACTCTACCAAGGGCTGGTAGGAAACATAGCAAGGTTCAGCAACAATAACTTCATCGCCCGGGTTAAGAATCGAACGCAAAACCGCGTCGATTGCCTCAGAGACACCAATGGTGACCAAAATTTCGCTAGTGGGATCGTAGGAAAGACTGTATTTTTCTAAATACTGAGCAATTTCTTGTCGAAGCTCCAAAAGCCCCCAGTTTGACGTGTAGGAAGTATGGCCCTGTTCAAGATGGTAAAAAGCTTCCTCCCGCATAATCCAGGGTGTAGAAAAATCGGGCTCACCTACGCCAAGAGAAATAATATCATCTCGTCCGATTATTAAATCAAAAAACTTACGGATGGGCGATGGTGGTGTTCTGAGAATCTTCTCAGAATAGCGATCTTTTCGTGTATTCATTTGGGGTATCCTATTATTATGCAATTACGCCTTCGCGCCAGTCTTTTTTTGAATCAACATATACTATGTCGTTTTCCTTGTAGGTTTTAAGTACAAAATGAGTTTTTGTACTTTTTACCCCAGTAAGTGTGGCGAGTTTTTGAGAAACAAAAAAAGCCACTTCCTTGAGTGTTTTTCCTTCTATAATAACCTGTAAATCATATCCTCCGGACATGAGATACAGAGATTTTACCTGAGGAAATCGATAGATTCGTTCAGCAAGGGCATCAAATCCGCGTTCACGCTCGGGTAGCACCTGTATTTCAATTACGGCACGAACCATGTCGGTCTCTGTAGTGATTTTATCTTGATTTATAATTGTAGTGTACTTGAGGATAACGCCATCCTTTTCGAGCTGTGCAATTACCGCCGTAACCTCGTCAACAGTTTTCTTGGTCATTGCCGCAATGTCCTCTGGCGTAAGCCGGGCGTCGCTCTGTAAAAGATCTAGTATTTCCTGCATAGTCCACTCCTTCTATTTGTAACCTAATACCCTGCATAAATATACTACGGCATTGTATGTATATTCAACCACTTCCTTTTCAAATGCATAGAATTTTCCTCTGTAATACTGCATAATAGATTCAACCCGAAACCCCGGAGGAATCGTAATGGAAACATCCGTATACCGTATCTTTATAGAACGGAAAGAAGGATTCAATAGTTATGCTGCACAAATGCTCGAGGAAATAAGATCCTTTGTTGGCATTCAAAACTTAACAGGATTACGATATTGTAATCGCTATGATATTGAAGGTCTCGATGAGGCCTCTGTAGAAACTGCAGTACAACGAGTTTTTTCCGAAGCACAAACCGATATTGTTTACCGCGAAACAATTCCCGTGTTGAGCAATGAAACCCTTATTGCTACCGAATACCTGCCTGGTCAATATGACTTGAAAGCAGACTCTACCCAGCAATGCCTTGCCCTACTACCCGGTGTTGCTGAAAGTACACTAAACGTACGATGCGCCCGAGTTTACATTCTTTCGGGAAAGCTTACCGCTGAAGATCTTGAGAAGATTAGAAACTATTTAATTAACCCCGTTGATTCACGCGAAACATCTCCACAGAAGCCGGCAACCCTTACTATGAAAACACTAGAGGGCGATGCTGTTCCGGTGATTACCAACTTTATCGAATTTACTCCAACCCAACTCAAGGCTTTCCGTGAAGAAACCGGCTTAGCTATGGACGATGCAGATATAGCTTTTTTACAAAAGCACTTCCAGAATATAAAACGCGATCCTACCGAAACAGAAATTAGAGTGCTCGACACCTACTGGTCTGATCATTGCCGCCATACTACCTTTAATACCATTCTCGATACGATAGAAATAGAAGACGGCCCCTATGCACCAACCGTGCGCGCTGCTCTTGATTCATATTCAGCACTCCGTGCCGAAATTTATGCTGGTAAGAATAAACCAGTTACCCTAATGGACATGGCCGTTATTGGAGCACGAGCTCTTAAAAAACGAGGTCTTTTAGATGATCTTGAAGAATCCGCCGAAATAAATGCTTGTTCAATTTTTATAGATGTTGTAATTAACAACGCTGATGGAGAAAAAACGGGCACAGAATCGTGGCTGCTCATGTTTAAAAATGAAACCCACAATCACCCCACGGAAATTGAACCGTTCGGGGGAGCTGGAACCTGTGTAGGCGGCGCAATCCGCGATCCGCTTTCGGGCCGGTCATGGGTGTATCAGTCGCTTCGCGTAACTGGTGCGGGAGACCCAACAGTTTCCATTGATAAAACACTTCCCGGAAAACTTCCACAAATTACCCTTACCCGCGATGCTGCAGCAGGATTCAGTGCATACGGAAACCAAATAGGTCTTACCGCCGGCCAGATTGTAGAATACTACGACCCCGGATTCCTTGCTAAACGAATGGAGCTCGGTGCAGTAATTGCAGCGACTCCTGTGTCTTCTGTAGTACGAGAAGAGCCGGAAACTGGCGACCTTGTTATTATGGTTGGGGGCGCTACTGGCCGTGACGGTATTGGTGGAGCCACCGGCTCATCAAAAGCCCACACCACAGAATCGTTTAACGAAGCGAGTGCAGAAGTACAAAAAGGGAATGCTGCTGAAGAGCGAAAAATCCAACGGCTTTTTCGAGATCCAAAAGTAACACGCCTTATCCGTCGTTGCAACGATTTTGGCGCAGGCGGTGTTTCTGTTGCGGTAGGAGAACTTGCTCCCTCTCTCGATATTGATCTTTCCGCAGTTCCTAAAAAATACGAAGGCCTTAACGGCACTGAGCTTGCCATATCAGAATCACAAGAACGCATGGCTGTTGTCGTTCGTGCAAAAGACGCCCCAGCCTTTATCGAAGCAGCAAGCCGCGAAAACTTGAATGCCGCGGTTATTGCTAAAGTTACTAACACCAATCGACTCGTCATGCGCTGGCGTGGCGAAGTCATTGTAGATATTGACCGCGACTTTCTAGATACCGCCGGCGCAAAACGAAATACATCAGTAAAAATCAGCCATCCTAAAAACGATTGGAAATGGCAGATAGCCGCTGATAAATCTTTGGAAGAACGCTGGTATGCAACATTGAGTGATTTATCTGTTGCCTCTCAGCGAGGGCTTCGTGAGCGTTTCGACGGATCAATTGGTTCTTCTTCTGTACTATTCCCTGCAGGCGGATCTTGGCAATCGACCCCTGAATGCGGCATGGCAGCAAGAATCCCAGTAGGTCCAGGAAAAGAAACCTCTACAGTAAGCCTTATGACCATGGGATACGATCCCAAAGCCGCACACTGGAGCCCTTTCCATGCGGCCCAATATGCCGTGCTTGAATCTCTTACTAAAATACTTGCCCTCGGTGGAAATCCCGGCACAGCCCGACTAACCTTCCAAGAATACTTTGAAAGAACGCTCACTCCTGAAGCTTGGGGAAAACCCACAGCAGCCCTTCTTGGTGCACTCCATGCGCAACTTGAGGCTGGAACCGCTTCTGTTGGTGGCAAAGACAGTATGTCTGGTACCTTCCACGACCTCCATGTTCCACCAACCCTCGTTTCTTTTGCGGTTGCAATTGCCGACCAGTCGCAAATACGCGGAGGAGCATTTACCGGTGTAGGGAACATGGTAGTTCTAGTACAAACGCCTTGGAAAAAAGATAACACCCCAGATTGGGAAATCTTCAAAAAAAACACCCAGGCCCTTTTAGCTCTTGCGAAAACGGGATCTGTGCATGCAGCCTATCCTGTAACCGCCGGAGGTATTGCCGCAGCCCTAAGCAAAATGGCTTTTGGAAACAGAATTGGAGTAACGCTTAATCTTGCCCCCTTTAAAAATATTCAAGTTCCAAACCTTTCAAGTTCACCACAACCTACATCATCTACAAATGCAGACTTAGCCGACGTGCTCTTCGCGCCACTGTATGGATCTTTGCTTTTAGAAGTTTCCAGCGCGGATCTTACTGCGTTTAGCGCGAAACATTCTGAAGTCTCAAACTGGAAAATCCTAGGAAAAACTGTTCTTGAAGGTGAAATTACTCTTGAAAAAACGGTTATCTCACTTGAAAAAGCTCATACAGCTTGGGAAAAAACATTAAGCCAAGTGTTTCCGCCAGTCTCAGAAGAAAAAACCGAATCTCTTCCCGATTGGGCCACCGCACAAGCACAAAAAACACCGCACGCACCTGTCGCTGTTATTACCAAGAAAGCAAATCCCCTCGTAGTACTGCCAGTATTTCCAGGAACTAACGGTGAATACGACATGGCGCGAGCCTTCGAACTTTCTGGAGCTGATACCCGCATGGTAATATTCAGAAACCGCACACCAGAGGAACTCGCTGAGTCTTTCAAAGATCTCGCAAAAGCTTTGGACACGGCACAAATTATAGCCTTTTCAGGCGGTTTTTCTGCTGGCAATGATCCAGAAGGTTCAGGCAAGTTTATCGAAAACGTTTTACGAGAATCTTCAATCGCGGATAGTGTTATGAACCTTCTTACAGCAAGAAAGGGGTTGATTCTTGGTATTGGCAGCGGATTCCAGGCCCTCGTTAAGGTAGGGCTCTTACCCTACGGTGAAATTCGTGAACCTTCTGATGAAATGCCTACTCTCACTTACAACACCATCGGCCGCCACATTTCCCGTTTTGTACGAACCAGAATAGCAAGCGATGGTTCTCCTTGGAGTGGATATACCGGTCTTGAGCTTGGAACTATTCACGCAGTTCCTGTATCTCATGGGGAAGGTCGAGTTATTATTAAACGCGATCTTGCAAAAGAACTTTTTTCGAAGGGACAGGTTTTTTCTCAGTATGTTGACCCTGCCGGAAAACCAACCATGACAGAACCATATAACCCCAACGGCTCTTACTTTGCTATTGAAGGAATGACAGACGAAACAGGACGTATTTTAGGTAAACTTGGCCACAGTGAACGGGCAATCGATACAGAGGCGGCAGGAAAGACACTACATCTTTTCAAAAACATTCCTGGAAATACATGCCAAAATATATTTGCAGCTGGAGTGCGCTACTTTAACTAGGAGTTATTATGAGAAAACATACACTACTTTTTACATCGCTCATTATCCTGCTAATAAGCAGTTGTTCAAACCCTCAAAAAGGATGGATTACCGACCTCGATGAAGCAGCAAAGGTTTCAGCCGAAACAAACAAAGATGTTATACTCATTTTTACGGGATCCGACTGGAACCAAGAAAGCATGGATCTTTCAGAAAATCTTTTTACAAAAAAGTTCTTCGCTACTGGTACTAAAAAGTATGTTCTTTGTAATATAGATATTGTTCAAGATACAGAACTACTCGACGAAGCTATTCTGCAAAAAAATTACGACATAGCATCTAATTATGCCGTCCAACAATTCCCCAGCGTAATTCTCATGACTCCAGAAATGGACATCTACGGCTCGTTTAAAGCTTTGTCTAAAGACGCTACAGTTACAACATTCTATGAACAAGTTGAAAGTTACAGTGCTTCCAAAGAAAAATTAGTATCGTTAAAAACCTTAATTGAAGAAACTGAGGGAATAGAAAAAGCAAAGAATATGGACCTTTTTTTAGACAGCCTTTCTCCCACACAGCGGAAATCTTATAAACCGTTCATTCTTGAAATTATAGAATTAGACTCAGATAGCTCCGCTGATCTTAAGCCGAAATACTTGCTCCAGTTACAGTATATGACGGCCCTTGATCTCGGCGAAGAAGGCGATCTTGAATCTGCTGGAGCTGGTCTTTTCTCGCTTGCTAGATCTGGTATGTTAGACCCAGCTCGAAACCAAGAAGCCTTGTTCATGGGTTCTTATATGTATGCAATGTCCGAAACGGCTACAGGGAATCAACTGGTTGAATGGCTCACAGAGGCTATAGACGCGGATCCTGAAAACCCTAGTGTTGAACAAATACGTGAAAACATTGAACAGATCAAAGAAAGCTATGCAGAAAATTAAGTATCCAAAGCAACCGTTCTTGACGGCTAAACATGGATGCATTACGTTTAAACAATAATTATGATTGCTCACGGAACGCTCCCCGGCTCTCTGTATCTTTTCGCGTTTCCCGCACTTCTTCTTTTTTCGATGTTTTTTTCTGCCTCGGAAACCGCGTTTCTTTCGACGAGCCGATTACACATTCGTTATCTCAGGGAAAAAAAGAACCGCCAAGCAGAACGAGTGGAGCGCCTGCTTAAAAACCGTTCTTTCTTCTTAAACACCATTTTGATGGGTAATAACATCGTAAATATTGCCTTGTCTTCCCTAGCTACGGCCCTTGCGGTTAGCCTCTTCGGATCTGCAGGCGTTGGAATAGCCACAGCTAGCGTAACAATTATTGTTCTTGTTTTTGGTGAAATAATCCCGAAGTCAATCGCCCTTACCTACCCTGAAAAGATAGCACTGCGATTTTCTGCTCCCCTTTCTATTTTTGCAATTTTTGCACTTCCGGTGATCGCGACCTTATCAATTATTACCTCTTTTATCTTATTCATAACGGGATATAGACAAAAACCGACGACAGAACCCGTTACAGAAGAAGACTTGCGCACTCTTATAGAAGTTGGAGAAGAAGAAGGCGTGCTTGTATCAGAGGAACGAAAAATACTGCAGAGAATTCTCGACTTTACTGATCTGATTGCTCGAGATATTATGACTCCACGAACCGCTCTAATTACCGTTACCCTTGAAACATCTCTAAACGAATTAAGAGCACTCTCTCTTTCAACCGGGTTATCCCGTTTCCCGGTACTTGGAGAAGACATTGATGATATTGTAGGAATCGTATACATAAAAGATTTGCTTATTTCCGCTCACCCCAACAACACAAAACTATCTGCTAGAAACATCATGCGTCAAGCTTTTTTCGTATTTGAAACTCAAAGTATTCCCGTACTTCAAGAACGCCTACGAACCGAAAACCAAAACTGCGCGATAGTACTTGATGAATACGGCGGTACTGCCGGAATGATCACCATAGAAGATGTTTTTGAAGAAATTTTTGGCAGTATCCAAGACGAATTTGATTTTGCTGAATTACCTTTGGTGCAAACGCATAATAGGCACAAGGTTGTACAGAAAAAAATACTCATACCCGGAGCTGAACGCCTTGAAACCGTCAACACTCTTCTAGATATTCAACTTGAATCCCGTTTCTTCGACACAATTGCCGGTTTTATTCTTGAACGTGCAGGAGATATCCCTACAGTAGGATATGAAGTTGTTGATCAAAACTACGTATTTACTGTTAAGGAAGTTTCTGGGAACCGAATCGAAACGGTACGAATTGAATATAGGGAGGATGCAGAATGACGGGAATATCCCCAATACTCATTGCTGGATTTGCTCTATTGTTCATACTGTCTGCATTCTTCTCTGCCTCTGAAACCGCACTCACCTCTATTTCACGAGTACGATTGCGACAATTACGAAAGAGCAAAAACCGCCAAGATAGGCTTCTTGTTTCTGTACTAGACGATCCTTCGAGAATGATATCGACCATACTTATTGGAAATAATATTGTTAATATTTGGGCAACAAGTATAGCAACAGCAGTTGCAATAAAACACTCAGGTCCAGACGGCGTTACGATTGCCACTCTCATTATGACGGTGAGTATTCTTATTTTTGGCGAAATAGTTCCAAAAACATTGGTATCACAACATATTGAACCCTCCGCCCGTATCCTCGCCCTTCCCATTGCTATTATCCAACGAATCCTACTACCCCTCATTACTTTCTTCTCTAATATCAATGCTCTTGTCCTGTCGGTTTTAAACCGTCTCCATCCCGAATCGGGTACACGGCTTACAGAAGAAGAACTAAGGATCATGGTAAACGCAGGTAAACAAGACGGTTCTCTTGAAGATGGTGAGCACAAACTATTAAACCGAGCTTTTTTCTTTACAAACACGCGGGTACGCGAAATAATGATACCTCGAACGGCAATAACGGCAATTTCTGGAGAAGCTACAATAACAGACGCAGTTTCTTTTTTTAAAAAACACCAGTTTTCCCGTGTTCCGGTTTATGATAAAACAGTTGATCATATTTTGGGAATGATCCATTATAAGGATATACTATTCTATTCTGGAACGGACTTTCGAACACCGCTTCGAAACCTCGTACGCCCCTTATTATTTGTACCAGAAACCCAAACAACCGCTGATCTAATGGTAGAACTCAAGACGTCAAAACAAAACCTTGCTATTGTTATAGACGAGCATGGCGCAACGGCAGGGTTAGTAACAATAGATGACGCAATTGCGTCTATACTCGGCGGTATTCGAGACGAATACGATGCAGGAAACCAGCGGCCTATTGAACTCGTACAGGTTCTAGGACCTAATCACCTTAGAGTACCTGGAAATATCAAGCTCGACGACATTAACACCTTGTTGCGAACAAAGTTTAATTCCAACTACTATGAGACTATAGGTGGTTATCTTCTGGAAAAATTAAACCGCTTGCCAATACGGAATGATTCATACCGTGCAGGAAACGTTCGCCTTCGAGTTGTCAAAGTTTCAAAAAGAATTATACGTACTGTCGACATTTTTTTAAATAAGGATGGATCATGAAAGAAAAAACATTTAAAGGCTCCGGGCACTTAGTACTTATCGGTAATTCACCTTTTTTACCAGTTGTCCTAGAAGAAATCTCTCGCTCAGGATTCCCAGATATTCCTCAACTGGTTATCCTTTCTACGATACCCCCATCAAATGATTCTACAAAAGCGTTCCTCAAAAAAATTACTGTTACACAAGGTGAAACAGAAGAACAAGCAGCGTTGGAACGAACCTCACCACATACAGCTCAGGGTGTTTTGGTGAACACCTATGGAGAGCCGGAAGCGGATGAAAAAGCGCTTGCTATAACAAAACTCCTTTTAGAAAATTGCGGCGTTCCCCCAAAAAAAATTACACTAATAGTTAGCAACGATACTACACAAAAAAAGGTCTATGAATCCTATTCCGAACCACCTAAAATAATATGCGTACAAAATGTTTTTACCCGTATAATCGGCCAATCTTCTCGCCAAAGATTCCTCACAGAAGTATACGAAGAATTATTCTCCTTTCATGGCAATGAGTTTTATTCCATTCCCGCAGCCAACTTTACCGGCACCACGTTCGCATGCTGCCTTAGACTGTACGCCAATGCCTGTCCTGTTGGAATATGCACAAAAAATGCACTCACCCTTAATCCACCAATGAATACTGTTGCCGAAGAAGATGATTATCTCGTTGTACTCGCTCCTGCAATGCAAGATATTAGAAAGAACGACACTATCCTTCCTGCACCCGATCTCAACGCGCTATCCCAAACTACACTCGGAAAAATTCCAAGCGAATCTTTTATTTTTCTCGGCTGGAATGATCTTTGTCCTAAAATTATTTCCCGTCTTGATCATTACGCCCCACCTGGATCCCAAATACAATGCTACAGTTGTTTCTCATACGATATCCCAATCTTTATCCCTGAACTCAAAAACTGCAGTATTAAACATGACACAGGAGAAATTTTTGACCGTGAATTTTTATCTAATATACCTTGGGAACAATTTGAAAACATTGTACTTCCCGGTCTAAATTTTCACGAAAACGATAAAACGTATAAACTGCGAAACCTTCTTGAAGAAGTCCTTGCAGAACGAGGTTTTGCAAATAATATTACAACCGTTCTCTGGCATCCTCAGGAAAACCCTGGAGATAATTTCCCAAGAGGAACCTTGTCTATATCATTAATTTTTCGTATGACAGCTCAACACCTCTTCCATGACGAATTCTCTCGTGTAGTTGATGATCTCACAAAGACAACTGATCCAGAAATATGCCTCAACCCAGTAGAAAACTACGTCAATCTCGAAAAAACAGTAGACTTTTACACTATAATAGAAGCAGCTAGAAACAAAAACGAAACGGCAATAGGCTATGTTCAGGATAAGAAAATTTTACTAAATCCTGAAAAATCAGCACGACAACAGTTTAATCATTTCGATAGGATCATCGTTCTTTCAAACGAACAATAAATAATTTATTTTAAGGAAGGTACATTATATGAAACTTAAACAAAAGCTGGTGTTGCTATTTATACTTATTGCATTACTCCCGTATGTAGTAGGAATGGTTATAATCACCCTCGCATCAAGCACAACAATCAAGGAAAATGCACAAGGATTTTT
>DUOS01000219.1 GCA_012838745.1 Treponema sp. | reverse complement strand
GAACGTAACTAATACCTTAGCCAATCGCCCAGTCTTGCGCCCCCTCATCGGCATGGACAAACAAGAAATAATAGATCTTGCCATAAAAATTGGAACCTATGAAACTTCGATTCTTCCTTACGATGATTGTTGCGTCCTGTTTTCCCCAAAACATCCCGTACTCAAAGCGAACCTCGAAGAAACACTTGCTTTGTATGAAGAGCTAGAAATAGACGAACTAATTCAAGAAGCATTTGATTCCCGCGAGCACATGCGTTTTGGTTGTTTGCAAAAGTAATAAAATAAACTTAGATAAGTGTCGTAAACTTTTCTTATATCATAACCAATTTTGAACGTATGATTTCCAGTTGATACTGTTGCAGTTAAAAACTCTTTTGTTTCATACCTTTTTCCTTTAAGCATTATAGCTAAATAAAAAAGGGTAACCTTATTGGCTACCCTTTACAAAAAACCTTATTCTTCGACCCAGAAATCAAAACTATAATATAATAAACTGTAATCAGAAGAGTATTTGCTCCCTTGTGTAGCAACAAAGTAAAACTGAGTTCCTGCAGAAATTTCATCACCATCATGTAAAGGAGAATCATCTGCATAGCGGGCAACAAAGGTTCCAGTGTTAGAGTGTTTTCTTTCGTAACGGAGAGTTCCAGATGTACCGGCTTCCATATAAAAATGGTCTTTACCACGACCTAAAATATCAGTCCATGAACCAGAACAATAGGCTATTCCCCATTCAGGAATAACAAGATATCCGTCGCTAAACGATCTATTTGCTGGCTTTGTCATTAATCGCACTGATTTCTCAAAAAGAACAGTTGTTCCTTCTAGAGCTTTTGGGGGTATATAGTTAATTTTAGTACCATCTTCTTTTTCAGTTGGATACCCATCGGCGACACCGACAGCCCTAATCTTCGCTTCCCACATGTCGCGTTCAAGGTTAACTTCATAATCTGAATTTGAATATGGCTGTGAGTAATCATATATAAAACGACTTTTATAGTTTGTTGCAGAAGGTTCTGAACCATCAATCGTTACATAAACCGTTCCGTTTTGTGAAAGTAAAAAAGTGTAATCACCTGGTAATGTTTCTTCAACTTTAATGTTTAAATCCCCGTTTTTTGCATAGCCCCAAAAGTCATCTTCTGGATCATCTCCACCTGCTGAGTCACAACTAAACAAAATAAAAAGAAACGATAGTAAAAGCAATACCTTCAACTTCATAAAAATCCTCCATAATCAAAAATTATATAAAATTATAGCACGGAGAGAGAAGTTACGACAAACTTATTAATAAAATATAAATATCATCTCAAATTCTGTTGTTTTCCTGTTTAAAAGATAAAACTACGCGGCTTCCCCTGCTTCCGAAAGTTTTGCATGAAACGGCAAAATGGCTGCGAGCACCCACTTCGTGAGGATCATGGGAAACTGAATTTCTTAGTCTTTTTTCCCAATTCCCGAGATATCAGTGCAAAACCAATACCAACAGTATCAATTTTTCAATACTACCAGCCTCTTTACAACTGCGAATTTCAGCCTGACAATTAAGCTGATAGTAACTAGCAGTATATATGGGGGAACTATGAAAAAGCACGTAGGGATTCTACAAGGAATTCAGTTTTTGGTTGTTGGTTTGGGGGTTATGTTATTATGTGCAGGTCTTGCATCCTGTGCTAACGGCGTAACTGAAAACACAGACAGTTTAAATAGTTATCGAGCTGCTTCGGCCTCAGATTATACGTCGAGTATCTCAAGCGTATCAAATCGTGCAGAGATAAAATTTACATCTATAGTAAATTCAGTCTGGGTAGATGTGCACTATAAAAAAAATAATGGTGCTCAGATGAATCATCGAATGACGCGTGCTGGTACTGAATGGACACAAAAGACAACGGAATACACGGTTGCAACTGGCGATACTGTTACGTACTTCTTTACATATGAGAAAAACGGACTAGCGTATAGCACTGCCCCTATAAATTGGAACGTAAACACTACAACCACGCCAACTGATCCAACCACGCCGACTAATCCAGCGGCACCCGGTGCTTTGAATACTGTCAGTATTGTTTCTACTGAAAATGGTTCTATAAAGTTCTCAATAACCTTGGCAACAAGGAAAACTCAAGTACATCTTTTTGCCAAGAAAAATGGTTTACAAGATTATGTTGTAATTGATCTGCATAAGACTGGCGAAGTTCAGAATGCAGATGGTACGTGGACCTATACGTCAACCAGAGTGAATAAATACATTGAAGGTGATACTGTAGCCGCTCGTTTTTACACCTACGCTCAGGCTGCCGGGCAAGTATTTTATCCCGGCCCTCGAGACTCGGCTTTCACAACCAGTACTTACAGTAATACGACTACACCCACTGATCCCGGAACTACCCCAACAGACCCAGGTACAACTCCAACAATTCCTGGCTATACCCTCGTATGGGCCGACGAGTTCAACGGCTCTTCCCTTGATACCTCAAAATGGAATTACGACATAGGCAATGGTGACTGGGGATGGGGAAATGGAGAAGCGCAGTATTACCGAGCAGAAAATGTGAAAGTATCAGACGGAATACTCAAAATTACGGCAAAAAAAGAAAACTATGCGGGATTCGCCTATACATCAGGGCGAATAAATACCAAAAATAAATTTGCTCCTAAGTATGGCAAAATTGAAGTTCGAGCTATGACACCAGTTGGATCAGGAACCTGGCCTGCTTTCTGGATGCTTGGAAGTAATATGGATTCCGTCGGTTGGCCTAAATGCGGTGAAGTTGACATCATGGAAATATTCGGCGCAAATTCGGCAACTAATTTAGGTACAGTGCATTGGTTTGCAGATGAAACTGGAATCAAATGCACGTATTGATCCTAACACCGGCTTTATAGAATTGCATATCGTTTCCAATGGTCATATTATCTATACGTTGATGGCGAAGGCAAGTTTAATAATTCATAGTACCAAACTTGAAGGATTTAGATGGAGCGCTATAGATATAAAAACAGTTGTTGGCATGGGAATAAAATCGATCTTGTCCGACTCTGTAGCAAAAAGTACTAGCTTTGTGAGGGATGTAAGCAGTTTTTATAAATGCAGTAAACGCGAAAAAGAAGTTTTAGCCCTTATGCTTCAAGACTTAAAAATAAAAGAAATTGCTGAAAAAACTTTTACAGCCGTCGTAACAGTAAAAACCCACATCGGTGTTATCTATGGCAAAATGGGCGTTAAAAGTCGCGAAGAATTTGATGAGTGTATTAAAAAATATCAAATTGAAAAATATGGATATGAATCCTATTTATTTAGCAAATTAAACAATATTTTGAATGCTTAATCACTCTCACCAATTATTTTTTAAACTTATATTCGTTGAGTATTTTTTCACAAATCAAAAAAGCAGCAGGACAATAGAGAGAATCCATAGCAAGGCCAACCAATTTTCTCTGTATGTTTTTAGATAACGTATGAGGAAATTCTTTACTGGATAATGTTCTATTTTCATATTCTGAACACGTATTATCATCGTTGAGAAACGGGCACGGAAGTTCCTTCAAAATATACCCAACCCCATCAGGATCTTGCTCTAATTCAATATCGTCTCATATTCAGGGTTCATACGGTATTTCCTTTTACACATTTAATAGTATCGATATAACTGTGCAAGCAATGCGGCATCATCTAAAGAACTTAAGAACGTTTGCTCGCGTAAAACTTTAGATTTTTCTAGTTGATGAATCAACTCAAATGGCGGTTGCCCCGGTTTTCCAACAACCTGCGCGTGGCCAGCCGCAAGTTCAATATTAACAACTCGTTTATCCGCATCAACGGCATTGGTATACTGCTCATTCAAACCAAAAACATAATCATCCTCAATGCACCTACCATTACTATCAAAATTTCGACACGTACCTTTTTCGTCGGTATTAATTTTTAAATGCTGGAAAACCTTATCAGACATTTTTCCTGGATCAATAATAAAATCTGAGCTGGGGTTTATCTCACTCCAGGTGGAACCGGCAACTGCTTGGCAAATCAAAACAGTAATACCTGAACTGAGTACATGAAGAATAGGCATTCCGCAGTGTGAAGAAGCCGCAATTCCATTAAAGGGAGTAGAAATGGTTACCAACCTAATAGTAGTGATAGTGTCTTGTAATGCAAGGCTATCCAAACGATTAGAAATTAGAGCCCTTCTCGCGACTAATCCCCCCTGACTGTGCCCCACTACGGTAATTAATGGAGGATTTACAAGATCAATAATAGAGTTTATCGCCGTTAAAAGTTGTGCAGAACAATCTTCAATTGAATCGCGGTAATTATAACTAAAGCAAATAGCCTGCTGCCCGCGGGATTCAAAAACATCTTTTAACGTGGAAAAATGACCAGTCGAAGACTTACACCCGTGAACCAGAATCACAACTTCTTTATACGGATCAAGCCACATCGTCGCCTGCTTAAAATCATCACAGCAATCTAAGTTTTCAACGGTACCTAAAATACCACGATCATTTTCTACGACCGTATAATTGGTGCTTACACAATTGGAAAAAAAACAAGCAAAACAAGATACAACGAATAAAAGTCTAAAAAGACGTACCATTTTTTTCCCTTTTTAAAATCACATACTATAAATTATAATTCAGATTATATGGAATTGTAAAGACTGAGGCTCAAAAAAGGACGTTGCGCGCACTGGCCAATCTCACAGCCGTTCGAAGGGAGAATAAGGATGGGCGGGGGAAGGAGATTTCTCTCTTCTATGACCTATTTTGACTACAGTAACCGTAACTGTCTCTTCATTTATATCACAAATAATTCGATAATCCCCTACTCTATAACGCCACATTGGAGCCCAATTTCCCTGCAGGGCATCACCAATAATTTTAGGATCATCAATAGTACGTTCCTTGAGAAATTTTATGATCCGTAAAAAAAATGGTTCAACTTGTCAAGCGCGCCTAAACTTCAAAATGATTGCTTTCACAGTTAGCACGTGTAGCCGCCCGAATTAATTCTGTGGAAATTCAAGAATCTTCCGACATTAAACTGTAAGAGTTTTCTAAAGCGTCTTCGTAATTTCTAGCCTACTATGATTTAAACCCAATTTTCTAGTTTTAATTGTGGGATCCGAGCAAATTCTGCTGTGTTATTAGTAACAAGAATTAAATCACGTGTAATTGCTTGGGCTGCAATCTGCATATCATAGGGACCTATTACAATTCCTTTTCTTTCTAAGTCGGCTCTAATAATTCCAAATACTTCAGCATCACTGTCATTGAAATCAAGAATATCAAATGCTGATACAAAACCTATAAGTGCATGCCTGTTTTTTTCCCGTGCACGACTCTTAGAAGCGCCATATTCTAATTCAGCTAAGGATATGGAAGACAGCTTTACTTGATAAACCTTTAATGTTTTTATATGGTCAACAACATGCTTTGGACAATTATTAATAATGTATATACAAATATTTGTATCCAGCAAATACACTTACAAACCTTCTCGTTTTTTCATTGCAGGTTGCCCTCTCCCCTCAGACATAAAATCTTCAGAAAATTCATTTAAACTTTTTTCAAATGTATCCCATGGGTTTTCTTTAGGGAAAAGAATAATTGTATTTCCAATTTTTTGAATAAACAATTCCTTATCCTCCACTTGGTATTCTTTTGGTAACCGTATTGCTTGACTATTTCCACTGGTAAAAACCTTTGAACACAACATATACATTGCCTCCACTTTTAAAGTATATACGTTAATATATACAAAGTCAAATATGGCTTTATTTACCCCCCCCTGCTCCATTCCATCCTTGATTTTTCGCCCTATCACCCTAACACTTATATTAATGCCAAAGCATATAACCGATGGAGGTTCTCTATGATTCCTATGTTACAATTAGAAAAAGTTGAACGTTTGTACCGTAAGGGGAACAGCGAGCTTACGGCATTGGCAGGGGTTGATCTTTCGATCACGCGGGGAGAGTTTATTGCCGTCGTTGGTCCCTCTGGATCTGGTAAGACGACCCTCCTTAATATAATTGGTTGCTTAGATCAGCCAACACAAGGAACCGTTAAATACGAAGGAAAGGTCCTCGGAGTAATGACCGAAAATGAACTTTCTGCCTATCGAAAAGACCACATCTCATTTATTTTTCAATCGTACAACCTCATTCCCGTGCTCACGGTGCGAGAAAATGTAGAACTCCCCTTAGTCATTGCAAAGTCTCTTACCAAAAAACAGATGTGAGAAAAATCCATGGCGATACTCAAATCGGTTGGATTGGATGGTACGGAAGACCGCTTCCCAAGGGAGCTTTCTGGTGGTCAAGAGCAGCGTGTAGCAATAGCGCGAGCTCTTGTAAAGGAGCCGTACATTGTCTTAGCAGACGAACCGACGGCCAACTTAGATTCGGTAACCGCCGAAGAAATTGTAAGCATCATGCGCGTCCTTGAGTTCTATCAATTATCCGATAAATCCCATTATTCGCACGACTGCTGAACCCCTCGTTGCCCTCAGGATGATAGCAATTGGAACAGTGATCTCTGCCGTTGTATCCATACTGCCCAGCCGAAAAGCAGCGAAAATGAATGCCGTAGAAGCTATTAGGAGTGTAGGATGAAAGATACAATAAAATTTGTTAGTTTAGTTGTTTTTGGTGTGGCGCTACTCACCATGCCACTCTACTCCCAAGAAGCACTAACTGGCTCAGAAATACTTCGGCGTATGGATGCAAATGAAACATTTGGTACCATAGCCTACTCGGCGACCATGACGATTGATCTTGGTCACCGTGTTCTCCACAAGGAAATGAAGACTGTTGCAGAAAGCGACAAGAAAGCCTATGTAGAGTTCATAAACCCCGAAGATCAGGGAACCCGGTACCTCAAAATTGAAGATGAAATGTGGATGTATTTCCCCCGCGAGCAAGACACGGTAAAAATATCCGGACATCTTTTAAAAGAAGGGATGATGGGATCGGACGTTTCCTACGAGGATGCATTAGAAAATGGAAAATTAGAAGATAGCTACACTGTAGAGGTACTGGGTCAGGAAACGGTAGACGGACGAGCCGCTTGGGTTCTTGACTTACAAGCACGCACAAAAACCGCTCCCTATAACCGGCAAAAATTATGGATAGACGCAGAACGATATGTGGGTATTAAAGCAGAAATGTTTGCCAAGAGCTGTAAGCTCATCAAGGAAAGCCAAGTCTTGGAGATACAACGTTTTGGAGAACGCTGGTTCCCCACCAAATCGCGTGTTGAGAATAAACTTCGTAAGGGTAACGGCACAATCTTTGAAATGACCAACATAGAGTTTGACAAAGCCCTTCCCAACAATATGTTTACGCTACGCCGGCTCACGAGGTAAGTAGATGCGTATTTTTTGCTTCCTCCTTTTATTTGTGACCCTGCCTCTTTTCGCATTAGAAAGCGGAACAGCGCTCAAACTCACGGGTGAAGCCCGTGCCGAGCTCACCTATGGAATTATTGATTCCTTCGATCAGGACGACGCAGTAGCCCACCAGGGAGTATATGGAGGGGGGACATACCTCTACCTCGATGGGCTTGCCGGAGATCAGGATTTTGCAAAGGTTGACTTTCTTCTGGTCGCTGGGTACCGCTACGCCGATTCTAACAATATGTCGGATACGACACCCGAACCCGTTTTTGAGGCTAAAAAACTGTTTCTTTCTGTTTATACCTCCCACGCAGATATTTCTGTTGGGCGGATGATTCTGAATTATGGCAGGGGTACAGTTCTCTCTCCCGCAGATTTATTTTCTACTATTGACGTAACCGATCCTGAACTTGGGCGAATCGGCACGAACGCCGTACGAATTTTGGTGCCACTTGGAGCAGTATCGGGGATCGAGCTTCTCTCCACTATTGCAGAGAAACCAGAAAACGGGATAAGCGGGCTTCGATTATACAGTAACTATAGTGGCTGGGATTT
>DUOS01000166.1 GCA_012838745.1 Treponema sp. | reverse complement strand
CTAGTCAGTGTACAATCAAATTATTTTTACCTGAACATAGCTGTAATTGCTTGTTCATAGAGGTCTGCGATTACATGGCGTTTCATGTCTTGCTTGGCAGAAAGTTCTTTTCCAAGTTCAAAACTGCGATCAAGCAGGGCAAAACAGCCAATGCGTTCAAACGCTCGGAAGCCGTTTCTTGCATTGATTCGTAAGGCGATTTCTTCGTTGATTAATTCGCGTACCTCGGGCATGGTGGCCAGCGTGTCTCGCGCAATATAGGGAATCGCGTTCGCCTTTAAATAGTCCTCGACAGCCCGAGTGTCAATTTGGATTAATGCACCGAGGTACTTTTGATCTTGGCCTACCACCATTACATGTTCAATAAATACGCTTTCCCGCAGTTTTGCCTCGATCGGTACTGGCTCAACGTTTTCCCCTCCCATTAGCACGATGGTATCCTTTGCCCGTCCACGGATTGCAAAATTCCCATCATAAGTCCACACGCCAAGGTCGCCCGTGTTAAACCAGCCGTCTGCATCTAGTACTTTCGCGGTTGCTTCTGGATTGTTGAAATACCCTTTCATGATTTGCTTTCCGCGAGCCATAATTATACCGCGTATTCCCGGTAGGCAATCTTTTCCTGCGTCATCCACAATGCGGATTTCTGTTCCCGGTAATGGTGCTAGGGTGAGTCGTACTGGAGCAAACCAGTTGCGAAGGGCGATAACGGGAGCTGTTTCTGTAAGACCGTATCCATTGAGCAGGGTAATTCCGGCTGCCGCAAAAAACTCGTCAATATCGGCGGGAAGGCTTCCTCCACCGGATATTCCTGCTTTAAATCGACCACCGAGTTTTGCCTTTACTTTAGAAAACACGAGTGCGTCTCCCAAAGCTTTAATCGGCCACAAGATAAGAAGCGGTATACACGAAACAATCCAGTCAACAATGCGGGAACGCCGTTTAAATTGGGGCATGAGGCCACGGTTCATGGCGATGAGTCGGGAATAGAACGCACCAAAGGATGCATAAAACTTAAAAATAGCTGCCTTGGCACCACCACTTTCTGTGGCACTTTTATACACTCCAGCCTTAATTGCTTCCCAGATTCGGGGAACAGACGCCATCCACATGGGGCGTACAAGCGAAAAGTCGTGGAGCATAATTTTTCCAATTGGTTTTGAGTACGCAAGGGTGCCAGCGGTTACTAAGGCAAGGTATTGAACAATTCGCTCGAATACATGCCAAACCGGCAAAACGGAGAGAAAAATATCTCCACTGTGAACACCTAAAACTAACGGAACTGCTTCTAATTGATGGCAAAAATTACGATGAGTTAGGGGTACTCCTTTTGGTTCGCCGGTAGTTCCCGAAGTAAAGATAATAGTCGCGATATCTTCTGGATCAACGGCTGCAAGAGAGCGTTCCCAAAAATCGGGGTCTCCTGCACGTTTTGCCACTCCTCGATCAAGAATAGTTCGGTAGCTCAGTATTTCTATTTTTTTTGGGGCGGTAGCGGGTAAAGCAGATTGAGGATCGAGCACAATAATTCGTTCAAGCAGCGGGACGGATTCTAAAATGCTGAGAATCTTCTCTGCCTGTTCGAGATTTTCTGCCATAACTGTGGTGCATTTTGCCCGAGACAGTATGTAGGAAAGCTCAACAGGGAGTGTGTCCCTGCCACGGGGCACGTCTGCAGCGCGGAGACCAAGAATAGCAAGGTCCGCAACGAGCCATTCCCGTCGGTTATCCGAGATAAGCCCAACGGTATGGCCGTGTCCAATTCCTAAACTCGCCAAGCCAGCGGCAAAATCTCCGGCTTCTCCATAGAGGTCTAAAAAGGTACTTGGTTTATATTGTCCCCAGCTATTTTTAGAAAGCTGGGCAATACCATCAGGATAGTTTTTGACAGTCTGGATTAGCACCTCTGCGACAGTCGCTGGTGCGTTGGGTTTATCAGTTTTCATGTGTGTAAGTGTAGAACATGATTTGTTCATTCGCAACAAAAAAGAACTGATCAAAAAGAGTACAATCGTCATTACAGATATTTCATTGATTTCTGTTGACTAATCAAAATAGTAGTTGTATCGTTAATTTAGACTTTGTAATACAAAGTACTTTGCATAAGAAATTAAAGGAGATTTGTATGAAAGACAATCAGGAAGCGAGAAAAAACCAGGATCGGGCAATACAGGATATTCAGACAATAAAGGCTTTCTTAGAGCAGGGTCAACGAAAACTTGAGGATTCAGGGTTTCACTTTATATTTTGGGGCTTATTGATTCCAATAGGATTTATTGTGTTCTCATTCCTTGCACCACGCCTTGGGTATGATGCACCTATTCTCAGATTTTTTTGGCCGGTACTTTGTGGAACGGGTGGTATCGTTTCTTTTGTTGTTGGTACGCTTTCTTCTCCCAGGTCTGCGCACTCTGGTTATGCTGAAAAAGTTTCAACAGCCCTGTGGGTTGGTAATTTGTTGGCAGTCGGTATTTTGTTTGCTGCACTATTTCTGGGGAATGGAACTTTTTCTCTTCTCTTTCTCTCTATGATAGCCGTTATTCTTGGCCTATCGTACTGGGTGTATGGAACTGTAATTCAGCTTCGTTGGTTTACCCTCGTAGCACTCGGTTGGTGGATTGCCGCTCTTGGTATTTCCTTTGTTGGTATTAGTGTAGCGGGATTTATTCTTTCTGCCGCAACATTTGTGTGCTCGTTTATTCCGGGATGCGTTTTATTTTACTCTAAGAAAAATGGGAGGAAATAATGGCAGAGACTACGGACAATCGGTACAATTATCGTTCCTACGATTCCCTTATGAACTCTCCGATTCGTCTTGCTGCTATGAGTCTTCTTGCGGGAACGGAGGAGGCGGAGTTTACCTTCATACGAGAAAAAACGGGAACAACGGATGGGAACTTGAGCCGTCATCTTTCTAAACTTGAAGATGAAGGGCTTATTGCGGTGGAAAAGCGCTTCGTGGGGAAAAAGCCCGTTACGGTTCAGCGCATAACAGAAAATGGGCGACAGGCCTTAAAAGACTATGTAGCGAATCTTGAGTCGCTTATCGGAACATTAAAGGAGACTACCTAATG
>DUOS01000165.1 GCA_012838745.1 Treponema sp. | reverse complement strand
GCGGTATTTTTGCAGACTATGATCTGCAAAACGCAAATGGCGACGTAAACACCGCTACACAGATTGCGACAAAGTTCAAACGAGACAAAGTTTCTGTAATCGTAGCTATAGCAACGCCAATGGCCGTAGCTGCTGCGAACAGTGTTCGAGACATTCCGATAGTTTTTTCTGTCGTAACCGATCCTATCGCGGCAGGCTTGGTAACCAACATATCCAAAGGTGAGGGCAATGTTACCGGACTTTCAGATAAAACTGATATTTATGCACATCTTGAATTGTTTAAAAAGGTAGCTGGGATTTCTACCCTCGGCCATATTTATACCAGTTCAGAGGCAAATTCAGCAGCATCTCTTGAAGAACTTGAAAAAGCATGTAATAAGCTTTCTATAAAGCTTGTTGTACAGTCCATCACAAATTCGTCAGAAGTAAAACAAGCCACAGAAGCAATAATAAAACGTGTTGACGGTATTTACCTAACTACCGATAACACCGTGTATTCCGCCCTCCCCTCACTGGTTGAAGTTGCCCTTGCTAACAAAAAACCGGTATTTTCTTCCGACACTACGAGTGCATCTGAAGGAGGCTGCCTTATTGCCAGCGGTTTCGATTACTATAAGGCAGGGCGTGCAACCGGCGTTATGGTTGCAGATATTCTTGGTGGAAAAAACCCCGAATCGATGCCGGTTAAGTATCTTACCGATCCTTCGGAACTTGATATGCTTATAGATCTCGATGCAGCACGCATCTGCGGAATTACATTGCCTAGTGATCTAGTAAAAAGTGCAAACAAGGTGATTGAAAATGGTAAATTGACCACAAGAAAGTAACCGGTTATACTCTTTCACATGATACAGGGAATTATTTTAGAGGGCCTGGTCTACGGTATCATGGCCCTCGCTGTTTTTATTACCTTTCGGGTACTTGATTTTGCGGATCTAACCGTTGATGGTTCTTTTCCTCTTGGTTCGGCAGTTATGGCAATGCTCCTAACTGCTGGAGTTAATCCATTTTTTGCCATAGGTGCTGCTTTTTTAGCGGGTAGCCTTGCTGGTGCAGTAACTGCCGTTATCCATTCAAAACTAAAGATACCAGGGCTTCTTGCCGGCATTCTCACGATGACCATGCTCTATTCAATAAACTTGCGTATCATGGGAAATAGGGCGAATATTTCGCTCCTTCGTGTGGATACCTTGTTCCGACAAATATCGGAACTCGCTGCACCGTGGATGCCGAGCGAATATGCAATTCTTTTGTTTCTAGTACTTTTTACCGGCATTGTTCTCTTTTTCACCAATATATTTTTTCATACTGACTTTGGTATCACGATGGGCGCACTCGGATCAAACCAGCAAATGATCACCTCCCAAGGGATGAATCCCGAGGTGATAAAACTGCTCGGCATCAGCCTCTCTAACGGGCTCGTAGCTATTTCAGGGGCCCTAGCAGCAATGTACCAAGGATTTGCCGATATTAACGCAGGAACCGGTACTGTGGTCGCCGGTCTTGCATCAGTAATGATTGGAGAGTTTCTCCTTCGATCCAACAAAATAGAACTTTTAACATTGCGTGTTATTCTCGGCTCAATACTCTACCGCGCTATTATGTTCGCTGGGCGTCAGTACGGATACCTTGTCAAGCTAACCGCCAACGACCTCAAGCTTATTACCGGACTATTAATTATCTCTTGTTTGGTAATTTCAAAATATGGTAGCGGTAGATTATTCAACTGGAAGAGGAAAAAATCATGATGAAAATTGATCAGGTCTCAATGACCTTTGGGATAGGTACTCCCGACGAAAACTGCGCACTTGACGGTGTTAGTCTCGATGTTCATGCAGGAGACTTTGTTACCGTAATCGGTTCCAATGGAGCAGGTAAAACAACCCTCTACAACATAATTGCGGGCACCTATGTTCCCACCGAAGGGCGCATTCTCATACGCGACAAGGATGTTACAAACTCTCCAGAATATCGGCGAGCACGATATATCGGTCGTATTTTTCAAAATCCTCTCTTAGGTACCGCTGGTAAAATGAGCCTCGAAGACAACATGGTAATTTGCCATAAAACCGGATATAAGTCCCTCAAAATTAGCCTAAACAATAAGCTACGAGATTATTTTCGCGATCGCCTCAGAGAGCTAGATATGGGTCTTGAAAACCGGCTTAAAGATAATGTAGAACTTTTTTCAGGCGGACAGCGACAGGCACTAACCCTCCTTATGGCAGTCCTTTCGGAACCAGCCATTCTTCTCTTAGACGAACATACAGCAGCCCTTGATCCGCGAAATGCAGAAATCGTAATGAAGCTCACCCAGCAATTTGCTGAACGATACAAATTAACCGTTATGATGATTACCCATAACATGCAGCAGGCTCTGCAATATGGAAACCGCCTTCTTATGATGGATTCCGGCCAAATTGTACTCGATGTGGGAAGTGAAGAAAAATCGAAACTTACAATTGACGGTGTAGTCCAACGATTCCGTGATATAAAAAAGAAAGAGCTAGTCAACGACCAGCTCCTCTTGCGTGTGTAATAACACTTAGGAATAGTTACGGGTAAAAATTTTATTCAGTAGATTCTAATTGTTCTGAACCAGCTTCGATATCAGCTTTTTCGTCATCATTTTTAATTGCTTTTTTTTCTTCTTCTTTTGCCTTTTTCTCTTTCGCTTCAATAATCTTTTTTTCTAAATCATCTATATCCACAAGAGGCTCTACATCCACAAATTGTTCGCGCAGTACCGCAATATGTGCCAAGGCATCATCGTAGCGCTCAGCTAGAAAAAGAATTTCCGCATAGTTTCGTGCAGCTACCGGGTCCTTAGAATTTTCATAATAGTTTTTACTATAAATTTCTTGAGCCGTATCCATTTCTCCTGCCGAAACAAGGGCATAGGCATATGCGTTAGAAATCATGAGATTATTAGGATCTTGTACATAAAGAGGCTCAAGCATAGCACAAGCCTTGCCCCATTTCCCCGTTAAGGCATACATACGGGCGAGTGAATACTGAGTAATATTAGTATATGGTTCATGTTTTGCAGCTTTTTCATAAAAAGTAATAGCTTTTTCATAACGACCCACATTAGCATAGGCATTACCAAGCTCAAGATATTCTGATGCCATCTCCTTTTTTACAGCTCCGCCACTAATAATGGCACAGGACGAAAAAAAGAAAATAATAAGAATAACGCAACCTGACCTATAGAGCATCAATGACTACCGAGAACAATACGCTCAATTTCTCGTAATTGAGATCGATATAGCCCCGCAATTTCTGAGCCATAATCTGCTATGAGCTGAATAATGTTTCTAGGAGTATCTTCTGTATCTATTCCGTTTATTCTATCTCCTGCATCTCCAAGACCAGGCATTATAAATGCAGATTTATTTAAGACCGGATCCATCCAGAGTGTGTAAACCGTACAGTTATCAAGTGCACGAACAACACGCAATGCACCCTTTAACGCTGAAATTACATTAAAGAAACTAATTGACTTTGGTTTTACACCATTATCAATCAAATATTTAACAACGGTTACCAAGCTTCCACCAGTTGCATTCATGGGATCAGCAAAAATAAGATCTTTTCCGTTCATCTCTTCAATATTGAAAAATGATTTTTCTAAATCTAGGATGTACTCCATGTTATTTTCTTTTTTTGAATCGTCTCTTTTTATCTTAAAAAGAGCAAAAGGTGTAACATACCCATGAGACGAATACTCTTCTATCTCTTTTGAAACAATCATAGAAGGGAGAAGTGCACCTCGTAACATTACACACATTACAGAATTTTCAATTTTATAATCAATATCGGGTATTTTATGAACTGCATAGTTTTGAACTGGCGCAGTTACCGGTGTTTTTACAACTAAAAAGTTTTTATTGTCAGAGTGGTTTCGGTTATAGGCCAACCTAAAAAGCATTTCGTAGGCTCTTTGGGTATAATATACAAATTCGTTGTGCCCAGTTCTTATGTCACGTAATTTAGCAATTACACGAGATGCCTCTGCATGGCTTTGCTCTTCAGTATCAAAGGAATAAACCTTAATTCCGGGGGCTTCGCGACAGATATCCTGCATAACGTGCCCCATCTCATTAAAAACTTCAATAACTTTTTTTTCTTCATTTGCGAGTGTTGAACTAAATCCGCCTGCTGCAAGAACTTTAAAAGAGTCCATCGCTCGGGCATATAGAATATCCATTCGTGTAAGATAATTTTGGTCTTTTTCTGTTAAATATCCATCAAGGGAATCCGCTCCGAGAACCACTTTGCTCATAAATTTTCCTCCAGCAGGTGTAAAGATTAAAAAAAACCGTCCCAATAGGGACGGTATCACATGTTTACGTTATTTAAACCAGAACCGGAATCCAATCGAAATTGGAAAGAAAAAAGCTTCCGCATCTAGTTTTGGAATAAGGCGAACACCAAACGAGGGTGCTACCTGCAAAAATGGTTCAAAGGCGCCTTTTGCAATAAACATATTTAATCCAATAGGCACGCGTAAACCACCAACAAAGATAAAATCATCTTTGGGGAAGATAAAATTAGCAAAACCACCAATACCCGCAAACCAGTTAAGATTTGCGCTACCAATATTAGTTAATTTTTTATTAACAAGCCAGTAGTCTCCAGTAAAGCCAAATTGAGAGTAGTCATCATCAAAAACCCAGTTTGTAGCAAAAATAAGCGGGACACTGTCAATTTTAAAGGTAAGAGCAACGCCGCTAGTAAAGACCTTACCTGCATTGCCATTATATTGAAGACCAATACCAAGAGCAAAAACTCCGGTTGTAGTAACAAACAGTAGTAAAGCCGAAAGAATCATAACCTTTAACTTCATACATAACTCCTAAAAATATATTCTAGTTAATTCTACATTTTAGCGCAGAAAACATAATTATCAATATACCTACTGTATACTATGTCTATATATTTTGCAATAATCCAATAATTTTTATCTAGTTTCAGTCATCATTCTCTTTAGTAACCCTTGGGCTTTTACGGTCTTTGAACTATCAGGACAAGAATATACAAGATCACTAATCATTCCTTCTGCTATCGTTGTTTTACCTTGATCATAGAGTATCTCAGCAAATATAATAAAGGAATCCCAGAATTTTAACCGTGAAGCCTCTTCAAGAATATCTGGAAATTTCGCACTCTGCGTAAGAGTATCAGTGAAAGAGGCATATTCATAGTCAATATTTTTTTGTAAAAGAAAATCATCAAGCATTGTTATTGAAATAACCGCTGCAAGAGTTGCTACAGATAGTGCGCTATCCAGCCGTTTCCCTGAACGTACATAGTAATAAACGGATAAATCCTGATACGCTTTTAATGCCACAGAGTTTCGATGTCGGTATAAGGAATAGAACTTTTCACCGTCTGTTGTACTTTCCAAAGTGCGCTTCATACCAAGAAGAGTTGAACTTTCCTTTCCAGGCTTGCCAAAAACAGGGTCTTCTGTGAGAACCAGCAATAAAAATTGCTCTTGAGCGCCATAATCTCCGGTTATGCGAGAGATATCTGCCATACGATAGCACAGCGAAAAGCGCTCTCCGGGAACAGTTAATAAATCATTCTGCTGCCATGCTTTCATGTAATGATCCATGGCAAGAACATATTCACCTTCTGCAGAATAAATATCCCCACAAAGCATATCTGCCTCGGGATAGGAAGCACGTTTTACAAGCCAAGAGTATAAATTTTGAATTTTCTTGTTAAAAAAAGACTCGTCCCGTACTCGTAAAACCATATCGATTATAGAAGCCGCTTCGACTTCTTTGCGCTCAACTAGCTTTAAACGAACTAAATTTATGTCCTCACCAACTTTAAGAATTGCAGGTGAAGAAATAGCTGAACTTAATTTTTTTGCATAGTCTTGCATAGTTTCAATATGAATTTTTCGGGCTTTTTCACACAAAGAAAAAGAAAGCCCAAGTTCACCGCGTTCAAAAGCAATATAAGCTTGATCAATAGTTTGCCAAGCAGGATTTGCTTGTATTTCTTCAGCGGTTAGAAACACAGAAACATTTAAAAATACAAATATAAAAGAACCAAATAGGAATAATCGATTTGTTTTCACAGCTTTTGCAACTCCTCACGAAAGGCACGATCAGTGGCTGCTGTATCGCTTCCAATGATTTCCTTGCGTACTATCTTTCCATGTCTAAAAATAAGAATGGAATCCCCTGCACCTGTAATACCAATATCGGCATGTTTTCCTTCGCCAGGACCGTTTACAACACAGCCCATAACCGCAACCGTAATTGTTTTATCAAGGGATAGTAGTTCTTTTTGCCAGCGGGAAACAAACCCATGTACATCAAATCCATCCCGGCCGCAACGAGGACAGGAAACGATTGTAACGCCACCAGGTCTTTTTCCGCATTCCGACAAAATTGCTCGAGCGGCTAGCACTTCGTTTTCTATCGTATCAGATAAACTAACCCGAACCGTTGATCCTATACCAAGAGAAAATAGCTGACTAAAAGCAAGAGTGCTTTTAACCACACCAGCTATCAAGGGTCCGGCTTCGGTAACACCTAAATGCAGAGGTATGTCATATTTTTGTGCAAATCGTTCATTACAAAAAACAGTTTCCTTTACGGAAGAAGCCTTCATTGAAACTACTACTGGCTTAAAACCAAGTGAATCAAATACAGCAACTTCACGAGCAGCAGCTTCTACAAGTGCATCTGCTCGAACAGTAGTATGCTGTGGATCATCAGCTGGAACTGATTCAACGCGGGCACGCAAATCGGCTGGTAAAGACCCGGTATTTACACCAATACGGATTGCCACGTTGGTGTCCTGTGCCTTTTCTACCACAGCCCGCACATTACTCGTACTACCTATGTTGCCGGGATTAATACGAATCTTAGCAATATTTCCATCTAAGCAACGCAAAGCAAGGGTATGATCAAAATGAATATCAGCAACGAGAGGCATATCAGTCATTTTAGCAAGAGCAACCAATAAATCTGCACTGTGATGATCTGGTACGGCAAATCTAACAATATCGCAGCCAAGCATTTCTAACTCAGTTAAAGTCTTTGCTACAGTATTGAGTGAGTCTGCGGAAAGAGGCGCTTTCCACATGGTTTGTATTGAAACGGGGGCGGATCCTCCGATAGTAAGGGTTCGGGTTCTTCCTGATCCACCAATTTGCACGGCTCTCGGTTGTTTAAATGTATTCATAGTCATAAATAGTATCGGCCAAAAGGAGTCTTGTACAGAGGATAAAAAAAACGGAACCCCTAAGGATTCCGTTTTATCAATAAACTGGCCTTATACCGAAATAAGTCCGAAAACCATAACGAACAAAGCAACTGTTTCACACAAACCAACGATGGTAATGTACTGTGAAAACCCTTTTCCGGTTTCTGCTAACGCATCAGAACCAGCGGCACTTGCAGAACCTTGGGCCATGGCAGAAGCGGCTATGGCCAAACCACAGACAACACCGACACCAAGCAAAAACCAAGAATCCTTGGCAGATGCAAGCATTGCGTTCATAAGCAAAAACCCATAAATTGTCTGGGTCAAAGGGGCACCGGCAAATGCAACGAGAATAAAGGGAGCTGGCTTATTGTTCATATAACAACGTTTCCAAGCACCTATTGTTGCCTGTCCAGCAATCGCTAGACCAATAGCGGAACCGATCGCAGAAATACCCAATGCAGCAGCAGCACCAAACATACCAAAATTCATATTCTAGC
This sequence comes from Treponema sp., assembly GCA_012838745.1. Lineage (GTDB taxonomy): Bacteria > Spirochaetota > Spirochaetia > Treponematales > Treponemataceae > Teretinema. Next base: position 44,284 of record DUOS01000165.1, on the reverse strand, counting down.
TCCTATTTTTTAACCGTTTCCGAAAACGGCTCATATTTAAAGCCTGACCATGTCAGACCCAGGTGATTCGAAAATTCAAGGGTATTTAACCTAACTCCATGAACTATGACAGAAAGAGCGTTCATTACTAAATTGAGCCCATGACCAAAAAACAAAAGCATAATGCCGGCAAAAATAAGGAACCCACCTAAGAAAGGGCCTGCCATTTGATTCACCGTAGCACTAATGGCAGCACCTGCAAGTCCAACCGCCCATAAACGAATATAACTCATAATATCAGCAAACATATTTACCACACCAAGACACATGGTAATAATATTTTTAAGACTTTCAAGTATTCCAGAGCCAATTGACTTCTCATAATTTATAAAAATAAAATTAATAAGAAATCCTGCTCCGATCATACCAAGCACGAATGTTGAAAGCGGGTATTTTTCTGCAGAAACAACAAGGTTTAGCACCACAAAGTACATACCAAAAGTCATCATTAGAGCGCCAATCTCGCCCAAAGCCTTGAAAGACTTGCGATTACGAACTACGCCAATTAAATGAGCTAGAGAAATTTGAATGAGGCCAAGGGTAAAACAAAACACCTTGATGTTTTCAGGCGCTAAGGAGTTTTGATTTGAAAAAGCCGGTAACGCAATACGATGGAACACATTAGGTAGGCTTTCGACAGGGATTCCAAACCATGTACAGGTAATTGTCCCCCAAGCGATAGTCATAATGGCTAAATAATTTAGCATGTACAGTGCTTGAGGTGGAGCAACACCTTTTCTACGGGCAGAAATAATACCGCCGGTAGCAACAACACCGAGCAAAAAACCGTATCCTGCATCACCAAATATCATAGCAAAGAAAATACCAAAGAAGAGTAAAAACCACAATGATATGTCCACTTCTCGATATCCTGGAACTGTGCCCAAAAAGTCCGTAAGGGGGGTAATTAAATTTACAAATTTGTTGTTCTTTAATTCGGTTGGTACAGCATCTTCATCAGAAGGATCAGTAAGAAGACAAGCCCAGCTGTTATGTGCTGCAGCCTTTTTAATTACAGAGGATTTTTCTTCGGGAAGATACCCAGTAAGACAGGCAAGATCAGCGGTGTGTATCTCTTCTTCATTTACAGAAACCAAATCCATACCAGCCCGTATAGTTTCAAATTCTTTTTCGGCTAAGAGTTTTATCCGAAAGGATTCTATTGTTGGTAAAACAGAAGAATAGTTAAGCAATTCTGCATCAATTTCGGGTATCCGTTTTTCTGCTTGTTCACGTTGATAACGAAGGTCCTTTGTTGCAATTTGAGGAAGAACAAGCTCAGTTGCCCCACGAGGCATATCTGCATGTAGAAGATCGTTTTCTCCCCAAATAAGCGTTCGTATAGTTTTCTTGTCTCGATTTACCAAAACAGAACGAACTGACTCTGGAAGATTAGCGTAATCGTCTGTAGACATCTCAAAGGGGAAAAAATACAATCCACGTTCTGCAAAATAATCAAAATCTTCTGGATCAATTTCACCCCAAAGCTGAAGACGATCCAATTCACGCGAAATTCGCGTAAAATGATCCTGTGCTTCTTTTTTTTCATCGCGAAGAGAAAGGACTGTATTTACATAGTCCATAACGGAATCACTTCCGCTTGGTACAGAACGCTCCGCCTTTACATTCGCAAATTCAGAAAGAATAGCCATTGCCTGATCCGTTTTTGCTAATGTTTCAGAAATATCATCTAAGGCATCAGAATATGACGGTTGCTTTTCTACGTGTAGCACTCCTGTTTTCCTGAGTGCGGTGAGTGCCGCCTCTCGTTCTCGGTCAAGGACCACGAGGGTGACTTTCTTCATGGGTACAATCATTCTCTGTCCTCCTGAACCACCCGTTCCAAATTCTTCTTGGAAATTTTCCCTCGAACTACTGCAGCGACCTGCTGATCCCCCAAGTATACCGAAATCTTTTTAATATTATTCTGTGCTTCTGGGATTTTAACCTTTTCAAAAAGGTTTACGCGCTGAGTTGTAATTCTCAATTCGGTTTGCAAGAGCCTCACCTGTTCATCTAGAATGCGAGCCTCAAGATCAAGGGCAAGCACCTGCTCTATTTTTTCTGCAGCAGTATCGAGCCAAAGAGGCTTCCGATATAAATCATAGTCTGCATGAGTAAACTCAGTAGTTTCGTATATTGGGATAGAAACACCGGCAATATTTCCGGTTGATCGGCGAATTTCACGAATCTGCACGGTATCAGGGTCAAAAGCATCTACTTCGCCAAAAACTGCAATCCATACGTTAAAAGCTTTATTCAAGCTGTCCCGTTCGGTACGCAACTGTGAAGCACGCACTTCTATGGTACGAATTTCCGTTTGAAGCTGCTGTTTTTTCAGCTGAAGCGTAGGCAAATAGCGCAAAAAACGCTTGAGACTATCTTTTTGCGACTTTAGTTCATTTTTCGTCAGCTTTATAGACATTACACGCGTCCCTTATTGTTTTGGCCAATACTGATTAATCAAATCACTCTTGATACCAGTTTCTACTGGTTTGAAACATTCTGCAAGAATCTTCCAGCCAGCATCCAAGGCACCTTCAAGAGGAATATTGACCGTCAAGTCCATCATTTGATCTTCAAATAAAATTCCGTATTTAAGAAGCTTATTGTCCCAATCACTCATCATGAATCCCATAGATTTCTTCTCTAAAGTATCTTTGTATGCAGAATAGAGCTTTATCATATTATCCATGAGGGCCCGATGATCATCTCGTGTTTTACCATTAACATTTTGTTTAAGACGAGAAAGGCTTCCAAACGGTTCGATACGGCCGTTCTTCAAATAAAACTGACCTTCGGTAATGTATCCAGTATTATCAGGAACAGGATGCGTTACGTCATCTCCAGGCATGGTAGTTACCGCGAGGATGGTAACAGAACCGGCGTCATCAAAGTCAACGGCCTTTTCATACCGTGCAGCAAGTTGACTGTATAAGTCGCCAGGATATCCGCGGTTAGACGGAACTTGTTCCTGAGTAATTGCTATTTCCTTGAGTGAGTCTGCAAAGTTAGTCATGTCGGAAAGCAGAACAAGAACGTCCTTACCCTCTATTGCAAATTGTTCAGCAACAGCAAGGCACATATCTGGAATCATAAGACATTCAACCGTGGGATCTGCAGCAGTATGAATAAACATTGCTGTACGGCTCATAGCACCCGCGTCTTCAAGAGTTTCCTTAAAGAATAGATAGTCATCGTATTTTAAACCCATACCACCGAGGACAATCACATCTACTTCTGCTTGCATAGCAATACGAGCTAATAACTCGTTATAGGGCTCCCCAGATATAGAGAATATAGGGAGTTTTTGAGATACCACGAGGGTATTAAACACATCAATCATAGGGATACCGGTACGTATCATCCGCTTAGCAATTATTCGTTTCGCAGGATTAACAGACGGACCACCAAGTGGAACCATGTTCTCCTTGAGAGCCGGACCTTTGTCGCGAGGATCTCCTGAGCCATTAAAAATTCGACCCATGAGGTTATCTGAAAAACTTACCCGCATTTCTGTTCCCAAAAAGCGAATTTTATCTCCCGTTGATACACCTCGACCACCGGCGAAAACTTGTAAGGAAACAGTATCTCCGTCGAGCTTATTAACCTCGGCACGGGATATTCCAAACGCAGTTTCAATTTCGGCAAGTTCTCCGTATGTAACGTTATCTGCTTTAACGGTAATTACGGAACCATTAATTGACTCAATTTTGCTATATATCTTTTTCATGGTTTACTCCGCTGTCTCGACAGATTTTATTCTAGCAATCATTTTCTCCGCACGCGGATCAATTCCGTCTGACTTTTCTTCAAGCGCAGCGTGAATTTCCACTTCGAGTTTTTTAAACCCGTCGGACATCCATTCAGAATAGTTGTAATCAATAAACATAAGTCGGGATGCATTAAACCAGCTACGTGCATCGCCCTTATTTTCGAAAACAAAATTGGTACCCAAGGTTTCCAGGATGATTTTGAACGTATGCCGCTGCCGCTCAATAGAGGCAGATGCGTCGATATCATCGAAGGAGTTTTGTTGCATGTAAACGGCATCTAAATAATCGCCCTTTAAATAGACGATAAAGTCTTCCAGACTTGTACCTTCTTCTCCAACAACCTTCATCATTTGTTCAACTTCGTTACCACTCCTGAGAAAGTTACGCGCATATTCTACAGCCTGTGAATCAATCACGCTCGGATATTTTGACCATGATTCTAGTGGATCTATCGCAGGATATTTACGCGCGTCTGAACGCTCACGAGATAATCCGTGGAATGCGCCAACTACTTTGAGGGTTGCCTGTGTTACCGGTTCTTCAAAGTTTCCACCAGCAGGAGAAACTGTTCCACCAATAGTTACGGAACCTTTTGTACCGTCTCGCAGGCGAACAATTCCAGCTCTTTCATAAAAAGCTGCAATATACGATTCAAGATAAGCCGGGAATGCTTCTTCTCCAGGTATTTCTTCAAGCCGGCCAGACATTTCACGGAGAGCCTGAGCCCAACGGCTAGTAGAATCTGCCAACAGGAGAACGTGTAAACCCATTTGACGATAATATTCGGCTAAGGTAACACCGGTGTACACCGAGGCTTCTCGTGCCGCAACTGGCATGGATGATGTATTACAAATAATAATAGTTCGTTCCATGAGAGAACGCCCTGTTTTAGGATCAATGAGTTCGGGGAACTCTTTAAGTGTTTCAACAACCTCACCAGCACGTTCACCGCAAGCGGCAATGATGACGATATCAACATCAGCATTACGGCTCGTAGTATGCTGTAATACCGTTTTACCTGCGCCGAAAGGACCAGGAATACAATAGGTTCCGCCCTTAGCAACAGGAAAAAAAGTATCTGTGGTGCGCGTCTGAGTAATTAAAGTTTCAACTGGTTTGAGTCGTTCGGCATAACAGTCGATCGCTCGTTTAACTGGCCAAGTAAAACTCATAGTAATAGGGATTATAGTTCCTGCAGAATCTTTTATCTGAGCAATAGTTTCCTTAAGTTCATAGTTTCCAGCAGGCTTAACAGAAACCACCGTGTAGGAATCATTGAGGGTAAAGGGGACCATAATTCGGTGAGTAAAACGCCCCTCAGGTACCGTTCCAAGTGTATCAGCACGAACGACAGTATCCCCTTCTTTTGCTACTGGGGTAAAATCCCACCGAGTATCATCCGGAAGAGGATCCAAATAAACACCTCTTTCCAGAAAGTATCCGGCTTGTCGTGCAAGTTCCGGAAGCGGGTTCTGTAATCCATCATATACTTGACCAAGCAACCCTGGACCAAGTTCAACAGATAACATTTCGCCAGAAAACTCTACGGGATCACCTACTTGAATGCCCTTGGTTATTTCAAAAACCTGAAACTGCGCACGATCTCCACGTATGCGGATAATCTCGCTTTTCAGTTTTTTACCGTCCACTAGTACATAGCCTACTTCGTTGAGAGTAACATTACCGTCAAATTTGACGCTGATCATGTTACCATTAACGGCGACTACCGTTCCTTTTGTATCCGTCATGCTTCTTCTCCAAGGATTTGGGTATAAATTGTTGAATATGCATCGCGCCCCGTCTCAACGGTAAATAAGTCACTGCGTTCACGGAGGAGCAAGGAAATGCCATATATAAAAACTGCTTCTGAATCGAAAAAATGATTTCCACGGAGTTCTTCCAACCAAGACATGCGCACGGCAATCAAATACTGCTCTGCCTCTAGCGGATTCTCGTTTGAGGCGGCGGTACTCGCTGCTCGAGAAATAGAAATTCGAGTACCGAGTGATTCCGTTTCATCCATTGTTAACATCTGTGAACGATTTTTTTTTGTCGCTCGTATTTTTGCAAGAGCAAGTCTAAGCGACCGCTCACGAGCAAGCCATTCATCGGCTAACTGAGAACCGGTAGGGATAGTATCCCGAGGAGCCTCAAGGGTTAACCTATCGAGAATTTTTTGATCTCGGCGGGAAAGATAACGCGAAGCCAATTCATAAAATTCATCAAAACCACAGGCCAAGGGTGTTCCGGGCAAGATTGCCGGAAGCTGGGCCATAAGGTAATAGTAATAGGCCACGAACTAGCTCTCCTTGGCGGCAGACGCCAGAATAGCCGATACACGTGGATTCAAATATGCAGAAAAAAGATCTGCAACCGCTTCTGCTGAAAAATCATAGTATGCAGCACCATCTCGAGTACCAATCCTAAATCCACCAGAAAGAGAATCGTCTGTGTGAAGTTCCAGTCCACCTGGTAGGGTATCCTTGAGAGCCTTAAGCAAGGAATCTTCCAGCGCGTTTCTATCAGATTCGTTAAGTATAACGGTAAGATCACTGGTACCAGTAGTCTTAATCCATGCAGTTACTGCAGATGGAATAAGACCTTTGAGCACGTCGGATGAATATACCGCAGCAGTTTCTTTTTTTACGAGGGCAGAAAGTTCTGCTTCAATGCTATCGCGAAAAGTAATAAGAAGATTGCGCCCTGCTTGGCGAATTGCTGCTTCAGCAGCCTTTTCGAGGCGATCAGCTTCTTCTGTTGCGCGGGACACGAAATTTTCAGCATCTTTTTTTGCTGATTCGACAATACTTTTTGCCTCATCTTTCGCGCCTTTTATGATATCCGCAGCCATAAATTCGGCAGATTCAACCCCGTCTTTTTTAATCTTGTCGACTAGTTCCTGTAACTGAACGTCCATATTCACCTCTTAAATAACAATAATTATATAGTGATTTTTCGATTAAAAATCAAAATGCCAAATAGTTTGTTGCCGATAGTGATCTCCAGGAAACAAAATAGAGTCCGGAAATTCTGATTGATTCGGCGAATCTGGAAAATGTTGCGTTTCTAAACAAAGCCCGGTTTGTTTTTCGTAAATAAAACCGTTTTTACCTTCTTCTTTTACAAGATGGTTACCAGTATAAAACTGAACACCTGGTTGGGTAGAAAACACCGTAAGAGAACGATTTGAAGCAGAATCATAGACATTGGCGACAGGGTTTGGCAAGTTTCCTGAATTATTAACTTCCCAAGTATGATCGAATCCTCCAGGAACGGCTTCAATATCTCGAGCAATTTTCTTAGGAGATGTAAAATCGAAAGGAGTACCAACAACGTCTGCAATATCTCCCAAAGGAATAGATTGACTATCTACTGGAACATAGCGGTCGGCAAAAAGCTGTACGGTATGGTCAAGAATCGTGCCTGAATCGTGCCCACCTAAATTAAAATAAGTATGATTGGTAAAGTTAATTGGTGTTGGTGTGTCTGTTTTAGCTGAATAGGTAATAGCAATATCATTGTTCACGGTTAGGCTATAGGTAACTGATATATCAAGTTCACCCGGAAACCCTTGTTCTCCATCTGGGCTGATCCGTGAAAAAACAATTCCCGCTTCCTTCAAATTACAAAAAGGTTTAGCCTTCCATAGCATCTTGTGATACCCAGGATTTCCTGAATGAAGACAATTCCCACTGTCGTTTTTTGTAAGATCGTACTGGTTGCCTGCTAGGTTAAAAGTACCGCCAGCAATACGATTTGCAAACCGACCTACAAGACAGCCAAAAAACACGGGGTTTTTTATATACCCTTCCAGTGTTGAATAACCAAGGACTACATCGTCTTCCTCGCCTTGTTCCGAAGGTAGCATGATGCTAGTGATACAACAGCCATAATTGGTTACAGAAAAGGACATTTGCTTATTTGAAATTGTGTATAGAGACACTTTTTGGCCGCTTGAAAGCACACCAAAAGTTTTTTTCTTGATTTTCATGCAGAACTCCTGAAGAAAAGCTATAAGGCAAGTTTAGCTGAGACTACCTGTATTTGCAAGTACACATTGTTGCCATTAAGCCGATTTTATGAGTATAGTACCCCTAAGGAGACGTGTCTGTGGACAGTATATACAACCGGCTCGGTGATTTATTACGGGATCGACTCGCAAACGACGATGATACTTTCGATTCCTGGGAGCCACACAGTGGCAGTGAACGCCGTGCTGGAAACACTAAACAACGCAAACCACCACCTATCCGATCAACTGCTCCTGAACGAGTTACAGTTCCATCGGAGTTAGTTGAAGATTTCAGAGTACTCGGATTGCTTCCCGGCGTCAGTATTACTGAATGCCGTGATGCTTGGAAAATGCTTATGAAAAAACATCACCCTGACCGCAATAATCAAAGCGATGAAGCAACGCGCATTTCGACCCGTATCAACAATTCCTATAACCGCATAAAACACTGGTACAAGACAGGGGATTTAATTTAGGTCGGTATTTTTTCGATTGTATTGTAATCATCTAGCTTACGATGCAGTGTCTTTCTACCAATACCAAGAACTTCGGCCGTTTTGCTCTTATTACCGTTTTGCGCCGCAAGAGTTTGTATTATTATTTCGCGTTCTGCGTCAAACATAGTAGCACCCACAGGAATTGTTATCGCAGGAACCTCGTCCATATCTCGTATTGACGGTGGCAATTCATCTAGGGTTATTATAGGCCCAGTAGACATTACAACGGCACTTTCAATACAGTTGCGTAACTGGCGCACATTTCCTGGCCAGTCATAGGCATAGAGTGCCGAACGAGCCTTGGAATCAATACTTTCAATGATCTTTCCATTTTCTTCAGCTATTTCCTTAACGAACGCACTAATCATTAGCGGAAGATCGTCTTTTCGTTCCCGTAAGGGTGGTACATGAATTTGCACTACATTAAGCCGATAAAAAAGATCTTCTCGAAAACGGCCTTCTTCAATTTCTTTTTCGAGATCCCGATTGGTTGCGGTAATTACCCGCACCTCTACTTCAATAGTTTCTTCACCACCAACACGTTCAAACCTTTTTTCTTGAAGAACTCGTAGTATTTTAATTTGTACAGATTGATTTATTTCGCCAATCTCATCGAGAAAAATACTTCCTCCGTGTGCTAATTCAAACCGACCGCGTTTACGCATTACGGCACCTGTAAAAGCACCTTTTTCATGGCCAAAGAGTTCGCTTTCCAACAAAGTTTCTGCAAGAGCTGCGCAGTGTACCTTTATAAATGGTTTATCTTTTCGTGTAGAGAGGTTATGGAGAGCATTAGCTATAAGCTCCTTACCTACCCCACTTTCACCAGTTATAAGCACCGAGGCCTTAGTGGGAGCTACTCGCCGTACAACCTCAAAGAGTTTGAGCATTACCGGGCTCTTACCAATAATATGTTCAAAACTTTTACGCTTTGCTGCTTCTTGTTCTAGCTCACGGTTATGCAAGACTAGTTCGCGATTTTGGAGGGCTCGTTTTACTAATAGAGAAAGTCGGTCAAGATTCAGAGGCTTTGTAAGAAAGTCGTAGGCACCAGCACGCATAGCATCCACTGCGCTTTCAACTGTACCATGACCAGTAAGCACAATAACTGGAATGCCGGGCGTTTCTGTAGTAATACGCCGGAGAACTTCTTCACCGCTCACACCGGGCATACGCAAATCGGTAATAACCAAATCGATTTCATTATTGAGGGCTATAGAAAGCCCCGTAGTTCCGTCTTCTGCCAAAAGAACATCATAGCCATCCATTTCCAAGGCAGCTTGCAGACCAGCTCTAATATTTTTTTCATCATCAATTACTAAAATGGTAAATTTCATTATTCCTGGAACTCCTCATACTCAAGCATTCTTTGAGCTCGCCGGAGAATAGGCAACAGAACAGTAAAACGAGTGCCCACGCCTAGCTGAGATTGTACATTGATATCGCCACCGTGCCCTTTTATTACCTTGTAAACCATGGTCAATCCAAGACCTGTCCCATCTATTTTAGTGGTAAAATACGGCTCAAAAATCTTGTTAACTAGATCGTCAGGAATACCCTTGCCTGAATCTTCTATGATGATACTTACAAAATCATCATCACTCTCCGTCGCAAGACGCACAACGCCACCTTCGGGTATGGCTGCCTTGGCGTTATTTAGAAGATTTAAAAGCATCTGACGAAGGAAACGTTCATCTCCTTGGATATTAGGAATGTCTTTTGCAAGATCACAATCAAGTTTGATTGATGCTTGGGAAAATTCTTCCGTTAAAAATTCAGCAAGATCTGCAGCAAGCTCATTTACATCGAGTGCAGTAAACTCAAAGGTTAAAGGCCTTACAGCAAAAAGAAAATCAACGACTATCTTGTTTAATCGTTCCATTTCTTCGTCTACTACATCAAGATACTTATAAATTGAACCTGTATCGCCATCAAAAAGCTTTTGAATTGTCTTTCGCACTAATTGAACATGAATACTAATCGAACCAAGTGGATTTTTTATTTCATGGGCTACGTTCGCCGCTAAACTCGTTAAACTTGCAAGACTTTCTAACCTTCGATTTTTTAATTCTTCTTTTTTCTTACTGGTAACATCTTCTATGGATACGATAGTGCCGCGTACACGTTTACTCTTAACTAAGGGCATAACACTGATACTCAATATTCGAGGATTATTGTCACCAGTTAGGAGAAACTCACGCGTAGTTACTGTTTCTTTTTGTTCTATGGTTTCTTCAACAAAAGTTGCAATATCCACATCCTTAATACATGTCCAAACAGGTTTCTCCTGCATATCGTGGTATTCTAAGGGAAGAATTCGTGTAGCTGCCTTATTATTTTGAACAATAACATGAAAAGAATCGCAAATGAGCAATCCAGTGCTCAAGGAATCGAGCACCGCATCTAACATCTCGTATTCTTCGGTAACAAGAGATAGTAAGCTCTGTACTTGTTCTACATTCATACGTGAGGTTTTTTGCAATGCACGGCGAATAAATTCTCTCATAGGGCGTTGCGCATCTCCACAGAAAGGCGTTCTAGTGCCGCAACAGGAGTAAGATTATAAATATCAACGAGAGCAAATAACTCGCGGATCCTATCGGTCCAAAGGGTAAAGATTTTTATATCGCGAGTAGATACCGAATCACTTCGCAGAGAGCTTCTAAGGCATTCATTAAGAGCCACAAGGAAGTTCCGCCATATAACATCGGGCTTGCACTTATTGAGACCTTTAACAAGAGAAGAAATACTATCATCGTATTCAGTCTCTGGAAGGATTGATTTCAAACTCGTTGGAGGTTCCTTGCCTTCTAAAACAGCATCACTAAAAACAAGTGATAAAAAGTTAACGGCGGAAGAAGTAATGTGTTCAGGTGAAACTGGTAAGAAACGATTAAAGTAGTGAGAAAGCGTTTCTCCCTCTTGGGGGGTATCATGAAACACCCGAGTAATAACAGAATGCTGTATATCTAAGGATCTACGAATAAAACCGTAGGTTCGTACTCGAGATAAAATAGTTGGCAAGATAGCCCCACGACGAGAAGTTGTTAATATAAATACAACATCTTTAGGAGGTTCTTCGAGAATCTTTAAAAAGGCATTTCGAGCTGAATCTTGCATGCGGTCGGCTCGTTCAATAATTACAGTCTTTTTTTTACCATAGGGGGCAAGATGTGTCCACGTTGAAATTTTTCGAATCATAGAAACAGGAATTGTTTCGTACATGGCGGTTGTTTCTAACTTTTCCGCTTCGGAAACGAGAGATGCAACTTTCTTTTCTAGTTTATCCCTGTCTGTTTCCTGATAGCTCATTCGTTCAAAATCTTCCATGTCTTCTCCGAGATTGCTCAATGAAGCAAACGCCTTGGAATAGCGAGCTTCATCCCCTTGATAAAGAACTGGATCAAAACGGAGAATAAGTTTTCTAATAGAACGAATAAAAAGAAATCGGGATGCTGATTGGCCATTTCGTAAAAACGCCGCAGCTGCTGATCTTATTTCTGGTAGACAATCTTTAGGGCCTGCAAGCAAAAGATCAGGATGTATAAGCTGACGATGTTTTTGACAAGAAGAACAAGAACAAGCCCATAAAGCAGTGCCTTCTAAACAAGAAAGTGTTCGTGCAAGCTCAAGAGCAGCAGTAAGTTTACCTGAGGCACCTTCTCCTGAAAACAGTATGGACTGAGGAAGCTTTTTTGTTTTGATATCGTTTATAAGTAAGGTTGCGGCTGGCTGTGCCAGTAAGTTTTCAAACATGATATTTTAAGAATCCTCCCTACAGGTTTAATATCCGGGTATGAGCACCGGAATTAAGGCAGTACTGCTAAACGCGAAGGGTCTAAAAATCCGGTAAAAAAAACTTCCCTCGGTTAGGTTGGTTATGTTAAACCACGGCTGATCATTTAAAATGATAATTATAAGCGCTACCACAAGTAGTCCCTCGGCAATACCTAAGAAAAACCCAAGGGAACGGTCTAGGTTTACCATGGAATCCCCCTGAAACGCGCTACCTACAATACGCTGTATTATCTTAACTAATAAATATACTACTAGAAAAATAATTAAAAAAGAAACAAGCCCTGGATAGGCATGTGGACCAATAATCGGTTCGATATGAGTTGAGAGAGTATGGTAAAAAACAACAGCCGAGATACCGCCGAGTACTACTGCAGCTTTTGAAAAAAACTCGGCTACGAAACCCGATAGAGTAACCTTTATTATAAAGAAAAAAATAACCAACAGAAGCACAATATCAAATGCGGTAATATTCACTGAGCTTCTCCGCTCACAGATAACCCCGCAGTTTCGAGGATTTTCTTTGCAAGAACATGGGACGCTTGGATCTTACCGAGTTGAGCTGATTTTTCTGCCATTGTTGCAAGTTTTTCAGAATTATCAAGCAATTCTTTAATAGTCACATAGAGATTTTCCGCGGTAGAATGGCTACCACCAAGCACAGTTGCAGCACCACGTTCTTCATAAAAACGAGCATTATCAATTTGATCACCCCGAGAACCTGATGCCTCGAGAGGAATGAGAACCATGGGCTTCCCTGCAGTTGCGCATTCCCAAACACTATTGGCTCCTGCACGAGAAACCACGAGGTCGGCACAGGAAAGGACATGGGGCATTTCTTCCCTAATAAACTCAAAAGATCGATATTTCCCAGAAGTACTATGCTGTTCTTCCTCTAGCGCTGCATCTCTGTTTCCCGCACCAGTTTGATGCACAATAAAACAATGTTCACTCAATCTACGAGCAATAGAAACAGTAAGTTCATTTATCTGGCGTGCACCAAGACTACCTCCCTGGACAAAAACAACCGGAGTATTTTTATCGGAAAAACCAAGGAATTGGCGACCCTTTGCGGGATTAGTATGGTAAAAAGCGGAACGAACGGGGTTACCGGTATATTCGGCTAAAGACTGATACCGTTGAGCAAGATAAGAAACAGTTTCTTCATAAGATATAAAAATTTTCTTAGCAACGCGAGCATTAAGACGCGTTGCAAGCCCCGGTGTAAAATCACACTCGTGAGTTAAAACAGGAATACCGAGCAAGGCCGCAGCGTAGCAGGGAGGAACACTAACAAACCCGCCTTTAGAAAAAACTACGAGAGGTTTTAGTTTTTTAAGATGGTACAGAGCCACAAAAAAACCAACGAAAATTCTAAAAAGATCGGTAATATTTTTAAAACTGAAATAACGTCTAAATTTTCCAGAGGGAATCCCATAAAATGATACACCAGCGGATTCAACGATAGAACGATCCATACCGCGGGAAGAACCAAGCCAAACTATATTGCTATCAGGGGTTATTTCTTTTAATGCTTCTATGACCGCAAGACCAGGGAAAATATGCCCACCAGTGCCGCCACCTACAAAAACCAAACTGTTCATAAACCGAGTGTATCATGGGCGCGGGGTATTGAAAAGCTCCGTAAGTTTTTCATTTTTAAACAAGGCGGCATAGCCCTGAGCAGACATGCCAAGCGCATCTTTTACTGTAGGATCTGCACCGTGATCAAAAAGAAGGGTTGATATTTTCTCATCGCCTCTGCCCGCACAAAGAATAAGTGCAGTTTGTTCATCTTTGCTTATCAAGTTTACATTAGCCCCATATTCAAGGAGGAGACGGCACATAACCTCATCGCTTTTTTGTGCGGCATCCATAAGCGGTGAATATCCACGGTCTAAGGCTATATCGTTTACATTGGCACCCGAATCTAAAAGGAGTCGTACCATGTCTGGATATTGGGCTCGAACAGCAAGCGAAAGAATTGAAACACCACGAACATCCCGAAGGGAGGAGCTAAAACCAGCCTCTAGAAAAATACGAGCTGAGGATACATCACCAGAAAGAACAACGGTAATAAAGCTTTCTGGGAAACAGCTAATACCTCGTTCTAACAACCGCTCTTTAGCTCGTCGAACTTTTTCTTCCTGACCAAAACGAATTTTTTCCGATAAGATGAATTCCTCAAAGGTGTCTGCAGTAAGCATCGTTCCTAGATGAATAAATGGATCATTTTTATCTTTAATGTTCTCAGTATCTAAAAGTAAAAAACGCAACCCCTTACCCAAACAAAACCCAGAATAAAAATAATAATACCTACGGGAAGCTTCATCAGTAGAGTATATAAAAAGGACATGACTTATATCCGAAGGAAGAACAATATGGACTGCGGGATCCTCATTAGAATCTTGGCTGCCTGAAGTATTAAAGTAGTGTACAGGAAAATCATATTTTTCCATGATAGCGCCGAGGCTTCGAGCAATCTCTGCGTTCTTTTCTGTATAAAACAATGCAATAGTCATTCTAGTCCCTCTTAATTAGTATATCATTAGTTTCGGCTAGAATTTGAAAAAACCTAACAAGCCAAAAAAAAGGCTCCCGGAATATCCGGAAGCCTTCGCAATGATGCCGTCGGACAGAATTGAACTGTCGACACATGGATTTTCAGTCCATTGCTCTACCAACTGAGCTACAACGGCGTTGCAGGAGTTTTATACCATTTTTCGATGAAAATAGTCAAGTGCTTATAGAAATGAAGGTACTACAAGTACAAACTTTTCTGCTTCTCTAGTGTTTTTTACTCGAGCCTCGTAATAGCCTTTTTTAATTTTTTTCTGGATTTGACAATGAACTATATCTACATCCTGAACGGTTAGGATATCGTCGCACAAAACAACTCTGGGGCCAAAAATATAGGCCACATGAATAATATGTTGACCTCCGCCCCCGAGGCTCATAGATTCAATCTGGAATTCTGGGATTCCATGAACGATACCGTCAACTTCAAAAAATAAAAACGGAATTGTTAAATTTGAACTTGTTTCAGAAAGGCCATCATTTTGAAAGCTTACCCTATCTGATTCAATAAATGATTTGCATTCTGCAATCAAAGCACGATATTCTATCAAAAGAGAAAGGAGGACTGTGCGAGATTCCATTACACTTTGCATGGAACTGGAGCGCGGAATGGGAATACTATTTTCTTTTCGCAAAGCTGATGCGGTTACATATTCACTTGTTTTTTCCGGAGAAAGTTCTTCAAGTATAGCTCCCGGCGCAGTCTTAGACATTATTCGAGAAAACAGTACGGGATCCGCTCCTGAAGCACAAATTATAGAAAGATACTGAAGAGTTCCTTCAGACTTGATTGTTGCATCAATAACCACAGACCGTGATTCGATAAAACCCAATAATACGCGCATACGTATAATACCTGCGTCAGCAGATAGATACGGGGCTCGCTGGGCATATATGCATACACGATAAAACCACTCGCCACTATCTTTAACACATTCGAGAACGGAAAAATTATTTGTTTCGTAACATTTTTCTGTCGATACCATCTATACAAATATCGACATTCCCACTAAAGACTTGAATTATTCATGTTTAATATAAGCTCAACCTCACCCAGTGAAACAGAAAGGGTTGTTGCAATCATTTGCTGGGAAATATCCTTGCGAGCCATTTCCATAACCCGCTCTTTTATCGGCACTTCCTGCTCAATCTGTATTTCTCTACGCGTAATCATCGGGCGCGTATAGATGGTTACTGGTTCTGCTCGGTTTTCGATCGGTACATTTTCGTTAACCTGTATCTTATTTGGAATAACACTCGGTTTTTCTATTTGAATCGAAGATTCTTGAACTGTTTTGTGGGGAGGTATTTGTGGCTGATTCATGCGTTTTGTTGTTTCTTGATCTGCAAGTAAAATTCTTTTATCTGCTTTGTCTATGAGTTGTTGAGTAGCAAGTATTCGGTCTTCCAAAATAGCAACGGAGCGGTCTGTTTCTCGCCCTAAATCTATTATGAGCTTATCAATCTCAAAACGTATATCAGAGAGAATACGTTTTTCAGAAAAACGTTCTTTTATACGGAGATATAAAATAAACATAATAACTAGATTTGCAGACATGAGAAAAAGCGCAAAATAAAACCAAGCGTTCATTTTTTATCCTGAAATATCAATTTTAGATCCTAAATCGGGATCACGAATTATTTCTTGAGAATGAGTTTCTGTTGTTTCAGTCTCGTTATTTTCATCTTGTTGTTCAGTGCCGTCTTGTAAAGCTTCACCAGCTTTATCTTGATGCCCGCGACGTATCCCAGCAACTTCTTCACCAGCATCTGTTTCTTGTACAGTTTTTACTCGCTTCTCTGCTTCTTCACGGTTTTTTACTAGCTCTGCATCTCTTGCATTTTGTACCGCAGCTTGCTGCTGTCCCTGCGCCTTACCCACCTTTTCCATTTGAGAATATAAAGTTTGTAAATCAATTGGTTGCATACCCACTAGGAACCCTCTTCATATCATCATCCAGTCCTTGATATTTTCCATACCGTATTAGACCATTTTCCAGATAAAACGTGGTTGCCTTACAATCTGTGCGTACTTCTTCAGTCACATCCCGAATAACAATTTTGACACCAGCAAAAACTTTTACCGAAGCAGAAACTCTACCTTTTGTTTTAAGAGTATTCAAATAAGTTTGAATTTGAATAATTTCCCCTTCTATTTCTTCTAGTTCAGTTTGGAGAATATACTGACGCTCGCCAAGTTTTTTAAGAGAAGCTTCCTTTTCATCTGATAGATCTTTCTTTTGCTTTTTTTGAGTCATAAGGGTATTAAAATTTAACTGAACATCATCAAGCTCACGCTGAGCTGTTTGTTTGTGGTTTACAAGTATATCAAGGCGTTCCTTACTGTGGGGATCAAAGCCAACATTCAATACTGTTTCGCTCGCTCCACCGTAACTTCCAAACGTTTTTGCATGTATCTCTTCTGATGCACTCAACGAGCCACCAATTATTGCAGCACGCTTTCCCTGGCAAAGAATTTTTCTGTTAGCGCTAACTTGAGAATTAATAATACCATCGGATACAATTACAAACTCGCCAGCTTCTACACGGGTGTTTTCAATAAACTTAGCCCAGATAGTTTTCCCAGAACGGATATATCCTTCACCCTTCCCTGCGATTCCTTGACTCACCACGATATCGCCTTCGGCGTCTAGTTCAGACTTTCCAACAGTTCCTTTAACCTCAATATTCCCTGAAGCTTTAACTGAAAATCCGTCTTCAACATTACCAGAAATAAACACAGTTCCTAGGAACATGATATTTCCAGTTTTAAGAGAAACATCTCCGTCGATGGTTAAAATGGGTTCAACGTTTATTTTGTTGTTGAGTATTAATACTTGCCCATTGGTTTCAGCAATGATTGTAAGGCCGTCTTCAGCTACACGAGTGTTTTTTCCAACAGGAAGAGGTATATCATGACCATTTTTTGCTTCTAAATACTTACCAGTAACAGTTTTACCAGCTTTTCCGCGTTCTGCAAGAATTTTTTGAGCTAGAGGCTGACTCTCTACAACATTTTGTACAATATTCAATTCTTTAAAGTCGACGTTACCAGAAGCAGTTTCTTTAAGATGAATTTTAGAACGATCTGTTTCAAAGTTATACAAAATATGAGCATCTGCACCGTCCTGAGGTTTTATTCCTTCAGCTACAAGGTAGTTTTGTTTATAAATAGGTCTATCAACAAATTCCTGAATACGTTTTTCATCAATTCCAGCAACTACCCGATTGTTTTTAAGGAATGCAACTATCATGTCAACCGACAAATCCGCACCGTTATTTCCTGGAGGTGTTACATACAATGAGGCTTTCATTTCTTGATCGGTAATGTCTACAGCCATAAGGGCGTCTTGTGCAGGATTATGTATAAATGACGTGATTTTAGTAAGGGTACCAGATTCTTTATCTACAACCGGTGCTATCATCTCTTCTGATATACCAGTTAATCCTCGTTCACGTATACGATCTATAGCCTCTTTGACCGTTGCATGAGAACCGTTGCCTACTGGAGGAATTACTTTAAGATAAACACCATCCGGAGAACAAAATACAAAGGCGTCTCCATTTTTATCTTCGATAATTGGAACACTGCTTGCCGCACTTCCATCGCCCCCCGCATCTGCAGCACCTCGTTTTTTCTTTCGACTCTTTTTTTGTATTTCATAAGCACGAATTATCCAGTTACGCTTGTTTAAGCTTAAAAAACTGGTTGTACCTCTTTGGATAACTTCATAATTTATGTCTCTGCTCGAAGCATCAAGCTGAATTGCAGCATCTATCAGAGCTTCATCAAGAGTTGGTGCTTCGACTTCTATAAAAACCCGAGATTGATCTTCTTCATAATGAAGAGCCATAGCTTCTTTAATTTTTTCAAGATTGACCATTTAACGGGCTCTCCTTGTTAGATTATTCCTTTACGGATGTTCGTGAGTTTTGCACGTAAACGTAAATTTGCTTTGGTGTGCAGCTGGGAAACCCGCGATTCAGTAACATGGAGTACTTTACCAATTTCCTTAAGAGTAAGATCTTCGTAGTAATACAGAACAAGAACCATTTTTTCTTTTTCGGGAAGTTCATTAATCGCATCTACAATTACCCGTTTAATTTCTTCTCTTTCAACGATTACATCGGGATTAAGTGAGGAAGGAGATTCAATGCTATCTCCAATTGTAATATTTTCAGAATCATCGCTGGCATACCAAACATCGTTGATAGACATTATGCTTGTTCCCGAAATCTTAAAAAGTGTTTTATGATAATCTTTTTCGGAAACTCCCATGGAATCTGCTATTTCTGAATCAGTTACCATTCTGCCCAGTTTTGATTCAAGTTGAACGATAGTACTTTCTATTTCACGGGTTTTTTGGCGGACAGAACGAGGAACCCAATCTATAGAGCGAAGCTCATCAAATATTGAACCCCTAATTCGAGTAACCGCATAGGTTTTAAATTTAACTTTTTTGTCTAAATCATATTTATCTATAGCGTCTATGAGGCCGAAAACGCCAAATCCAACAAGATCGTCAAATTCTACATTACTCGGCATTCCAACTGCGACTTTACCAGCCACATATTTGACCAGTGGAGCATACTGTTTTATAAAAAACTCACGTATTGCAGGATCTCGGGTCTTTTTATAGTCAGCCCACAGTTCTTCCTCGGTTTTTTGCTCCAAAAGCGCATTCCCCATGTACACACCCTTTTATCATTAAGTACTTCTAATCGTCTTTCAACAAGATAGTACGGATAGCCCTTGCCATCGTTTCGGTTTCTACTGCGTCACCTGATACATCAGGAACCGAAAACCCTGTACCGGACGATTCAATTGATATTTCGCTTTCATCAGCGTCATCACTACCATTTTTTTCTTCCGGCAAAAAATCTTGCAAGTCTGGTAATACATCCAGCCCCGTAGCCCCAATTTTTTTAGGGTTAGTAACAGGAGAGTCTGGTACCTTAGACCCGTTTGTTGCCAGAGTATCTTGTAAGGAAGACGTTGGCACTGCTTGCGCTGTCTTTATTACAGGACTAGCAGGCTCCTCTGATTCTGTCTGACTAAAATCTACAGACTCGTCATTTTCTACTTCCTGTTCAAGAAAGCCACCCTCATTTTCTGATTCTGAAGAATCCGCATCGATTTCTGATGTTGGACCAAAAGGGATTTCTTCTTCATCACCGATGGTCATGTCTATCATCGAACCAAAATCTGGCTGCTGATCAGAACTTTCAGGTACCCCAGTATTTTCTAGTAGTTCTGGTAAGAACTTCTTAATAAGGGAATAAACCGCTAAAGCACCAATTGCAAAAAAAATAGCCATGCCCACAGCACGAAGTAAAAAAACAGGAAATGCGGCTCCACTAAAAACACCAATAAGGAAGGAAAGTACGAAACCGACTCCTGCTGCAATCAACGGTATTTTCGGTTCGAACATTACACCCCTCCCCTTACTAGACTATGCGAAAAAGTGTTGCTGGTCAAGGTTTTTTTCACACAAGCCTTTTACTGATATGGATCATTCCATTCTCGGGAAAAAAGTTTTTTAATAAATCGACCAATTCCTTCATTATCTAGAAGCTCAGTTTTTTCGATTCTGGAAACAATGTGTTTAAGACATACAGAGGCCTTGCTTCTGGGGTCGTTTATAATAAAAGGCTTTTGCTTTAATACTGACTGTTGAACCGAAGGATCTTCGTAAATGAATCCTAAATATTCAACTTTAAGATTCAAAAACTGGCCTGCAATCTGAATCATACGTTCAGCTACCCGTTTGCCCTCCAGAGCTGATCCTACCCTGTTGACTATCATTTTTAAATTGATGTTCAGATTATCAACTTCTGTTGCTATAATTTTAATTATTCCGTAAGCATCTGTAATAGATGTGGGCTCGGGGGTAGTAATTATTACCACTTCATCTGCAGCGGCTACAAAGCCTAATACGTTTCTAGAAACACCAGCACTAGTATCTATTATAATTATATCGGTATTAGAAAGCGTATACAGTTCATTGATAAAGGAGTTCCGTTCGTCTTCGTTCATGTTGGCAATTTTTGAAAAACCAGAAGCCCCAGCAATAAGTTTTATCCCATAGTCTGTGTCTAAAATTATCTCAGACATACGTTTTTGCTTACGCATAACGTGATAGAGATTATACTGCGGAATAAGATTCATCATAACATTGACGTTTGCCATACCAAGATCAGCATCTATTACAATTACTTTTTTCCCCATTTGCGCGTAAGCTATCCCCATATTAGTAGCAATATTAGTTTTTCCTACGCCACCTTTTCCGCTTGTAACAGTAATAATTCGAGTTTTTCTCATGCTTTTTGGGGTTGTATCTATTTCATTTACTAATGGCTCATTTTGTTGATTTGACTTTTCTTTCATAAGCGCACGTAGATTTTCAGCTTGGTCTTCCATATTATCTCCATTCAAACATAGATTCCCTCATGGGGAATCGTTCTTCTATTCGCGCACGATTTATCTTAAATCCATCCAAGTTTGTTAAAAAACGCACAACAGATGCCTGCTCAAAATCCTGAGGAACCCGTTGCCCGGTGGTAATATAAGCAACCGATTTTTTTCGCTCATTTAATGCACTAATAATGTTACCAACTCGAGTTGTTTCGTCAAACTTCGTAACAATAACAGAACCATACCCGAATGTTTCATATTGTTGCATAATTTCACGCATGTCGCTGGCTTTGGTAGTCGCACTAATGGCTAAATGCACATCAGTAAGTTGACCTGCAGCTTCTAAAAAGTGTCGCATTTCCGCTATTCGAGAAAAATCCTTCGGACTTTTTCCAATAGTATCTATTAAAATAACATCAACGTCCTGATACATGGCGATAAGGGTCTGTAAATCCGAGGGTGTTTCCGCACAGGAAACGGGAATATTCATAATATTTCCATAAATTTCTATTTGCTGTTTTGCACCAATACGGTAGTTATCAATAGTAATAACCCGCACACGTAAGGGCCGTGATCCCTTTACCGCAGCCAAGGAATATGCAGCAGCAAGCTTTGCAACCGTTGTCGTTTTACCAACACCGGTTGGCCCCACAAGAGCCATAACTCGAGGGCGAACACTACTGTTGGTATCTGCTATCGCCACAGATTCCCCAATCCAATTTACAACTGCATGCTGAACCCGGTCGCAATCTCCTAGATCTTCTAGGGTAAATTCATTTCGGATTCGAGTTATCAGCTGGCGTATATATGAAGAAGAAAAATCATTATTTTCTAACAATTGTTCCATTATTTTTATTGTTTCATGTTCAGTGGTCTTATCCTTTTCATTTGAATTATTACCATCAAGTCTTGCCTCGAGTTTTTTCACTGTTCTCAAAATAGACTCAAGTTGTTCTTGTCCCGGCGAAACAGAAACGTGTTCTGTAGAATGTGAAGGTGTTTTTTCTGTTATTGTTGGAATGCGCGAAGCAAGGGCTGGCGCAGATTTAACCGCTTGTTGGAGGATTTTTTTGCGTTCATCATCAAAATTTACCGGAGGTCGTTGAGGTTGAACCGAAGTTCGATATGGATTTTTTGAAAGCATAAAATGTAATTCAACGCCATCTTTCTCAAAAAAGCCCAATATACCCCCAAGCTTTACTTTTTTTTGACGCAAGATGTGAATATCTTGCCCGAATTTATCACGTATTCGTGCCATGCATTCATCGTATGTTGAGCCTTGTTCACTTAATATATCCATAGTTACTACCCTACTTACTCGTCTTGCCTGATTTCACCAATTGCTTCGACCCGTATATCATTCGCTATCTCGGGAACAGAAAGAATAACTAAATCAGGTATTTCTCGTTCAGTCGATTTTTTTATGAGTATTCTCGCCTCTTCTGGACAGAGAATAACAGGAATGAAACCCGCCTGTTGCGATGAAGAAACTGCATGAGAAACAGAGCGTATCCATGACCGCTGTACCGCAGGCTCAAGGGCTGCAAGCGGTCCATTTACGGTGTCAACTCGGCTATCAACAATTTTCTGGACGAGAGAAGGCTCAACAGTAAGGACACGCAAGGTGTTTGTATCATCAACATATTGAAGACTTATTTGACGAGACAAGGATTGGCGAACCTTTTCGACAAGAATAGTTATGTCCTTAGTAATAGGGCGATAGTCTGCTATAGTTTCCAAAATAACTACCATGTTTCTTATAGACACCTGTTCAACAAGAAGGCCCTGTAGAACCTTTTGAATTTCTCCAATAGAACAGATTTTTGTAACTTCATCAACTACAGAAGGATAGTCCTTCTTCATTGCATCAACAATGGACTGAACTTCTTGACGTCCGAGGATTTCAGAAGCATGTCGTTTAATTATCTCAGTTAAATGAGTTGCAATTATCGATGGAGGGTCCACGACAGTATACCCTGCTCGCTCCGCTCGTTCTCTGTTTTCGTTAGAAATCCATATCGCAGGCAAACCAAAAGTAGGATCAGTGGTTTTTTCACCTGGAATATCTTCGAGTGCCCCACCGGGGTTTATTCCTAAATACCACCCCATGCGAATTTTACCTCGTGCTACCTCAACACCTTTTATTTTAAAGCAGTATTCACTCGGCTCGAGGCGCATGTTGTCCATTATCCGTATACGAGGAACAACCAATCCCAAATCAAGTGCCGATTCACGGCGAATGCGGGTAACTCGTTCTAGAAGCTCTGCACCCTTGTCCTTGTCTACCAGTGGAATGAGTCCATATCCCAGTTCAAGAGAAAGAGGATCCAATGGGACCACAGGGCTTATATCAGCAGGGCTTTCACCAGTCTTTTGCTTTTGCCGATCTTCTTCTGATCTAAGAGATTGATTAAAGTCTTTAATATGAGTCTTTCGGAGTCGCACTCCAATGTATATAAGAAATGCAGCAAGAGGCATGAGAACGTACCAAGGAAATCCTGGAAGGAATGAAATAAAAGCAAGCGTTCCCCCGCCCACAAAATATACCCACGCATTGCGAGAAAACTGGGTCTTAACGTCGCTTCCAAAAGTCCCATCTGAAACTGAACGAGTTACAATAATACCGGTGGCTACAGATACAAAGAGCGACGGAAGTTGGGCCAAAAGACCATCTCCAATAGTTAGAGAGGCATAGGTTTGAATGGCAACGGCAAAAGGTTCACCACGAAAAGTCATACCTAAAATAAGCCCAGCAATAAGGTTGATTACTGTAATAAAAATACCAATCTTTACGTTTCCAGAAACGAATTTACTCGCTCCATCCATAGCACCATAAAAATCTGCTTCTCGCTGTACTTCTACTTTACGCTGACGAGCTTCTTGATCTGTGATAGCTCCAGAATTAACTTCTGCCTCTATCGCCATGTTTTTAGTAGGCATAGCTTCAAGAGTAAACCGAGCTGCAACTTCGGCAACCCGGGTAGATCCCTTGGTAATTACAAAAGCTTGAACAGCAATTAACATAATAAATATTACAAATCCAATAACAAGACCTTCAGAGCCCTTGGTACCAATTACAAATGTACTAAAAGCACGAACCATTTTTCCATCAAATTTGGTACCAAGAGAGAGAATCAACCGAGTAGAGGAAACGTTCAAACCGAGACCAAAAAGTGTACTCACCAAAAGCATTGCAGGGAATACAGAAAAATCAATTGCTCGTTGTGTAAATAATACAATGAGGAGAATAAGAAGGTTCATAACAAGATTAATAGCCATAAACAAGTCTAAAATTATAGTGGGAAGCGGAATAATAAGAGTCAGTACGATAATAACCGCACCAGCAGCAACAAAGAGATCGCTATTTTGTATTGATAGTCCCTTTTCAGCCATTTATTTTGTTACATTTCCTTGAGAATGGTTTGTTTACGGGAATCGAGCGCATAAACTTTGGCAAGAATTACCGCTAGGGCTTGGTAATACTCGTCTGGTATCATATCACCGATTTCTACTTCCGCATAGAGTGCACGAGCAAGCGGCTTGTTTTCAATAATAGGAATTTCGTTTTCGCGCGCAATTTCTTTAATTTTTTGTGCTACTAAATCCGCTCCCTTTGCAGTAAGTGTTGGTGCACGCATAGTAGCACGATTCCATTGCATTGCGATTGCAAAATGCGTCGGGTTCGTAATAACCACATCTGCCTTAGGAACATTAACCATCATGTTTTGACTTAAAATTTCGCGCATTCTTTGGCGTAGGCGTCCTTTTAGCTGTGGATCTCCTTCCATTTGTTTATATTCATCTTTTACTTCTTGGTGAGACATTTTTAAAGACTCAATAAACTGACGACGCTGGAAAATATAGTCGGGGATTGATATCGCGATAAAAATAACAGCAGAAGTGAGTATAAGACGCGCTGCTAAAGAAGCTATAAAAACAATAGATTGCCAAAGGCTCGTTGAAAGCATGGAAATAAGTTTTGGAACCTCGTTTCGAATGGTCAAATACGCTACGAATGCAACCACACCAACTTTAAACAAGGATTTAGCAAGATTAAATAAACCCTCCGCGGAAAACAGTGTTCGTTGAAAATATTTTAGAAAGTTTGGTGATACCTTACTCATCTTTATAGATATTGGTTTTAGGCTAAAAATAAACCCGCCATTTTGTAAAAGATTAGCAGTAACTCCAGAAACAACTGCAGAAATGGCAACAGGTAAGACAAGGCGTATAAAATAATGAAAAAAAGCCTTCATTAAAGCAGGGTCGTTTATTTCTGATGTAGTAGATCGCAATAAAAAAAAGCGAAGCATCTCTGTACAAGTATTAAACATTCTAGGAGCAAAGGCCACGAGCACCAGTGCTGGAATAAGTAAAACGATACTTCCGTTAAGTTCTTGGCTCTTAGCAACACGGCCTTCTTCACGAGCTTGTTTTAGTTTAAATTCGGTGGGATCTTCGGTACGGCCTTCGTCTTCGGCAGCAAACCACTGTAAGTCGATCCAAAGAAAGTTTTTCTCGTAAACTTCTGCAGAAATCATGGAATAGCCCTACCAGCCTGAGCAAATAATTGTTCGAGTGCGGTAAACCCCTGCTGCATTATTGAAACAAAAGTGTTGGTCATAAAGGGAAGAGCAACGACAAGCAGGAAAAAGCTTACGAGTATAGTTATAGGAAATCCTTCTGAAAGCAAGTTCATTTGCGGGGCAGCTTTAGACAAAAGCCCCATACAAACGTGAATCAAAAAGAGTGTCCCAAAAATAGGAAAAGCAAGAATCATTGCATTGAGAAATAAGGTTGTAAGCCCTTTGAGGAAAAAGGTTAAAAAATATTCTTGATTCGTAATTAATGCAAAACAATTTAAAGACTGAAAGCTCCGCAAAACACCTCCAAGAAAAAGTGTTTGAAAGCCTCGAATCTGAAGGAAAACAATCATAGCTAAAAGGTTTAGATACTGACCCATAAGCGGATTTTCTATTTGAGCAAGAGCATCAAAAACAGAGGATGCACCAAATCCCATTTGAAATGAAAAGAACTGACCGGCTGAACTAAAGGTCGAAAACAAAACACTGATAAAAAAACCGGTAATAATACCTAACAACCCTTCTCCAACTAACAGCAGTACATAATGAAGACTAAAGGGATCTACATTCCAGCCAACGGTATATGCCTGAGGAAGTATTAAATAGGCGACAGAACCTGCAAGAGCAACTTTTACAATACGAGGAACTGATTGTATAGACAACAGTGGAGTGGTTAGTATCATTGCAAAAATACGTACTGCTATGAGAAAAAAATAGGGAGCACTTTGTAAAATCGGATCTAAAGAACTCATAGTCTAGCGAACCATTTGAGGTATCATTTTAAACAATGTAACGGTGTAATCCACAAGAGAGGAAAACATCCAGCCGCTCAAAAGCGCTAACATAGCTAAAATAGTCATGATTTTAGGTACGAAGGTAAGGGTTTGTTCTTGTATGGATGTTGTTGCTTGAAATATAGCCACAACAAGGCCCACCGTTAAGGCCGCAAGTAAAATTGGAGCGGCAAGAGTAAGTATTTGAAAAATACCGCTACGCATTAAAGCTATAACCATTCCTAACGACACAGGCACCCCCTATAAAAAAGAATTAAATAGTTGCTGAGTAAGCAACCCCCAACCATCTATTAATATGAAAAGAATAAGTTTAAACGGCATAGATATTTGAACGGGCGGAAGCATAATCATCCCCATGGACATGAGAATACTAGCAACAACCATATCTATTATTATAAACGGTATATAGAGAAGAATACCGATTTTAAAAGCGACAGTAAGTTCATGGAGTATATACGCGGGAACTAAAACACGCGTAGGAACGTCTGCAAGGGTACGAGGCTTAGGAAGTTTGGCCATAACCATAAAAGTACCTATTGATGAAGTATCATTTGACATTTGACGATACATAAACATTCGGATAGGTTTTTCAGCTGCAGAAAACGCCTCTGTAATGGTGGCCTGACCGTCTGCTAGTGGTTTATAGGCTCCATCATATACAGCCAGAAAAGTTGGCCACATAATAAAGATAGTTAAAAAAAGCGCTATACCGTTAAGAACTTGTGTTGGTGGAACTTGTTGCAGTGAAAGCGCCCGTTTAACGAAATCAAGAACTATAGAAATTCGGAGAAAACTTGTTGTAAGTATGAGAATGCTCGGCGCAAGAGAAAGCAGCGTGAGCAGTAACAGCAATTGTACAGAAAAAGCGACTTCTTTATTAGATTGAGGATCCCGTATTTGTAAATCTATAAAAGGAATCTGACCAGCATTACGTAAAGGATTTATTTCGGTTGTTCCCGTAGCAGAGCCTGTAGGAAATGCTTCCTGGCTAAAAACAGCAAGGGGAAGGGTTAAAAAAACGATAAAACACAAAAGTGGTAGGAGTGAAGCTAACCGTCGTTTTCTCATTCGAACCGACCGGTGTTCTGCGTATCTTTCGTATCACGACCAGCATTTTGAAGCCTTTCCCGCTGGCGTTTAATAAAATCGGCGGTTCCCGCAGCAGAAAGCGGGTTAGAATCCTTAGTGTCTGAAGGAGTGGGTTCTGCGCTTTTTGAGGCACGGGCACTTCCACCAGGAAAAAATCGTGAAAAAACAGATGAAAAACTAGTAATAGGTTCGTTATTATTACGGTCGGCTTCAAAGTTCATGGCATCTATGAGGTCTTTATCCGATAGTTCTGTTAAATACTGTATCCCGTTTTCCGAAACGCCCACGATAAAGGCTTGTGATCCAATAGTTACAACTTGTATAGATTTTCCAGGAGCGAGTAGTAATTGGGAAACAACACGCAAATACGGATCACTAGCAGCATTCACACCAGTACTTTTTTTAAGTAAGTAAACAACCCCATAAATACCTGCACAAACAAGCAAGAGGACCGCTACAATACGTACAAGAACCCAAATATTATTCGGGGACTCATTGGAAAAATCTTCCTGCGGTACAACAGTGGCGGAATCATCAAGAACGATGGCCGACTCTTCCGTTCCCACTGTGTTTACTGTTGTTTCTTGGGAAACAATTGTTGCCACAAACAGTAGCATACACGCTACCGTAGCGGCAAAGGTTTTCGAGCGAATTGAAAAGTTCATGACCCCACCCCTTAAAGTAACGTTACATTTCAGATACCCGTTCAATAGGCGAAAGTATTTCTGTAACACGAACACCGAAGTTTTCGTCGATAACCACAACCTCACCTTTGGCAATTGGTTTATGATTAACTAAAATATCAACGGGTTCTCCGGCCAGTTTATCAAGCTCGATAATAGTGCCTTCGCCCATACCGAGTATTTCTTTTATAACTTTGCGGGTTCGACCGAGTTCAACGGTCATTTCCATGAACACATCCATGATTAACCCGATATTACCTTGCTCGCCAGAGAGGGTGTTCATTTGTAAATTAGGAAATTGTACGGATTGAACGTTCTGGTTCATACCCATTACTTGCCCTTGCATACCACCCATACCCTGTTGCATCCCAGGCATACCCTGTTGTTGCATGCCACCCATGCCCTGTTGCATCCCTGGCATACCCTGTTGCATACCACCCATGCCCTGCTGCATCCCTTGCATGCCAGTCATATCCATCTGGCCCATTCCAGCATTAGGAACTTCATCTACTGCGCCATATGCCTTAGCAATTTCCATAGCTATTTGATACGACATAATCTCCCAGATAGAAAAAGCTGCCTCTCCAATAGTAACCGGAAAGGTAAAGACCACAAAATCTTGCTGAGGAAAACGTATCATTGCCTTGGGTGCATTAACCGTTTCAGCAGGATTATTTGTAACTCCTGAAAAACCAGCCTTTTCAAGCGCGGTAAGTTCAATACCCACATGCTGTGAAATAGTTTCACTAATAACAGAAAGAGACATCTCATCTAAGTCAGCATTTTCTTCATGATTCACGAGACTGACAATTTTCTGAGCTAATTCCTGTGTCATTATAAAAATATGATCACCAACAAGGGTTTCGTTGAAATCGATTACAGTAGCTACAACCATTTCAGGAATTTTTCTAAGGAAATCATCCCGCTGCATTATTTCAATAGCTGGCGATTCAAAACCTAATGTTTCTCCAGTCATAGACTCAAGATTAGACTTAAGTGCGGGTAAATTTGCTTTAATGTACGAAGTTAGCGCTTCGACTTGATTGTCTTTTAATTGAGCGGAAGGAGCGGCGCCCATTCCTCCCATGTCGACACCTGCCAACAGGGCATCAATCTCGTCTTGAGATATGGAACCATCACTCATATGTATCATCTCCTTCTGCCGATAATTCTTCGAAGTCTTCTTGTTCAATATCGGCAATTTTTTTAAGTACCTGAACCGCTACCTTTTTGCCTATAACACCAGCTTGGCACAGAAACTTCTTCTTGTTACCAATACTAAGGGTAAACGGATCTCCTACTCTAACATTTGAAAGCCGGACAACGTCTCCAACTCGCAGGTTTAAAACTTCGCGTACCGGTATGTTTATTGTGCCAATTTCAGCAACAACATCCATATCAACAGTAGATAGTTTTTCTTTTAAAACACCCATATACTGAGTTGTTGAACTTCTGCGAACAGAAGAAAACCAAAACTGACTAGATAATTTTGATATAATTGGTTCGATAGTTATATAGGGAATACAGAAGTTCATCATTCCTTCTTCATCCCCTACCTTAGTTTCAAGGGTAACCAAAACAACCATTTCAGAAGGCGGTACGATTTGTGCAAACTGAGGATTAGTTTCAATTTGACCTAACCTTGGACGCAAATCAATAACCTGTGTCCACGCTTCCCGCATATTTGCAAGAATACGAACGATGATTCCTTCCATAACAGATTGCTCAATATCAGTTAAATCTCGCTGGACTTTTGTTCCCTTTCCGGTTCCACCAAAAAGACGATCAATAATGGAAAAAGTAACTGAGGGATCTATTTCCAAGATTGCGTTTCCCTTGAGGGGATCCATGTTTATTACCGCGAGCGTTGTTGGTGTTGGTATCGAGCGTATAAATTCTTCGTAGGTTAACTGATCAACGGATGCTACATGAACATGGGCCATACTACGAAGCTGAGCAGAAAGTGCTGTTGTAGTAAGACGCGCAAAGGTTTCATGCATTATTGAAACAGTACGAATTTGTTCTTTCGAGAATTTATCAGGACGTTTGAAATCGTAAATCTTTATTTTACGAGTATCATTTATAGGACGATAATCATCTGTATCCGTATCTCCAGCGCTTATTGCGGTGAGTAACTGATCAATCTCATCCTGTGAAAGAACTTCAGTCATGGCATCCTTTTATTGTTCAACTATCTCATACTTGGTAAAACGAACATCCTTTATTTTAGATTTAGACAGAATGTTGTCATTTATTTGATTACG
This sequence comes from Treponema sp., assembly GCA_012838745.1. Taxonomy (GTDB): domain Bacteria; phylum Spirochaetota; class Spirochaetia; order Treponematales; family Treponemataceae; genus Teretinema. The sequence continues at coordinate 13,760 of DUOS01000165.1, read as the reverse complement.
TATTTCTATCTTTATCTTTTCTTCATTTTTTAATTCCATTGCGGTCTTACTTTGAAGAAAAGAACGAAGAAAATCTTTTATTTCTACAATTCGAGCACTAAGCTCTGCCGGTGTAGTCTTATCGTCTGCAGTATAGCCGAGTGCGACCTCTGCAACAACAGAAGCGGGTATTTCATCGTTAGTTCGAGTCTGAATAACCCCAATAGGATCTCGGTACCACTGAAGAATCTCTCGAACTCCAGTATATTCTTCCGAAACGGGAAGTGTGGACATGTTTTTTCCAGCGCCACCGATGATATTTACCGTAATAACAACAACGGTAACAATAAAAATTAAGGCACTTAAGACTATGGCAACCCATTTGAGTAACTGTGGGATGAGCCCGCTTATTTTACGCCCGCTGGTTTCAGTTGTACCAACGTCTCCGCCTTCTAGATTGATGTCGTCTTGATCACTCATACGTTAGTCCTTTTTTTAGGTCAAATGATACCATTAAAAATGCCCTTCGTCCAGAATAATAATATCCACACGACGATTGTAAGCCTGCCCTTCCGCAGTTTCATTGGTGAAAAATGGCCGTGTATCGGCATATCCAGCTACAGAAAAACGTTTTTCGTCTGCTCCAAAATCTGTTAAATAATGGAGTACATTCACAGCCCGCGCGGTTGAAAGCTCCCAATTGCTCGGCCATTGCGAGGGATCTGTATCGCCTGAATCAGTATGTCCTTCAATGCGGAAGCGATGAGGTCGCCCTTCTTTATCTTTAAGAGCCGGATCCGCAAGAAACTGACTTATCTTTAAAAGGGTTTCCCTTGTGTCATTTATATTAAGTTCGGCACTGGCCGTTTGAAAAAAAGCATCAGCTGCAAGAGTGATAACTAAACCACGCTCATCGCTGGTAATACTTATTTTATTGGTTTTTACTTCTGGGGCAAAAAGACTCACCGCTCGTTTTACTGCAAGGCCAAGAGACTTTCCTTTAACCGTAGAAGGGAGTGAGTTAATATTATTACCGAGATCAGAAAGCCGGCCAGCAGCAAGAGACTGACCGCCGCCAGACGCTTCATTGCTTATTGATGCGGTCATAGTAGCAAGTTGGGTAACATCGGCTTCGGAAGGATCATACAACATAACAAAAAAGCACAAACACAGCGTAATCATGTCCGCGTACGTGTTGAGCCACAGTGTTTTCGCTTCGGTCGGTTCCCTTTTTTTCTTAGCCATAACTACCAGCCTAATCCTTCATAACATCGGATTCTATGATGCGTCGATCCTTAGGAGACAAGTATGTAAGCATCTTTTGAGCAAGAATACGTGGATTGTCTCCCGCTTGTATCGAAAGAACACCTTCTATAATCATTTCTCGAGCTTTTGCTTCCATATTATTATGGAAGGTAAGCTTACCAGCCATAGGGATAAACAACCAGTTCTGCATCATCGACCCATACAAGGTGGTAACAAGAGCAACAGCCATGTTTGGACCAAGAGAACTCTTATCTTCAAGGTTCGTAAGCATACCAATCAAACCAATAACTGTTCCCAACATTCCAAAACCCGGTGCAAGAGTTGCCCAAGAGTTAATAAGGGTGATCCAGTTATTATGCCGGCCTTCCATCTGATTTAACTCGTTTTCCATAAGAGCTCGAATTACTTCACCATCGGTTCCATCTACAACAAGCCGGAGCCCGTTGCGCATAAATTCTTCGTCTAGATCTTGTATTTCTTCTTCCAGGGCCAAGATACCCTCACGACGTGCCTTTTCAGAAAAGGACACCAACTTTTGAACCAGTGCTTTTTCACCAAAATCATACGTTTTAAAACAACGGGCAATAATGCCGAATATTCCAATTACATAGGAAAGCGGATAGGTCAAAAACAAACACAAATAAGATCCACCAGCTGTTATAAATAGCGATGGAATGTGAACAAGACCTCCGAGGGACCCGTTGAGAAATGCACCGAACATAACAATAAACAGTCCACCGAATAAACCTATCCATGATGCAATATCCATAGAATCTTACTCCTCGTTCTTGAACGCGCCAATCTGGCGGCGGTATGCAACAATACTTTCAATTAGTTCCTCGGGCTTTTCACGAATTATAACGCGTTTTCCAGAAAGCATTATCAACGTTACATCCGGATTTTTTTCGATTGCTTCGATTTGATGAGGATTGATCCAGTATTGTTTGCCGTTCAGCTGTGTTACCGCTATCATTTTTTCCTTTCAGAAGGGACGGAGTATTTTACCATACCGTTACCTACTCCGTCCACCATTGCCTATTATCGTTTCAGATTCAATATCGTATCAAGCATCGTATCAGATGTCTGAATAGTCTTTGAGCTTGCCTGGAAGCCGCGCTGGGTAATGATCATGTCGGTAAACTGTTCGGTTAAATCAACATTACTCATCTCAAGCGCTCCAGCTATAAGCTTACCCTTTCCCGCAACACCCGATACACCAATGTTGGCAATACCCGAGTTGTTAGATTGTGCGTAGGTGTTTTCACCAGCTTTTTCAAGACCACCTTGGTTTGCGAAAGTCGCAAGAGCCATTTGACCGAGAGTCCTGTTTGCACCGTTTGAATACACACCGGTAACTATACCACTTTGATCAATCTTAAAGTTTTCAAGATATCCCATGGTAAAACCATCTTGCTCATACGCCTTGGTTGAACTTTTTTCGCTAAACTGGGTGATAGTATTTCTTACACTACCTATTTCGCCCAGATTTATATCAAAAGTCTGACGTGTAGGCGCGCCTGTTTCATCAGGATCGGCACCAGGAACATTGAAGGAAGTCTGAATAACTACCTGACCCACATCAGGGCTCACATTGCCTGCGGTATCAGTGGCTCCTTCTAGTGTACCATTATTGTCAAATCGAACTATAAATGAGTTTCCGGTACCGTCGGTTGTATTTACACCAACCCGTGTTGCACCGGCTTCTGCATCTTCGGGATTTACATTGACAGTAGCCTGCCAATCGTTGTTAGTCCCCGGAACCCGAGTGAAAGAAACATTTAAGGTGTGTTCCTGTCCAAAGCTATCGTAAACTTTGAAATCAGTTTCCCATGTTGCCCGCATAGTGTCGGCTTGAGACGCACCTTCTGCAATTTCAGGAAGTCGTTTATCAAGGTTACAAGCATAATTTACGCTCGTTGTAGCCCGCGCTTCAATCTTTGATCCAACGGGAATAATTAAATCTTCCGGCTGTGATGAAGTGTTCAGAATTAACTGACCATCAACATCCTGTGCCATCCAACCCTGAACACGCATACCATTTGCAGGATTAACCAAGGTACCTTCATTGTCGAGACCAAAAGTTCCTGCACGAGTATAAAACGACTTTTCGCCCGCTTTCATGGTAAAGAAACCATTGCCTTGGATGGCAACATCAGTTTGAACACCGGTGGTCTGGAGAGAACCCTGTGTATGAATGGTATCAATACTGGCAATATTCATACCGAGCCCAACTTCCTTTGGATTCACGCCACCGAGCTCATCGGTTGGCTTTGCTGCGCCAGACATTTGCTGCGACAGCAAATCTTGAAAGTTAACACGCCCGCGCTTAAACCCAGTTGTATTAACGTTAGAAATATTATTACCAATCACGTCCATACGTGTCTGGTGGTTTTGCATTCCGGAAACACCGGAATATAAAGATCTCATCATTGTAGTTCACCCCCGTTGTTAGCATATATAGTCTTTACCGACGACCAGTCGTGCCAGGTGCCATTTACCAGTACTTGAGGAAAATCACCGCGGGATGCGGCCATTACCGTACCTGAAACAGTTGAATCACCTACTTCAATATCCACCGGTTTACCAACCGCTGAGGACGCTTCAGAACTTCCGAGTAAGGACGTCATTTTTGAAAAGCTACTGCTCATATTCGTCATTTGTTCTAAACTCGAAAACTGCGCCATCTGGGCGATAAACTGGGTATCTTCCATCGGCGAAGTTGGATCCTGATGGGACAACTGCGCGATAAGAAGTTGTAAAAAATCATCCTTGCCTAGTTCTGTCTTGGGGGTCCTTCCGTTGACCGCAAGCGTTTTGTTGAACGAATCAACCTGAAGTTGGGTTAGGGTTTGTTCTTGTGTGCTCATTGAGCTTCCTAACATTGATCCTATATCCATTCTTGCCTTACCTCCAAGACCCGTTAGGGTCTCATTCTATAATTACGCGAAAAAATTCACGGCGTACATACTTTCTCCGTACGCACTATGTAGCCTATCGGCTGTTTCTTCTTGTGACATTACATCGGGTATGGATTCTGAGTAAAAGGGAGCGCTTAACGCATTCTTACCTTCGTGAGTCGCAAATCCTGATGTATCTGGTCCTGACCAAGACAAATCGAATCCAGCGCTTTCAAATCCACCTGCAACAAATGCATCAGAAAAACCATCAAGATTTTCCTTAAATGCGTCATAGGCTTCTTTTGAAGAAACAACGATTTTACCTGAAATCTTTTTACCCGAAGAAAGTTCAAGACTTATGCGAACATTCCCGAGCGTTTCGGGATGCAAAGTTAATCTAATTGTGCCGGTATTATTGTTTCGCAGAATTATTTTACCTGCTTTTACAAAATCCTGTGCACCTTCGCGCACTTCCTTTGCCAACATTGCCGAAAAACTCTCACCGTCTGCAGCACGATCTGTATATAGACTCGTTGTAGTTTCACCGGTTGGAACAGCCGTATTGTCTGAACGAAAAGAAATGCTCATATCCGCAGTGCCGTCGCCATTGTCTTTCAGTGTCTTTTCCGCAAGAGGAACCTCTGTACGTTCACGGATCTGCTCTTGCTGTATCCGCTCATCTCGAACAGAAATTTTTAGATCGCGTGAATGTCGGTCTGCTTTACGGATTTTAGGTTCATCCTTCTCGTCACCCGGCTCGTCTTTTTCTACTTCGTCCTTTCGAATAGCGACGGCAGGAATAGCCGCGTCTTTCTTTTCTGCCAAAGCAATAGACTGCCCTGCGATACTCGAAACAATTTCATCTGAAAAATCAGAAGATTTTTCACTGTCGTCCAATTCCAATTCAAGCGTATCAAACTTTTGTTGAACAGCATCAACAACAAGGGCCTCTACCCCATCTGGCTGAATAAGAGCTTCAGCCGTGGGATCTTCTAAAGAAACCGCAGAAATACTATCCGCGACTAACCCCTTGGGAATTTTCTTTTTACTGCCGGCTGTCTTAATACCGTCAGATCCTGGTTTTATTAGGGTGTCACCTTCACCCGGAACCAATGGGTTCCCTGCTCCTCTTCCGGTGTTTCGTATAGACGCAGCTTGGATTCGCTCGTCTATTCCTTCCATGGAACCGGCAATCATTTTTTCAATAATTGCGAGGAATGAAGTTCCGTTTCGTGCAGTTTCCGCTCCCTTTTTACCGTTCTTAGTAGCAAAATCTACTCCCGGCTGTCCTTTAATGCCAGCGGCATCAGGACCTCCAGAAGACTTTTGCACTTGAACGTCGAGCGATTGCATCACCTACGTACCCCCAAAAAATAAAAGGCGTCAGAATTAGCGATTTAGGAAGATTCCAAAAATCAGCTGATCCTGCCTTTCAATTGTCGAGACAAAAGGGTGTGAAGTTGAAGGAAATATTAATGTTTCGTGATTTTATTGCAGTGTAATGGGTTTATTTGCCATCTTACGTTGAATTTCTGCTGCGCGCTCAGGAGGCATGAGAGAAAACCAATAGGCTACAGACGAACCTCGGCCAGCCTCTGCCGCTACGATATCCGCCATGCGAAGAATGTCTATTACATCTTGATCATCCATAGCAATGAGATTTTCTACTGCATTTTTTGGCGGCATACCATTAATATATTCAGCAATTTTTCGAACATTAGCAGTACGGTCATCGGTTTGACGCATAATTTCAGAAAAAGTTCTCTCTCTCTCTTCTACCGATACTAACCTATCTTCGAGTTCTTGAGACATTTGTAAAATTTCGCCTTCTTTACGATCAAGTTGCTCTTCGCGAGCAGTTAGTTCCTGAGAACGCAGCTCAACCGATTCAAGACGTTTAGCTAAACGATCTGAGTCTAGATCTCCTGGTTCACCAGGCAAGGTAGAAACACCAGTGCGCGTCTTAATATTTAATAAGGAGTATAGCGGAGAAAAAACCTGTCGCGATTCAATAATACCTAAATAGTCAAACCAGAGGACCCCTCCGGCAGAAAGCAAGGCTATCAAGATGAGTAGAACAATAACTCTGCCAATGGTACCGCGTGCAGCCACTATTTTCTCCTTTATAGCAGTATAACCGTAGTACAAGCGTCTGTACAAGTGTCTTTTTCTACAATATAGTGTGTAACACATGAACAACGACTACCGCTTAGAACTCAATGATGAACAACATGCCGCGGTGACAGCAATAGATGGGCCAGTACTCATTATCGCTGGTGCTGGTTCGGGTAAAACACGGGTAATTACCTACCGTATAGCGCACATGCTCGAATCTGGAATACCCCAATCACAAATCCTTGCCCTCACTTTTACTAATAAAGCTTCTAAAGAAATGGCGGCACGAGTTAAAGAACGCACAGGGAAAAAACTTCAAATGCTTACCGTGAGCACGTTTCATGCATTTGGAGTTCGTATACTCCGTGACGATATAGATAAACTCGGATGGCGAACCAATTTTAGTATTTATGATGAAGTAGACAGAAATCAACTCATTAAAGATACTGGTCGTGAACTTGGATTTACCCAAGACGCCCTAGATGTATATAAAATTGGTGGGCTTTTTTCTAATATTAAAATGGGACGATGGGACTGGGAAAGCGCAAATGACCAGTATCGTACTCTCTATCAAGAATACCAAAATGGATTAAAACTCTTTAATGCCGTAGATTTTGACGATCTTATTCTATTACCAATCCGTTTATTTCAAGAACATCCCGACGTACTCGAAAAATATCGAAATCGATATAAATATATTATGGTAGACGAGTTCCAAGACACGAGCATTCAACAGTATGTTTTTATGAAAGCCTTAACTGATCAAAACGTTTGTGTTGTTGGCGACGATGATCAATCTATTTACTCATGGCGCGGAGCAAGTATTGAAAACATCCATATGTTTGAAAAAGATTTCCCCGGATTACTCGAAATAAAACTTGAACAAAACTACCGTTCTACCGGAACAATTTTAGCCGCAGCAAACGGTGTAATTGGCAACAACACAAACCGCAAAGTAAAAGCACTTTGGTCGGGAAATGATTCAGGAAAACCAATCGAAATTTGCATTCCAGAAAATGAAACTGAAGAAGCTGATTTTGTTGCAGACATGATACAGAGTATTAGAATGAATGAGCAAAGAAAGTATGACGACTTTGGCGTTCTTATTCGAGCAAATACCCTGAGCCGAGCAGTTGAAGAAGCATTTCTCGAATATAACATACCGTATCTCATGTCTGGAGGAACCAGTTTTTTCCAACGGAAAGAAATAAAAGACATAATCAGTTATCTTCGAGTAATAGCAAATCCCGATGACGACATAAATTTATTACGTATAATAAATACACCCCGCCGTGGTATTGGAAGAAAAACAATAGAACAAATTTCTGCCATAGCAACCGAACGAGCCTGCTCTATTTGGGCAGCTATAGACCTATTACTAAAAGATAACGAAATAGTTTTTAAAGAAAAAGCAAAAGGAGACTTAGACGAGTTCGTAACATTTATAGGAGAACAGCGTTCAACGATGCTTTCTGGAAAAGACCTTTCTAAGAAGGTGAAAAAGATGGTAGACGAATTAGACTACTGGAGCTATCTCGTTCAAGAATACCAAAAAAATGAAAAAGCCGCCCGATATAAGTTTCTTAACATAGACAGCTTAATTAATTCAATGTCTACTTGGGAAAAAGATCCTGATAACTACAAAAACTCTCTCTACGATTACTTAAATCGAATAACCCTTATTACCCGCGATGATATGGATGATGACGCTGATAAAGGAAAAGTTAACCTTATGACCATCCATGCAGCAAAGGGCCTCGAGTTTCCCATAGTATTTATTATCGGAGCCGAAGATGGAATAATTCCCCACGCTCGAAGCTTGGAAGAAGGTGACGGTAACGTAGAAGAAGAACGCCGACTATTTTATGTTGCAATAACTCGAGCCCGAGACAAACTCTTTATCTCTAGTTGCCACCGCCGCAGAAAAATGGGCGGTATTGTAGAATGTTCCCCCTCACGTTTTTTACAAGAAATACCCGCCGCCCTCGTTGAATACCACGAACCGAGTTTACCAGTGGAAACAGACGCAGCAATAGATATTTTAGCAAAGATGAAAGAACGGTTTTCGTGAGGTTATGAGGTTGGTTAGGGAGAAATTTGAAATCTTTGGCAGTACTGTTTTTGCGTGGTATACTTAAAGCTAATAAAGTAAGTAAAAAGGACCAAAACGGTGGATGTTTTTGACAATATTTCAAAAACTGTCAAGAATGATTTAAAAATCGAACTTAAATCAGGCAGTACGTTATCAATTGCCGCAGCTTGTTTTTCCATGTATGCCTTTCAAGAGTTAAAAGATGAACTAAAGCAGATAGAAGAACTTCGCTTTGTTTTTACTTCCCCTACATTTATAGCTGAAAAAACACAAAAGGAAAAATGAAACAACAAACCAGACTAATACTATTTACCACACAAGACGGCAAAACAACACTCGATGTACCCCTTGAAAATGAAACAGTCTGGTTAAATAGGAACCAACTCGCACTTCTCTTCGACAGAGACGTAAAAACAATTGGAAAACATATAAATAACGCACTTGCTGAGGAACTATCCACCCTTTCAAACAGTACAGATAATTCAGTTGTCGCAAAATTTGCGACAACTGCCGCAGACGGCAAAAAGTATCAGACTGAACACTACAGCATGGATATTATTCTTTCGGTAGGGTATCGTGTAAAATCGACTCATGGAATAGAATTTCGACGATGGGCAAATAAAGTTCTAAAAGAGTATATATTTAACGGAATAGCCGTCAACGAAAAAAGACTTAGCACTCTAGGAAAAGTTGTAGAAATTCTCAAACGAACAGGAAACACTCTAGAAGCAAAACAAATATTATCAGTTATAGAACAATACACATATGCTCTCGATATGCTCGACGATTATGACCACCAAAAAATAGAAAAGCCCGATGGATCCATATCAAAATATCAATTGCAATATGAAGAATGTATAGAACTTATAAACTCCATGCGCTTTACTTGTGAAAGCGACCTTTTTGGTAGACAGAAAGATGAATCGTTCCAAGGGAGCCTTGGGGCTATATATCAGACCTTTGGAGGAAAAGATCTCTATCCCACCGTACAGGAAAAAGCTGCAAACGTTCTATATCTTGTAGTAAAAAACCATTCTTTTCATGATGGAAACAAACGTATCGCTGCTGCTCTTTTTTTATATTTTCTTGATAAAACAGGATTTCTTTTTAAAGACGGTGTAAAAATAATTCCAGACACAACCCTTGTTGCAATCACCATTATGATTGCAGAATCAAAACCCCAAGAAAAAGAACTAATGATCAATTTGGTTATGCACTTTCTGACGAACCAAACGGAAACCAGGTAATGAAAATTGAATCTAAACTTCGATACGATTTAGGCGGAAACAGAACGAGCAGTTAAATATGGCATCGCTACTTTGAAAAAGAACAGAATGATCCAACGGATCGGCTCCGCCAGAACTAGGTATTGGAAAATGAGGGTGTATTTCTATATATTTCGCCCCTGCGAATTCATGCGCGGCAGGACCGCAGTATCCACGGAATCACCATCGCGCTAATCTGTGTGATTATTTACCTGAACCATTATGCAGTACTGTAACGTGTGATGGTACGGAAGTCACAGGGCATTTTACGTATATCTGTGCATCTGATTATAATGTCATAATTGATTCACCGTATGAAGGAATTGAAACCGTGACACTTCTGTGTTAGGAGCTTTTTCTATGCTCTTTTAGGAATTTAAGACTGAGCCAGAAGGCGCAAAGGTGGGAGAAAGTCGTAGCGCGGAGGCGCCGCGTGTGCGAGATTGTCCAGGGGCGGGGGCGGTAGAAAGGACAATCCCGCCCTGTAAATGGTGGAAATTACTTGCTTTTTGACCAAACCTCATTCATACTAGTAACAGTCAGATAATGACAGTAACGAGAGGTAATTGCAAAAGTCGGTTACTTTTACAATTACCTCTCGGAGAATTTCGGTAAGCCTTTGGAATACAAAGATTTACCGAAATTCTCCACCTACATTATTGGTAGATCTTGCAAAACTTCCTGAGTTTTGCAAGATCCTCACTAGTATGAATAAACTTGTACGCACACTTTTTGAAACATTTGAACATCACGTTTTTTCGGTCGCTGATATTAAAAATATCGAGCCAAATGATAATATTCGCTACGGTCTAGTAAAAAGAGCCATGGAAAGTGGAGATGTAATCCAGTTAAAACGCGGGTTGTATACTCTCAGTTCTGTTTTGAGAAAACAACCACTCAATCTCCCTGCCCTCTCAAACCGCCTCTATTATCCGTCTTACGTAAGTTTTGAATATGCTCTAAGTGCTCACGGGTGGATTCCTGAAAGTGTCATCGCACTCACCTGCGCAACATCAAAAAACCCCGCAGAATTCGATACTGCAGTTGGCCTGTTCAGCTACAAACGCGTTCCACAGGTTCTATTTTTTAACGGCGTCGAAGTAGTCGATTCCAACGATGGGTCACAACTTCAAGCCCTCCCCCTAAAAGCGCTGGCAGACTACATCTACGTCAATAAATTACACTGGATGAATAGGGAGCCTCTTATTGAATCACTTCGAATTGAAGAAGAAGATCTCGCAACACTTACAGCCGACGACTTCGAGAGTATCCAAGGTAATTATGCAACCGCTCCAAATGTTGAAAAATTTCTTGCTGGCCTCAAAAAGGATTTAAACGTATGAAACTAAAAATTATAGAAGAGAGACTAAAAAAATATGAAACAGCATTAGCAGGAACAGACTTGCAAGCGATACGAGAAATTACACAAGAACTCTCGATTGATCGCGATTGGTACATCGCTAAAATGAAAAATAGAATTGAAAATACCAATTGTGGAAAGGGCAAGTAGTAACCCTAAAGTTCATTTACATTACGATGCCCATTTGAGACCTCTCGAAGCGTATTCGTAGACTAATTCATACAATTTTTTGCTCTTTTCTTGAAACACAGATTTATTATACGTTTTGGGTAAATCAGCATCTAAAACTTCTTCAATCGCACTTTTAACTTTAATTTGGCTTTGAGAATCTTTAAACCAATCTTGTATTAAGACCTTTGGCTGTTCTTCAACTAAGCGTTTTAACAAATGCTTTGCTGCGTTTTTGACTTTTATTTCTTCATCTTTTGTAAGTTTTTCTTTTTTTAAGACATCAAATATTTCCAGTTCATCTTTACTTAAGCCTTCTCTAACCCAGCGCTCGTCTTCAGTTTTCATTTCTTCTGCAAATTTTACAAGGTCTTCAAAGTAGTTTTCTGTCGACATTCCACCTGAATTGTATGTATTGATTATATCTTGAAGTTTATCTGCAAAATCTGTACGTGTGCTATTTTCTGTAAGCATAATTTCAAGTTTCTGCTTTAAGAATTCTCGCAGGTTTGTTATTTCTATATGCTTGAAAGTCTTTTGTTTAAAATCTTCTTTTAGTTTACCAAAATTTATTTTACTTAAATCAAGAAGATTTCCTTTTTTGAGACTTCCATATTTAGGTTCTCCTTCTTCTAAAAATAAAGCGCCGCTAGAAGTAACAATGCTTTCATCAAGTAATTCTTCAATTTTTAATCTTTTTTCATCAATTGGTTCTTGTTTAATAATACCATCTATTATTCCGCGTAAATATTGAACTACAGGAACGAGAGGCCTAAACTGACCTTCCAAAATTTCAGGTTTACATGCTTCATAGAGAGAAGAAACAGTATTTTCATACACCTTATATTCCTTCCAATATTCATCTTTCGAAAGAAGAGTATCTGCCCATGATTTAAATAAATTGATCTTCCTAAAAGTTTCTTTTTTCTGCAACGGTTTCTCTAAATTAATCGATAATTTTTCACAATAATTTTTTGTTAGCGTAATAGCTTCATCAAGAAGTTCAAATAATTCAGACTTATCATGAACTGGGGTTTCACCTCCGTCCTCATCGCCTAAGGCATAATCAGAAAGAGCTTTTTTCATATTACGAAATACATTGTAATAATCAACAATCTCACCATTAGTTTTTGAGACGCCATTGATAGTAAAAGAAGAAACCCGGTTTGCACGAGCTATAGTTTGCATTAACGTATGGTCTTTCATTGGCTTGTCTAAATAAAGAGTAGAAACAGTAGGAGCGTCAAATCCTGTTAACCACATAGCACAGACAAAAACTAACTGTAATTTATCTTCTGGATCTTTAAACCGATATTCAATATCGTGCCCATTTGCATCAGCTGTATTCAGTTTTTTTCTATGTGGCTTAATATCTAATCCTTGATTCGTAAATTTCTCATCTTCTCCGGCATCTTCACTAATAACAACAGCCATCTCAAGTGATCTTAAAAAATCACGTTTTTTAGTGAGCCTGCTTTTTTGCACTTCACTAGAAGTCTTACTAATTTCACCAACTATTTTTTTTAATTCTAACTTTCGTTGAGCCTCTACCTTGTCATACATTTTTACCGCTGTAAATTTATCTACACAAATTACCATTCCTTTCCCTAAGTATCCACGGCTAGGAAAATGAGAAATAATATCTTTAGCAATAGTTTCGAGCCTGTCATCTCTTTTAATAATGTGCAACTCAGTAGAAAACTCTTTTTCTAGTTTCTCTTTAGCTTTTTCATTAAGGTTTTCATCTTCTAATATTTCATAAAACTCTTCACTCAAATTATCGTTTTGGATTAATACTTCGGGAACACGTTTTTGATAATAAAGAGGAACCGTTGCGCCATCATCAATAGATTGCACAAAATTATATTGGCTCACATAGCCACCAAACCAGTCATAGGTTTTACCTTGATATAGTTGGTCACCCTTTCCTAAAATTGGCGTTCCAGTAAATGCAAAATATTGAGCGTTGGGTAATCCATTCCTCATATTTTCTGCCAAAGACGCATATTGGGTACGGTGAGCTTCATCTACAATAACTATAATGTCATCCCGAGGAGAAAGAAGAGGGTATTCTTTACCAATATCAAAGCGAAACTTGTGGATTAAGGTAAAGATAAACTTCTTATTTGTACCGAGAAAATCTCTCATCTCTGCTGAATTTCGAGGCCGTGCAGCTTCACTTTTACTAACAGTATTAGTATCTAGAAAGTTTCTATATATCTGTCCATCCAAATCTTCACGGTCTGTAATTATTACAAAGGTAAAATTCCCTTTAAATTTACGAAATATCTTTCGAGATATAAAAATCATAGAAAAGCTTTTACCGGAACCTTGGGTATGCCAAAAAACCCCCAGTTTCCCTTTTCTTTCCTTGCGGTACTCAAACGATTCTATTGCTTTGTTTACCCCAATAAATTGATGATTTTGGGCTATAATTTTTGTACTATCTTTATAATACAAAATAAAGTTTTCTATATAATTAAGCAGTCTCTCTTTTGGGAAAATACCATGTAAGAGACGCTCAAGACTTGTTCCCTCATCTTCTATAGTTTGTCTATTTACCTTTTCGGCTTCATCATTAGGGCGGAGCCAACTAAAAAAATACTCATACCCAGCGG
>DUOS01000164.1 GCA_012838745.1 Treponema sp. | reverse complement strand
GCGTTAACAACAGCAACACCGACTCCGTGAAGTCCACCAGAAACTTTATATGAACCTTTATCGAATTTTCCACCGGCATGGAGACGGGTAAGAACTAATTCTAAAGCACTTACTCCCTCTCCTTGGTGAAGATCTATTGGTATTCCACGCCCGTTATCTTCTACGCGAACAATATCGTTCTTTTCAAGAACAACAAGAATGGTATCACAATGACCAGCCATAGCCTCATCTATACAGTTATCTACAACTTCATAGACGAGATGATGTAGTCCATCAGGTCCTGTAGAACCTATATACATTCCCGGTCTTTTTCTAACCGCTTCTAGGCCTTTTAAGACTGTTATATTATTTGCAGAATAGTCAGCAGAACTCATTTTATATCCTTATATAGTAGAAACACGTATTTTCTATACTATCGTCATTGTCAAAAAAAGTAAAGAAGGAGTATAATGAGTTCCTATGGGTAAATGGGATTACAGTATATTTTGGCAAGAGGCACTAAATCAATTAAAAACAGAACTCACTGAACAGGAATTTGCCATGTGGTTTAACATGGAATACGAGAATTCCCAAGAGTCGACTGTTATTGTTTCTGTCCCTTCGGCATTTTATCGAGATCAGGTAATACAGCGGTATCAAAACCTCATCGAATCAGTTTTTTATGAACTTTCAGGGCAAAAAATAACCGTGGAATTCGAAGTTAAGGCTAGAAATAAAGACCTCGTTTCATCGGAATTAAAAGAAAATCAAGAATCTCGTAAAACAACGAAATCAGAACTCTTTTTAAAGAAGGGTGCTGAAGCGGTTAAACGGACAGAACATGCTCAACTTCGTAAAGATTATGTTTTTGATAATTTTGTTATAGGTGAAAACAATTCGTTTGCTGCAAATGCTGCAATTGCAATTGCTAAAAATCCAGGACTTGCATACAACCCCTGTCTGATTTATGGCGGTGTTGGATTAGGAAAAACACATCTAATGCAAGCAATTGGCAATTTAGCGTGGAAAGAACGTGGTAATAAAATTATATATATTACTGCTGAAAATTTCACTAATGAATTTGTAAACGCCATTAGAACGCAAACAACCCAAAAGTTCAAAAATAAATACCGAACTGCCGATGTACTCTTGATAGATGATATTCATTTTTTACAAAAGAAAAATGAAACGCAAGAAGAGCTATTTCATACTTTTAATGCACTCTATGATGCAAATAAACAAATTATTTTTACTTGCGATAGACCAGTATCTGAACTTAAAAATCTTTCAGAACGACTTCGTTCTCGGTTTGAACGTGGACTTAATGTAGATTTACTTCCTCCAAGTTACGAAACTAGGTGTGCAATTCTAGCAAAAAAAATGGAACAACGTGGAGTAAATATTCCAAAAGAAGTTATAGATCTTATAGCAAAAAATATTTCTTCAAATGTTCGTGACCTTGAATCATCGTTAACTAAGCTCATTGCTTATTTTGAACTAACTAAAAAACCTGTTACTCTTGAGGTTGCACAGCAACAGTTACGTGATAGTTTTGGATCCCCTCGTCAAAATAATGTAACAGTAGACATCATTCAAAAGGTTGTGGCTGAATATTTTTCGCTTTCATACTCAGATTTGAGAGGGAAAAAAAGAACAAAAGCTATTTCTTTTCCTCGTCAAATTGCTATGTATATTGCTAGAGAAATCACCGAATATTCTACGACTGAATTAGGCATAGAGTTTGGCGGAAGAGATCATAGTACCGTAATGCATGGATGCCAGAAGATTGAAGAACGCTTAAAAGCTGAGCCTAGCTTAGAAACAACCATCCAAAAATTGAATCAATTGATAAAAGATTACAATAGTTAAATTGTTTGTTATCTGTTGATAGTATGTTACTATGCTGTGGATAGATTTTAGGAAAAGCGGGTGCCTGTTGATATGTGGATAACTGTGTTAGCTAAAAGATGAAGTTGTTAACAAGTTAATTCATTATAGGGTAAAGAGAAATATGACTTTTGCTTGTTTCAACAGGCCCTATTACTACTATTACTATATATATATATATTAGTATAAATAGAAAGATGTGGAGGATATATGAAATTCAGTTTTGACAGAGATGCTCTTTTAAAAGAAATTTCCATAGCTCAGGAAATAATAGCAACTAAAAATGCTATATCAATTCTTTCAAATGTTTTACTAGCTGCAGAGAATGGTTCCTTAACTATTAAGGCAACTGATATTAAAGTTAATTTTGAAACTCGTATTCCTGTAGATGTTATTGAAAATGGTTCGACTACTGTTTTTTGTGATAAATTCATGAGTATTCTCTCTTCACTACCTTCAGGAGAAATTGAATTTGAACAAAAAGACGTAAAGATTTTTATTCGACCTGCAACAAAGAAAGCCCGTTTTGAATTAAAAAGTATATCGAGTGATAAATATCCAGAATTTACAGCTCCAGAAGATTTAGTTTTTTTTGATATTCCTGTAAAAGAATTTCGTGAAATGATTAATCAAACAGTTTTTTCTGTTTCAGATGATGAAACACGGTATTTTATGAATGGTGTTTTCATGGAAAAAGTAGAAGCTAAACTACAGTTAGTAGCTACTGACGGAAGACGATTAGCTTATATCTCTAAAGAATTTGGAATTAATATTCCTGACTTTAAAGGTATTATAATTCCTCCTAAAATTCTTACCCTTATTAATCGTCGAGCCCATGATGAAGGTCCTATATCAATAGCTGTTGGAGAAAAAAACATCTTTTTCCGTTTTGGGAACTACGAATTTTCTTCAATTCTCATAGAAGGACCATTTCCTAATTACAGCCGTGTTATTCCAGATAGCCAAGAATATTCCTTTGAAGTTGATACAAAGGATATTATTGAAGCGTTAAAACGTGTTGGATTGCTTGTTGAACAAAAATCTCGAAGAATTTATATGAAAATAGCACCGGGAGCTTTAACTATTAGTTCTCAAGAAACTGAAATAGGAACTGCTAGAGAAGAAATACCGTGCCGTTATGATGGTGAAGAAATTACAATAGCTTTAAACTACCTGTACATTGAGGAACCTTTGAAGGTTATTGGCTCTGATCGAGTAAGTTTTGAATTTACAGAACCAATGAAAGCTATAACACTTAGGACCGAACCAGCTCGAGATTTCTTTCATATTGTTATGCCTATGCAAATGGAATAGAACGAAACAGTGCCTTTTTTATCAGTTTCTTTTGCAAACTTCCGGAATATTGCTGATGATACTCTGGATTTATTGTCCAAAGAAGTTTTTCTTGTAGGAAAAAACGGTCAAGGAAAAACTAATATTTTAGAAAGTTTATATCTTTCTGCATATGGATCTTCTTTTAGAACAAGGAAAGAAAATGAATTATGGAAAAAAGGAACTGATTCCTGTAGTGTACGGGTTATATTTAGAGATGAAAGTGAACGTACAAATACTATTTCAGTTATGTATCGAGATGGAAAAAAAAGAATAGAAAAAAACGCCAAACAAATTTCTGATCGGAAAGAACTCGTGAATACCATACCGTGTGTATTATACAGTCATGACGATTTAGACTTTGTTACTGGTACTCCAGAACGTAAAAGATTTTTTATTGATCAAGTTTTGTCTATGTATGATAGTTCATACATAGATACTATAAGAAATTATAAAAAAATTTTGAGAACACGTAATACCGTTCTTAAAGAAAATAGAAACGAAGTTTTAGATGTCTTAGATGTACAATTGGCTCAAGCTGGCATCGAAGTTGTTGAGCGAAGAAGAAGCGCTATTCGTGAATTTAATCAGATTTTTGCTCGGTTATATGCGGAAGTTAGCGGCATAAAGGATGTAACCATAGAATATTCTCCGTCTTGGAAAAAAAGTGAAGTTTCAACTGTGATGATTCATCTTGCAGAACGCAGAACTCTTGATTTTTCGATGGGAACAAGTTCTTCGGGGCCACATAGAGATAGAATTCGATTTATGCGAAAGGGATCATCTTTTGTATCTACTGCCTCTACTGGGCAACGCCGCCTTCTTTCCTTATTGCTTAGAAACGCACAAGCTCAATTTTATACAGAGAAAAATGGTAAAAAGCCTATTCTTCTCATGGATGATGTATTGTTGGAGCTTGATCCAGAAAAAAGACAACGGTTTACAGCTCTTCTTCCCGAATACGACCAACTTTTTTGTACTTTTTTACCAGGGGAACCGTATGAACGATATCAACATTCATCCACGCGGGTGTATCATATAGCTGGAGGAACATGGAGTGACCAATAAATTCCATACGGCAGCAGAAACAATAAGCAGGCTCTTTTCATCGTTAGAAAATGAAAAATTTGAACAAGCAGATAAATTCTTTAAAAACTGGGATACGATTGTAGGGGAACGGTTAAGTTCTCACAGTAAAGTTCTAGATGTTAATAAAGGTTGTATTATTGTTGAGGTGGATCACCCTGGATGGAGTCAACAACTACAATTTATTAAAAAAAGAATAATTAAAGAATTGAGGGAAAATTTTCCTGAATTAGACATAAAAACTTTAGCAATACGAGATGCCAGTGTTTGCCTTAAGCCATATGAACGTCAAACAGGTAACGTTGGAGATGGTCTTTTTCGAAGAAATTCCACACAGGAAAAAATAGAAAAAGAACCTTCGGTTGAGGTTGATAAGAACCTTGATGATCCGCTCAAGGATGTTCTCTCTCGATTAAGAGAAAGCATCAAAAAAGGTAAACCACAGTAATTTCAGTATCTTGACCTCGTTAATGCGGTGATGTATACTTCACTCCCTATTCTAAGGGTAACTATTTTGATCAAGTGAACCGGTCTTGTACAAGGCAGGGTTCTTACAAATAAAGGAGTCTAAGTTCCATGAAACGGACATATCAACCCAGTAAAGTCAAACGCAATAGGAAGTTCGGTTTCCGTGCTCGCATGGCTACTCGCGGAGGACGCCAAATCCTCAAGCGCCGAAGAGCAAAGGGACGTTATAAACTGAGCGTTTCCGACGAAAAGAAACCCTATTGATTGAGTTGTGAGCAGTGAAATGCTCAGGATTTCCAAAAGCGGAACGCCTAAGGCGTTCCGCTGCCATTCAAAGAGTATTTCGAAAAGGCAAAAAATATTACGGGGAAAGAATAAAACTTTTTATTCTGCAAAATGAACATAAAACTAACCGTGTAGTATTCACTTTTCCAAAAAACTATGGAAATGCCGTAGAACGGAATTATTCTCGACGTTTATGTCGGGAAGTTTACCGTCGTTATAAACGTAATCTTGCGTTTGGATATGACATGGCAATTCTTATTTTTCCGGGAAATGATTCTTTTCCGGAACGAAAAAAGCATCTAGAAATACTTTTCAGGAAGGCCGGCCTTTGGTCGGATATACATGAATAAAATTCTAAAGAATGTACTGTGCGGTTTAATCCGCCTGTATCAACGATTTCTTTCTCCGCTTTTTCCTCCTTCGTGCAGGTACTATCCAACATGTTCAGCCTATGCGTACCAATCAATAACAAGATATGGACCATTAAAAGGTCTTTTTCTAGCGATTCGACGTATTTCCCGATGTCACCCTTTTCATCAGGGTGGCTATGATCCAGTACCATGATAACGAAAGGAATGGGCTTTAAAAGGAGCTATTTGAACTATGGAAAAAAATACACTTCTAGCAATTGTACTTTCTACGTTGGTTGTTTTAATCGGGTTTAGCTTACAAGCAAAATTAAATCCGTCACAACCGGCTGTGTCTTCGGAACAGGAAACTACTAAAACAGAAATAATTAATGAAAGTGCGGTTCTTCAAAATGAAGCACCGAAAACCGTACTTGAAAATACGGCAGTAAATCCTGATGAAGAATTTGTCGTGGTAGAAAAAAACAATGAAACTCCCGTTGCAGAAACGTTGTATACCATTGAAACTGATCTTGTTCACGTTGTCTTTACTAACCGTGGAGGAGATATTCTTTCATATAAGTTAAAAAAACACTTAGATAATGAAGAACCCGTTGAAATGGCATACAGTGTGGATGACAATAGGGCTTTTTCGGTTGTTTTTGGCGGTGAAAATGGAGTTCCAATCGATGAACTTTTTACAGTAAGAAAAATAAATGATACCTCTATTGGGTTTTATAGAGATTTTTCTGTAAAAAATTCAGATGGAACTTCAAGTTCTTTTACCCTAGTTAAAAAATATTCATTCGTTCCTGATGAATATATGTTCGAACTGAATATTACCATAGATGGAGATGAGACCCTTAGTGGTATTCAATTCGGTAATTCAGCATACAGTATTCGTACGTCTCCTCAGATTGGTCCGCAATGGAATCTAAAGCAAGATCGCTATGAATACCGAAAGTTCTATTATCTTCTAGATGGAAAGAAAAAATCAATTGCTGTAAACCAAGGTAAAACAAAGCAAATAACAGATCGTTTTACTTGGACAGCCCTTACAGGAAAATATTTTACTTCCATAGCATTTCCTGAAAATCCAATACAAGCTGTAACTTATAATTCAATTTCAGAAGATTCTACTAAGCCCGTTTCTCAAATGATTCTTTCTCGTGGTCCTATTGCCGGTGGGAAAAATACAGATTTGTGGCGTTTTTATTTGGGCCCTAGAACAGAAAAAGAGCTTGCTCGGTATAATGTACCGACAAATAATTCCTATATGCTTTCCGATTCTCGTTTAAATGAAATTGTTCAATCAACTGGAATTCTTGCACCACTAGAAGTCCTCCTCAAATTTATCATGCAGCTTTTTTATAAACTTATCCCCAACTGGGGCGTTTCAATTATCTTGATGACTATTCTTATGAGGGTGGTAATTTTTCCTCTTACTAAAAAGAGTACAGAATCAACATTGAAAATGCAGGAACATGCACCTAAGATGCAGGAAATACAGGCAAAGTATAAGGACGATCCAAAAAAACTTAATGAGGAAATGGCAAAATTTTATCAGGCTTCTGGATATAATCCCCTTTCAGGTTGTTTGCCCTTACTCATTCAATTTCCACTAATCTTTGCGATGTATAATCTTTTTAATAACTATTTCGAATTTCGTGGAGCTATGTTTATTCCTGGTTGGATTCCTGATCTTTCACAAGGGGACAGTCTTATGCAACTTCCTTTTGTTGTTCCCTTTGTAAAATGGACTGAATTACGTCTTTTACCGGTTATCTACGTTGTGTCTCAGCTTTTATTTGGTAAAGTTACCCAAACACCATCAACTACACAGCAGCAAGGTTCGATGAAGTTCATGATGTATGGTATGCCCATAATGTTCTTCTTCCTATTTTATAATGCACCAGCAGGATTGTTATTGTACTGGACATTCTCAAATATTCTTACTTTGGGACAGCAGGTGGTTATAAATAAGATGATGCAAGCAAAAAAGCATAAAGAATTATCGCTGATTAACAAGTAATATTATTTCGCTAGGAGCGTTATTATGATATATGAATTTGAAGGAAAAACAGAAAAAGAAGCTATTGAGCTTGCCGCAGCAGAACTAGGTTTAGAAAAAGATCAGTTTGATGTGGAAATACTTGAAGCGCAAAAAAACACACTTTTCAAGAAAGGATTCGTAAAGATTTGTGTTCATACTGATGACGCAGTCCGAGTTTCCTCGGAAGGAACCCCTAAACAAGATAAAGATGCGCCTCGGCGTACTAGTCCCTTTCAGGATCCTCTTCCACAAGACGATTTTGAAAAAGGTATAATTGATTTCGTTGCGTCAATGATTAGGAAAATGGGTTATGATGTAACAATAGACGTTGTTTCTCGTGAAGAAAGAAAGATAGGCCTACGATTGAACTCAAAGAGTTCATCGATTTTGATTGGCAGGAAGGGAAAGAATCTTGATGCATTGCAATTGCTTGCAAATGTTTATTCAGGAAAACAAGGCCAAGAATCTACTAGAGTAATTCTTGATAGTGAAAACTATCGTATACGAAGAGAAGAAACACTTGTACGACTTGCATATAATACAGCAGATCGTGTGAGAACAAGCCGAGGCTCAATGCTACTTGAACCTATGAACCCTTTTGAACGACGACTTATTCATACTTCACTGAACGATATTGGAGATGTGGATACAAAGAGCGAGGGAGAGGGCTTGTATAAGCAAGTTCGGGTATTTTATAAGGGGAGGTAAATGAAAAAATTCGCTGTAGCCCTATTTCTAATGGGGGCAGTATCTGTTGGAGCGCAGGAAATACAAGTGCGCCTTCAAAATGTGGTTTCAAAAGAAACTGCAGCAGAGCTTTGTACAGAAGGATTTATTCGAAAAACTGTTTACAGAGGTGATAATGCTGATCTCTCTCTTTTACCAATGGTCCCCCTCGCTGCTGAGGCGGATCAGTTTTGGGATGGAGATACGGCTCCTTTTATAAGCGAAACTCTTTATTTATATAAAAAAACAAGTACAACAGGGGAAAAGATAGGCGATGAAATTCCACGAATTTCAGCTATAATCCGGTCTCTTTCATTGTTGGAAGGAATTGATTATTTTTCGACCAGTAGAAAAAAAATGAGAACTCTCTATAAGAATTCTTATGTAGTTGAATCTCCTGAAACGCGGATCCGTATAGATGATCCAGTAAATGGAAATGCCGATGGAATTTCTCTTTATGCTGTTCAAGAAGATTTAACCTTTGGAAAATATCTCTATCGGTATGATTATCGACAAACGAATGATACAACCGCTTTCTTTTCCTCTAATATAGATGGACTTAGCTATGCAATTTTTCGATTGATAAAACCAAATAATT
Source organism: Treponema sp. (assembly GCA_012838745.1). GTDB lineage: Bacteria > Spirochaetota > Spirochaetia > Treponematales > Treponemataceae > Teretinema. The sequence continues at coordinate 24,695 of DUOS01000164.1, read as the reverse complement.
TGCGCATTTCCTTGATTGTACATGATTTGGGTGATTATCTTTTGGTGTACAACCTTACTCGTATAGAATTTCTGGCAGTACCGGGAATTGAGAAGAAGATTAGTTCTTCCTTTTCTACTAGGGCAGATGCGGTTTATAGTTGGTTTATAACAGAATATGAAAAAGGACTCTGATGCTATGACGACTAAAGAGTCTTCAAAAAGGGAGACGAGGATGAATAAGAAAACAAAAATACTACTAATAGGAGTTGTATTGCTCGTAGTAATGACTGGATTTACTGCCGCTGCAATTATTATGGGTGGTCTTACCGTTAAAACAGGAGAAAAACAAATGGAACAAGATTTGGCTGCAGGAATTACCTCTGATGGTATTTTTGCGATAATAGAAACAGAAAAAGGCTCTATAACCCTTGAAATTTTTTATAAAAAAACACCCTTAACTGCGTGTAACTTTGTGGGATTAGCCGAAGGTTCTCTCGATGCAGCAAAGGGTAAACCCTTTTATGATGGGCTTGTTTTTCATCGTGTAATTAAAGAGTTTATGGTACAGGGTGGAGATCCCTCTGGAAATGGCACCGGTGGTCCAGGGTATAAATTTCCAGATGAAATAGATTCAACATTAAAACATGATGTTCCAGGAACTCTTTCGATGGCTAACTCCGGACCGGGCACAAATGGGAGTCAGTTCTTTATTACACATGTACCAACACCTTGGCTAGATGGAAAACACACAGTATTTGGTCGTGTGCTTACAGGACAAGATGTTGTTAACAAAATTGAAAATAATGATGTAATTACCAAAATTAAAATTGTGCGCAGAGGAGCTGAAGCAAAAGATTTTGCTGCAAATCAAGCGGCCTTTAACGCCTTATTAGCCGGAGTTGCAGACCGCAGCAACGCTGCACAGAAAGACGCACAAAAAGCGACAATAGATTCCATTACTAAAAAATGGCCAAATGCAAAAAAAGCAGAGTCTGGCGTTTATTATGAAATACTACAGCCTGGTTCTGGCGACTCTCCTAAAACAGGACAATCTTTAACGATGAAATATCGTGGATATTTACTCAACGGAACGGTTTTCGATGATTCAGATATGCATAAACCATTAGAATTTCAAGTGGGACGTGGGCAACTTATTCCGGGATTTGATTCACAAGCTCTCCAAATGAAAGTTGGAGAAAAGAGAACTATTATTATTCCACCAGAACTCGCCTATGGACCCGCAGGGGTTCCTGGAGTGATTCCAGGGAATTCATTTATAGCCTTTGATTTAGAACTTCTTTCAGTAAAGTAGAAAAAAAAAGCCGCCTTTTTGGCGGCTTTTTTTTAGCTTCCAAGTGGACTACGATAAATATGATCAACCATATTGTTTATTAGCTTTGAAGAATCTGCTTTTAGGGAGTCGCCCCTGTGGATAAATTGTGTACAAACAGGTTCGTTGTGTAAATTCGTACATTGTCCTGTTAAAGAATCTTCAGAAATTTTTATAGTAACTATGTAGGCGGAGTTTTTAACTATGTAAAAACCTGCCTTTTTTATTGATCTGCGTATATACCTATTCTCTTTTCTTGATCCTCCTTGAATATCTAGAGAAACAGGAAGTGAAAGGTTGTATAACAAAAAAGAAGCTGGTTGAAGTTGAAGGAGGGTTTGAATAGCTTCTGGTTCTATACGAAGATTATCTTTTTGAAGAAGGAAAATATAGCTAGAAAGTGCTTTTGCTATGAAGTTTCTTTCCCATTCTGGGTTTAATGACCTTATTGCATCCCGATAGGCTTCAGGATCTCGGTTCATTCGCGCTTTTTCATAAAGATATGCTGCTTCTGCTTGTGGAATAGCTGATACCTCAATTTCTTTAGCTCGTGACAAATAAGTACGTCCTATTATAGGCCAATTATTGAATGTACGATAATAAAAAGCGTTATACTGTAAGGTTTCCCCTCCTTTTTCATAATACTGAGCAACTCGTTTGTTATATATTCTAAAAAGGCCATTGTAATACCAAAGATGGGCTGTATAACTAATAATAGTTGCTGTTCTTACTAAAGCTGTGGATAACTTGTGTATAACTTTACGAGATTCTCTGTTTTTTAGGATAGTATAACGGTCTCGTTGAATTCGATTCCTATCTGCTAAGAACTGATCGGGGGTTGTTCCATAATTAGCTATCCAGGACATATCCTTTCTTTTAACGATTGCATCTAGGTAAGGCTCTGCTTCTTCAACATAACCGGCTTGAATAAGGGTATCTGCAAGGCCGAGAGAAGCAAGGGGAGTGGAATCAAGAGAATACGCTTTTTGATATCTAGAAAAAGCAGTTTGAAATTCAAGTCTTCGTAGCTCAAGCTCACCTTGCATTAAAAAACCAGAAGAGCGAGAAGCCGCATTTAAAGAACTAACTGTATCTTTGTAAGCATCATCAAAATTATAAAATGTTTCTTCTAAAATCGAGCGATTATATAAATAAATTGATCCAAGCAGATTTTGTTTTGATTCTCTCGCAATTGAAATAGCGAAGGTGTAATATTTCTTTGCATTATCATATTCATAACCAGCAGTGTACAGATTTCCAAGACCAACATACAGATTTCCGTCGGGACCGTAGCGGGCGAGAATTGAATGAAGCGTTTCAATTCCCTCGTGCAAATTATTGGTTTTATAACAAAGCCAACCAAAAATAGACCAGCCAAACAGATCGTCAGGAGCTAAGTTTAAATATTTTCGTTGATAATTAAGAGCTGATTCGTTTTCATTAAGAAAACCATGACAAGAAGCGAGATTTTCATATAATTCTGCATCTTTATCCATGCCAAGAGACAATGCCGAGTGAAACTCTCTTTTTGCTGAGACGTAGATTTTTTCCTTTTGAAAAATCTTTCCAAGGGTAAAAGGGAATCGAGGATCTTGGGGATACAGGGCTTTACCTTTTGAAAGTGTAGATATAGCTATTTCCCAATTTTCAACATTTATTGCAGTTTCAGCTTTAGAAAGGAGGTTTTGTGGTGTTTCCTGCGCTTTAACTAAAAAAGAAATGCTACAAAGGAAGAAGATACAAAAAAGGTTTTTGTTAATTATTCTCGGGCGTTGTGTGCGTCGAATTTGCTTTTCAAGATTACGAGCATTTGAAGCGTCTAGGTTAGTACAAAAAGGAGCAAACCGCGCTTTCTGCTCAAGTATATAAAGAGCATTTACATCTGGATTCTTGGTTTTCTCTGCAACTTGAGATAAGCGATAAGAGCGAGAGATATGTTTGGTATAGCTAATTCGTCGTTTACTTACTTTTGCACAAAGAAGAATAACTAAACGATAATTTGAGGAACGAGATATGAGAATCCTTTCTCGTATTCTGAGAAAAGGTATGGTTAGCAATAGAATAAGAATAAACAAACAAGGAATAATGCGGACAAATAAATTGAAAATTTGATGAAAAATAAAAGACATATTAGTTGATTCATGCATATTATTTGTAGAGACTAATTCTTTAGTTAAGCTCTCTTTATTTTCGAATATCTCATTTAAGAGAGAAATAAACTCGTCTCCTTCTGCTGTATTAGAAAACGGGATGGTTTCTCCTTCAGCAATTACGTTTGTTGTAGGATCAAAAGAAATCCATCCATAGTTTGGAAAAAAGACCTCGACCCAGGCATGAGCCATGTTTGCTCGAACAGGGTAATAATCAAGTTTTGCTGATTTTTCGTCAAGAAAAAATCCTACCGCTACCCGTGCAGGGATCCCCCTTGTTCTGAGCATAAGACAGAGAGAAAACGCGAAATAAGTGCAATATCCCTTTTTAGAAGAAAAAAGAAAGTGTTCTAATTGGTTACCACTTTTTGAAACACCTGGTTTTAGAGAATATCGGTAATCACCATTATGTAAAAAGTTATTGAGAGTCATTATTGTTTCATAGTAGTTGGAGGAGGGGGGTATTAGATTCTTAACAAGGGGATCGAGGAAGGTTTTTGTTGTTTTATCTATTTGTGTATAAAATGATAATGTATCAGCTGGAAGATCCTTTCCTGTTTGAGGAAAAGGAGAATCATATAGTTCAAAAGGAATAAATCCAGCCGCCTGACTCAGAACCTGATAAGCACCATTAAACGAAGAGTTTTGCCACATTGAATACGGAGTTACTTGGACGGGATAGTCCATTGCAATGAGTGATTTGGGGTCAAAATTAACAATAAAAACCTTCTGAGAAACTTCCTTTCTTAGAAGACGAGGAATAAAAGATAGGTTTGTTGTCGTTTTTGGTACTGTGGTTATTTGATCTTTTTCACCAGGAACTGAAGTTTGAAAAAATCCTTGTTCAGAATTCCAACCAGAAAGATATACACGTCGTAATAAATTTTCACTGTGTTCATTTGGAGTGTTCACAATACAGACGAGCTTATCGTTCAGCTTTATTTCATCTTGAAGAGTAAGGAACGGAGAAAAATCAAAGCGAAATAGGGTTGGCTGCAAAAGACCGCCTGTGCTTGATATAGACAGTGTATTATATGTACCTAAAAAAACTATTCCTGCGAGTATATACAAAGGGCATAGTAAAATAAAGGTTGCAAAGGGTTTGTTGTTTTGGTTTCGGGTAAAGAGTAAGGATCCAGTTATAGATACAACAAAAGCTAAGACAAATAATCCTGCACGAACAGGATGTGAAAAAAGAATTAGAGAAAAATTATCTTGAGGCCAGAAAAAAAGACAGAAAATAATAATTAATACCATTGGTTCTAAATTACACCACCGAGTTTTTCGAATAAATGCTGCTGTAGTAATAAAACTAAGAATAAAAAAAATCGAACTTATAAAAAAAACCAAAACAAAGTGAAGATAGATAGTATGTATCCGTGTGATTGGTATTACGTAAGCGATTATAGTTGCGAGAGCATATACGAGGGCACAAAAGCAAACCGAAAGTATAAATAATGCAGGAATTCGTAATTCGGACTTAATTACTGCAACAGCAGAAAAGACAGATAAAATTACTACAAGAGGTAAGAAATACCAAGAAAAAAACTCAGGTAAATACCGAGTGGGAATGCTAGAAATGAGTATAAATGCTACGAGTCGAAAAAAGAAAGAGGGATTAGAGGATATACGCACGGAAACCCTCCTGAGAAAGGGATTCAATCCAAGCAATAAATTCAGGTTGGGAATATGTACGAACGGGGGGTTCTTGGTTTTGATCTGGTAAAAAAAGATATTGCTGTAATCTTTTTGAAAAAGACTGCTTTTTTTCTGATTGAGGAAAAGGACCAGTAAGAAAAAAGGTGTTTTTTCTCAATTTTAGGGAAGGTATAGTCTCAGGCAAAGAAATTATCAAAACCGTTGCGCCTGAAGGAACACTAGGCAAGAAAGATTCAAGGGCTGGTCCTTCAAGGGAAAGCGCTGGTAGGGCAAGTGCTTCAAGAAGTTGGGTTGAACAATTTCTTTCTCTATTGTCAAAACGAAATATATCATGTGAATTTTGAAGAGAGGGGATGATAAAAGAAATAATATGGTTATTTCTAAGATGTTCCAGTAAAAAGGTAGCGCTTCTATTGATAAGCTCAGTAAACATTGCTTGGAGTTCTGATGAAGGTAAATATATTGTTTTTATATTAAAAAGACAAACAAGCTCTGCAGACGGAGGAGGTAGAAGCTCTCCTTCTCGTACGGTGAGCGTTTGCGAATGGGCATATACTTTCCAGTTAATTTTTCGCGGATCATCACCAGGAATATAGACTCTTGTTTCATATAAATTTTCTGAACGCTTAAAGGTGCTTTTTCCCTTGCTTTGGCCAGTACTTCCAGAAACGGCCTTTGTTGAGCGATAGGATTTAGGGACCGCAGGAAAGATTACCGTTTCAGTGCAAAGACTAGCAGGCTTGGTCAGACGAAAAGAAAAAAAACGAGCATAGTCTTCGAGGATTAAGAAGCTTTTATTTACTGAAAAGACTCCCCTTCTCGGAGATTTTATTTGATGGATTGATTCATTACTTATTATAGAAATTGTTAGGTTCCATTGTTTAGTATTTACCGATGTGTTTGCTTGTAAAAAGGATAATAAAATTCGTTGAGAACAAAACAAGCGTAAAAAAAATATTGGATAGTTCATTATAGAAAGAGAAAATGAATTGGTTTTATTCCAAGATCCAAAAACACTAGTTTTATTCCAAATAGGAATAGAAATAATACAAAGAATAAAAGAAACAAGCATATAAACAATAAGTAGTGTTCCCACAAGAGCTGCAACTAACTCTCCTCGATTAAAACCAATAAATAATAGAATTAAGGAAAGAAGAAGAAAGGAAAGTCCTCTTATGGTAAGCGGAAAGTGTAATTTCTTATTGTTATACTTATGATTTTTTTGATAGTGCATCACGGGTCCAATCTGTTGTTCGAGACATCTTCCCGAGAACTAGTGACGCTATTTCAGACACAAGGATGCTAGGGTTTGTTCGGGAATCACGGACAATTATGCGGTGTGCAAGGATAGGAGGAGCAAGATCTGCGACATCGTCATCTTCTATCCAAGTTCTTCCCCTAATCAAGGCTAGGGTTCGTGCGGCGTGAAGTAATTGAAGGGCTCCTCGAGGTGAAACGCCCAAGTGAATTGCAGGATGTTTTCTCGTTTTTTGTACAAGATGTATGATTGCTCTTTCGAGTGCAGGATGGCAAAAAACAGTATGTTGTTCTTTGCGTGAGGCTAATATTTGTAGATCTGTTATTTGAGGAAGTAAGTTTGGTAGTACAGATTCTGCAGGATCGTCATGCAATATAGAAATTTCTGCATCTTCTGCTGGGTATCCTAGGGAAAGTCGCATCATAAATCTATCGAGCTGAGCTATAGGAAGAGGATACGTTCCTTCAGTTTCAACCGGATTTTGTGTGGCTACCACAAAAAAAAGAGGGCTAACCTGCCGAGTGATTCCTCCTGAGGTAACCTGATGTTCTGCCATTACTTCTAAAAGTGCCGACTGAACTTTGGGGGTTGTTCTATTTATCTCATCTGCAAGAAGAATATCACAAAATACAGGACCACTCATAAACTCAAAACAATGCGTTTCGGGGTTAAATATGTCTACACCAGTTATGTCATAGGGAAGTAAGTCTGGGGTGAACTGGATCCGTTTAAAGATTACCGGTGTAATTTTGTTTTGCAGGGTTGTACCAACAAGACGAGAAAGAGTCTTAGCAAGGGTTGTTTTTCCGAGACCTGGAACGTCTTCGAGCAGAACGTGTCCCCCAGAAAGATAGGCGGTAACAAACCGTTCAAGTTCAAACTGTTTTCCGCGAATAACGGAAGAAATACCAGTGATAAGGGTTTCAGCTAGAATTTTAGTGGTCATCAATATAATTATATCATAGGACTCTCTTTTTCTATACTGTAGTTTTAGTTGCCACTATTTCTTTATCCGTATATGGTTATGGCAAGGACGATGCAAATGCTTGAAATCTTTTTAACTGTAGGCATTATTTTCGCACTGTTAGGATTTGGGTGGTTTCTTTTTTCTCTTGCTGCAGGAATTGTTGTTTATCATTCAACCATGAGTACTGCACATGCTGATATTGAACCTAAATCAGTTTTAGAAGCTGAAAAAAAAACGGTAGCGTATTCTCATACAAAAGATCCTGTTTTGATGGATCCTATTAACGAAGCACGGGATCGCTGGATAAAAAATCAGAGTGAGGATCTTTTTGATGAGTTATCAGTTTTTTCGCGTGATGGACTACGCTTATTCGGTTATTATTGGCCGCGCGAACGAGAGCTCGGCAAATCAACTAAAATATATTCCAGTAAATCAGAAAAGGGTCCAGAAAGAACCGTCGTACTCGTTCACGGACTCATGGATTCTGCTTCAGGAATGGGGTATCTCGCTGAGGAATATCACAAACTTCAGTGGAATGTGTTTGTTTTTGATCAACGAGCTCATGGGAAAAGCGAAGGTAATCACCGAACCATGGGCGTTCGAGAGTCTGAAGATTTAGCGCTTTGGGTTGATTTATTAGTTGAACGAAATGGATTCCACAATATATATATACATGGGATATCTATGGGTGGTGCTTCCGCTCTCTTATATGCAGCTTCTAAGAAACGCCTATCTTCCTTTGTTAGAGGTATTATTTCTGATTCTAGTTACTCAGATTATCGAGGGTCGTTATTCCGTATTCTTGAATCAATGGTAAAAAATCGATTTGTTGCCCGGTCTATAACCTTTGGAACAAACTGTATGTCTATTCTTCATACCGGAGTTGGATTTGGAAAAATGAATCCGGAAAAGAAAATACATACGATTCCTGTTCCCCTTTTGTTATTTCATGGGCAAAAAGATGTTCTTATTCCAATCGTGGATGCAAGAAATTTATTTTCACGTTCAGTGAAACCTGCTGACGAGATGGTTGTTGTACCAGAGGCACCTCATATCGGGCCGTATTTTTATGCTAGTGATTTGTATATGCAAAAGATTATTGATTTTGCACGGAGAAATGATCTTCGAGCTGTTTCTTCCGAAAAACTTTTATAGGAGATTCTAATGAATTCTAAGAAAACTATTGTATTTAGCGCTTTATTAGCGGTAAATTTATTTATTGTAAGTCCAATACTTTTATCGCAAACTCGGGAGGCTAGTGATTTGGATTTATCAATAAAAAAGATTTCTCTTTTTTCTTCTGGTGTAAGTTTTGTTGAACATTCAGGCCGGGCCTCTGGATCTGTTTCCGTGACCCTTCCTTTTCATCGAAATTCAGTAAATGATGTTTTAAAGTCTCTTGTTATACATGATCCTCAAAGCGCTGATCAATCAATAACCTATGCATCTGAAGATACTTTACAAAAAACTCTCCAAAGTCTTTCGGTTGATCTTTCAAGAAACCCTGGTATAGCAGAAATTCTTGATAGCCTTCGTGGTAGTGAAGTATCTGTCTGCGTTCCAGAAACTATTACAGGGCGTATTATAGGCGTTGAAACCCAGCTAATTGATATCAACGAATCAAAATCCCAAAAGCGTTCTTTTCTAAATTTACATACAGATAATGGGCTTCGCCGCATTGAGCTTTCTGAGGTTTCTTCTTTTACATTTACTGATCCTGTGATAAAACATGATTTTAATCGTGCCCTTGATTTACTTCTTTCTGAACGAACTGGAGACTCTCGTTTACTAAGAATAAATCTTTCCGGTACCGGGGATCGAGAATTGTCTTTAGGATATGTAGTTTCTTCTCCAGTATGGAAAGTTTCGTATCGTCTTGATCTTTCAAATAAAACTCCCGCGCTTCAAGGTTGGGCAATAATAGATAATGCAAGTGATTACGACTGGAAAAATGTAGAGCTAACGCTTGTTTCAGGGAGACCAGTATCTTTTATTCAACAGTTGTATCCTCCGTTTTATTTGCAGCGTCCTGAAGTACCTCTATCTATTGCAGGCGCAGCAAAACCCACGGTATATAGTTCTTCAATGAATAATGCAGATATACAAACTCTTGATTATGTTATGGAACAGGAGATGTCTGTACCACATGCGGAATCAAGAAGTTTCAAGGGTATGGCTGCGCGTACTAGTGGAGTTGAGACAGGGGTTGTTGAAACTGCTGTTGCCCAAAAAGCTGGGGAGCTCTTTTTATATACACTTAAAACTCCGGTAACAATTGACCGCAGACAAAGTTCTATGGTTCCTCTTGTAGAGGCAAAAATTGATGCAAAAAAAGTTTCTGTTTTTTCAGGAAAAAATATGAGACATTTTAATGAATCTCATCCGATGCTTTGCGTGGAGCTTATTAACAATTCTGGAACTAAACTTCCAGCAGGACCGATAACCATTTTTGATAGTGGCTCCTACGCTGGAGATGGTCTTCTTGAGTTTTTCCCAGAAAAAGATAGTCGTTTAGTTTCCTATGGAGAGGACCTCGCCGTTAGTGGAACCGTTCGTGAGGATTCTTCCCGAGCACTCGTTGGCGTAAAGATTTCTCGCGGAGTTATGACGGTTACAAGAAAGCAACAGTATACCAAGACTTATCAGTTTAAGAATTCTTCTGATTCCAAAAGGTCTTTACTCATAGAGCATCCTATAACGACTGGTGCAGATTTAGTTGAACCCTCGCGTTTTGATGAACAAACTGCAACCTTATATCGATTTCCTCTTGATGTTTTGGCTGGCAAAACAGGAACGTTAACTGTTCGAGAAGACCAGCTAATTTCTGAAACAGTAGTTCTTCAGCGACAAGAAGAAGAGACATTATTGTACTATGCTAGTTCAAGTAATGTACCGGCTAAAGTTAAAAAAGCTCTGGAAAAGGCAATTGAAATTAAACACTCGATTGCTTCGAAGGAAAAAACTACAAGTGTGTTGGAAATTCAAAAGAAAGATAAGATTCAAGAACAGGAACGAGTACGGGTTAATATCCATGCGGTCGGAAATTCTTCACAACAAGGACAAGAATATTTGAAAAAACTTGTTTCTCTAGATAAAGATATTGATATCTTGAATACAGAAATAACAAGTGAACGGAAAGACATTTATCAACTTAAGAATCAATATGATCAATATTTGGAGTCTTTGTCCTTTGAATAGGTAAGGCTTAGCTACAAGCTTAGAGTCGCATTCCTTTTTAAAGATCGGCCTATGTTGCTATTGCAACATAGGCCTTTTTATTCTTCGGTTAAACTTTCTTTAATTATTGCCAGAGGAGGCTTAGAAAATGTCAATGTTTTGTTTTCAGTGTGAGCAAACGGTTGGGGGAAAGAGTTGCACAGTTGCAGGTGCTTGCGGTAAAAAAGAATCGACTGCTAATTTGCAAGATAGATTGACGGGAAAGCTTATAGCCCTATCCCGAGCTGTTTCAGACAGAGGAAGTTCAAAAACAACAGATGAACTTGTTCTCGACGCACTATTTACTACGATAACCAATGTCAGTTTTGACGATGTTCAAATTTCAGCTCTTGCTGGCCGTATTGATGCAGCTTTAGAAGAACTGGGTGGTTACGATTTGTACCCTGAAATGGACCTTGATGAGCTATGGAAAGACGAAGATGAAGATGCGAGAAGCTTAAAGTCTCTGTTACTTTTTGGGATGCGAGGAATGGCGGCGTATGCTCATCATGCGGCTGCTTTGGGAAAAACAGACGAAACATGCAATGCGTTTTTTTATAAAGGACTACGTACTCTTGGAGAAAAGAAGAATGTTCCTGAGCTTTTAGATTTGAACATGGAATTTGGAAAGGTCAATCTTGCCTGTATGAAACTTTTAGATGGTGCAAACACTGACGTTTTTGGCACACCTGAACCAACTAAGGTAACAACAAATATTTCGGCCGGACCATTTATTGTGGTAACTGGTCATGATTTATTGGACTTGAAACAACTTTTAGAACAAACCGAAGGGCAGGGTGTGGATGTATATACCCATGGCGAAATGCTTCCTTGTCATTCATATCCCGAATTAAAAAAATATAGCCATCTTAAAGGAAACTTTGGGACTGCATGGCAGAACCAACAAAAAGAATTCGATGGAGTTCCTGCGGCGTTTCTTTTCACGACGAACTGCCTAATGCCTCCGAAGGCAAGTTATTCAGATCGGGTATATACAACAAGTGTTGTCGGTTTTCCTGGCCTTGTGCATATAGATTCTCTTGATGGGCAAAAAGATTTTTCCCAGGTTATCGCAAAGGCCAAAGAGCTAGGAGGCTATCCTGAAGGCCGCAAGATGACCGGTATTAATGGAGGAGACGTTCTTACAACGGGTTTTGGCCACGGAACAGTTCTCTCTGTTGCGGATACGGTAATAGATGCAGTAAAAAAAGGTGCAATTTCCAGGTTTTTCCTTGTTGGTGGTTGCGACGGTGCTAAGCCTGGTCGAAATTACTACACAGATTTTGTACAGCAAACCCCGAAGGATTCGATTATCCTAACTCTTGCTTGTGGAAAGTTTCGTTTTAATGATCTTGATCTCGGCGAAATAGGCGGTCTTCCACGAATTATGGACATGGGACAGTGCAACGACGCATACAGCGCTATAAAGGTGGCTCTCGCGCTTGCAGAGGCGTTTAAATGCGGCGTTAATGACCTTCCTCTTACATTCGTATTGTCATGGTACGAACAAAAAGCAGTCTGTATTCTTTTGACCCTACTATATCTCGGAGTAAAGGATATCTTTTTGGGCCCTACCCTTCCTGCCTTCGTATCTCCTAATGTATTAAAAGTTCTTGTTGAAAACTGGAACGTATCGCCTATTTCTACTCCAGAAGCGGATCTTAAAAAAATACTTTCATAAGGTAAAGACGCTGCCAATGGAATTATCCAGAGGTGGCGTCTTGTTTTATCCTGTGGTATTCTTTTTGTGGGAAGGTTCTATGAAACAAAAAAAAATTATTTATAACGGCAAACTTGTTGACGAAGGAACTGTTAGATTTTCTCTAGAAGACACCGATATGCTTTATGGTTACGGTTGTTATGAGACTCTTAAAGTACGATCGGGACTACTGTATTTTCCCGAAGAACATGTTGCGCGTCTTATAGCCTCTGCCGACGCTATTGGATTTAAACATAACCTTAACGAAGCCGGTCTTATTCCTTCCCTTAGAAACTTTGTGGTTTCATTGAATCTTGATAATTCAAATTTACGAATGGTTGTTATTGGGCATGAAGGTCGTAATGCAGACTGGTATATTCTTTCACAGCCTGCATTCTTTCCGCCAGTAAAAGCAAAAACAAACGGTGTTGATTGCTTGCTTTTTTTTGGTGAGCGGCAACTACCGCGAGCAAAAAGCCTTTCTATGCTTCTTTCAACTATAGCGTATCGTGCAGCTTGTGAGCGGGATTGCTATGATGCTCTCTTAGTTAATCGCCACGAACAAATAACTGAAGGCACCAGAACCAATGTTTTTTATGTAGAAAAAGATCAGCCAAACCTTGTGTATACACCTCCCGCTTCACAGGTTCTTTCTGGGATTACACGAAAAACTTTTTTGCATGCCCTAGATGACGCTGAAATCTCTTGGATTGAAGAACCCCTTACTTTAGAACAAGCTTTCAGTGGAAGGTTTGGTATGCTTATTAGCAGTACTTCCACCACCTTAGTTCCGGTAGCTCGTATATATAATCCTGAAGGTGACCTTTGGCATACTCTTCCAGTTTTTAATAAACTACAAACGTTTTCTACTCTCTATGATTCTTGGCTTGAATCTTGGGAGCGTGAAGCTAGGAGCAAAAAATAAAACATTGCTTAATCTACCATTAAAAAAGTCGCAGATTCCGCCGGAATAAAAAGGCTTTCTTTTGCAAGTGTTGCTGAAACAATCCCTGAATAGAGAGTGTCTTTTACCGTAAAGCCAGGAAGTTGAAGGGTAAATGATTTTGCGGCTGGATTAATTACACAAAGAACTTTTCCAGAAACACCAGACCGTAAATATACTAAGGGATCACCTTTTTTATGTCCTAGAAGAAACTTGATATCTGCATTGCTTTGAAGGGGCTCGTTTTTCTGCCTAATAGTTATTAGTCTCTGTATCTCTGTAAATAAAGATTCTGTATTTGTTCTCTCCCTTTCTGCATTTGGGCGATCAGGTGAAGAATCTTGGCAAATGTACAGCTTTTCCGGCGATGCTGATGAGAATCCTGCATTAGGTGACGAATCCCATTGCATAGGGGTGCGAGCGCCTGTTCTATCGTATCCGCCTTCTACAGAAATAAGATTTTCAACATGACGGAGTCCAACTTCGTCTCCATAGTAAATAAAAGGTGCTCCGGGCATTGATAGAAGAAATGCGAATGCTATTTTTCTCTCTTCCGTATCAAGATGACGTGCAATTCTGCACATATCATGATTTCCAGAGGGAATACAAATTAGTCCCTTTCCACCGGTAATACGGCGGGCCTCCTCATAATAAGCGACAAATTCATGAGCATTGCCAGTTCCTTTTCGTGAAAAAAATGGGGTTTTGGTGCGAAACAGTTCGGGATAATGTGAGGGTCCTACATGGAGCAAAAAGTCCATGTGAAAACCAGCCCTGAGGGCTTTATCTGGAGCTCCCCACTCGGAAAGAAATGCAGCTTCTGGATATTCAGCATCTAGAAATTTTCGAAAATCTTGCCAGAGAGCAATTGTTTCTTTTTCGTCGGGATCATTCTTAACTAAAGAAAAAGCCATATCTACTCGAAACCCGTCGCAGCCGAGGGCAAGCCAAAAACGCATAACGTCTTTCATTGCTTCTCTGGTTGCAAGTGCTTCGGGTGCATCGGCGGGAAGCTGCCAAGATTCCGTTGGGTTCGCAAATCCGTAATTTAAAGCCGGCTGAGAAGTAAAGAAATTGAGGGCACAACTTCCGTCTCGATCGGAGATCCCTCTAAGGGATCCTAAAACAGAAGAAACGTTTTCAATTCCTTTCCAAATACTATCAGTCCAAATATATCGATGAGTGTATTCGTTTTTCTCGCATTTCATAGATTCCACAAACCAAGGGTGTTGTGCAGAGGTATGACCAGGAACTAGGTCGAGGATTACTTTTATTCCTCGTTTATGGGCTTGAGAAAAAAGGAGAATAAGATCTTCGTTTGTACCATATCGGGGAGCAACTTTTTTATAATCTGCAACATCATAACCTGCATCGTTAAACGGGGAATCAAAACAGGGGTTAATCCATAAGGCGTTACAACCAAGATCTTTAATATAATCAAGGCGTCGAATTATTCCGGGTAGGTCGCCAATTCCATCTGCATTAGAATCCTGAAAACTTTGGGGATAAATCTCATAAAAAACTGCATTGTCGAGCCATTTGGGCATATTGTCCTCCGGAACAAGGTGATACCTACAGTATAGGACAATACATTGCAAAATATTCATTAAAACAAAAAAGGCCTTCCGGATATCCGGAAGGCCTTAAAGCAAAAAGTGCTACTTAGAAGGGGCGATCAGCAAGATACTTGTACTCCTGCCACTGTCGCTTAACCTGTGTTTCAGCTTTCTTCAAGAGCATTTCAGCTCGAGCAGGGTCTGCAACCTTAAGGGATTTAAAGCGAACTTCTTTATACATGTAATCTGCGATATTGTAGTCAGGTTCCTTACTATCAAGCTGGAAGGGATTTTTTCCTTCCTTTACAAGACGTGGGTCAAAACGATACAGAGGCCAAAGTCCAGAAGAAACAGCTTCTTTCTGGTTAGTTAGACCCTTCTCCATATTAATTCCATGATTAATACAGTGGCTGTACGCAATGATTAAGGACGGTCCATCGTAGGACTCTGCCTCACGGAAGGCTTTGATAACCTGGTTAATGTTAGCGCCCATTGCGATTTTTGCAACGTACACATAGCCATAAGTCATAGCCATCATGCCAAGATCTTTTTTGCTTGTTTCTTTTCCACTTGCGGCAAACTTTGCAACTGCTCCAATTGGAGTAGCCTTGGACATTTGACCACCAGTGTTGGAATAGACTTCAGTATCAAGAACAAGGACGTTGATGTCGCGGCCAGAGGCAAGCACGTGGTCGAGCCCACCATAGCCAATATCATAAGCCCATCCGTCTCCACCAATTACCCAAACAGAGCGTTTGACAAAGTGGTCAACGAGAGAAAGGAGTTCTTTTTCCTGTTCATTACTGGAAGCTGAAAGTTCTTTCTTGAGGACTTCGATATCTTTTCGTTGTGTTTCAATCGCTTCATCATCAGCCTGTTCATTAGCAAGAAGGCGAGCGATAACATCGGATGCAACGCCTTTATCTGCGACGATCTGAGCAACTTCACGTGCATAAACTGCAAGTTTATCGCTAGTCAATCGCATTCCATAACCAAACTCTGCTGCATCTTCAAAGAGTGAGTTTGACCAAGCGGGTCCTTTTCCCTCTGCAGTTTTTGCATAGGGCGTGGATGGCAGGTTTGCTCCGTAGATTGATGTACAACCGGTTGCGTTGGCAATAACCGCTCGATTTCCGTAGAGCTGTGAAAGAAGCTTAATATAAGGTGTTTCTCCACAGCCTGCGCATGCGCCAGAGAATTCGAACAAGGGGCGTTTCATTGCGACAAACTTTGCGTTAGAAAGATTGAGTTTTGTTGGGTCAGTCTCTGGAATATCTTTAAAGAAGAACTTCCAGTTTTCGGACTCTGCTTCGCGGTGCTCGGCGAAGTTCCTCATGTTGATTGCCTTAATTTCGGGGTTTTCCTTGGATTTTGCAGGACACTGCTGAACGCATAATCCACATCCTGTACAGTCTTCTGCCGAAACCTGAATGGTAAACTTCCAACCAGGGAATTCCTTGGTTTTATAATCTGCAGATTTGAAAGCTGCTGGAGCGTTTTCGAGTACTGCGGGATCGTAGGCTTTTGCACGAATTACAGCATGAGGACATACCATAACACACTGGCCACATTGGATACAAAGTTCTGGGTTCCAGATAGGCATACGTTCTGCAATTCCGCGCTTTTCGTATTGGGTTGTTGCAGTTGGGAAGGTTCCGTCTTCGGGAAGTTCGCTTACCTTTATGCTGTCTCCGTTGTTAACTGCAATGGTTCCGAGAACACGCTGAACAAATTCAGGAGCTTCTGTTGACATTGCTGGAACTTTTTTGAGTTTGCTGGTTGCAGTTTTAGGATAATCAACTTTTTCAACTCCAGCGAGAGCCATGTCGATGGTTGCAATATTTTTACTAACAACATCTGCACCTTTTCTACCGTATGATTTTTCAATAAATTTCTTGATGAGTTCAACGGCTTCGGCCTCTGGTAGGATTCCAGAAATCTTAAAGAAAGCAGTTTGCATAACAACGTTGATTCTTCCGCCCATCCCCGCTTTTTCAGCGATGGAAACTGCGTCAATTACGTAAAAATTAAGTTCCTTTTCAATAATCTGTTTTTGAACTTCAATAGGAATGTTATCCCATACTACGTCTTTGTTGTGTGGGCTGTTAAGCAAGAACGTGCCATTCTTTTTTGCATTAGAAAGCATGTCATAGGTTTCTAGAAAGTTAAACTTGTGACAAGCGATAAAGTCTGCCTGTGTTACCAAATATGGCTTGCGAATAGAGTGTTTTCCAAAGCGAAGATGACTTGTTGTGATAGAGCCCGACTTTTTCGAGTCATATACAAAATAAGCTTGTGCTTTGTTGTCCGTTGCTTCACCAATAATTTTGATGGAGTTTTTATTTGCTCCAACTGTTCCGTCTGAACCGAGCCCATAAAACATTGCTTGGTGCATGTCCAGGTCTTCAAGTTGGAAAGAGGAATCATAGGTAAGACTTGTATTGGTAACATCATCTTCGATACCGATGGTAAAGTTGGCTTTTTTGCCAGTCTTAAGGTTATCGAATACAGCCTTTACCATTGCAGGGGTAAATTCTTTTGAACCAATACCGTAGCGGCCTCCCAATACTAGTGGGAAGTTTTTAAATGGGCAGGTTCCTGCTCCCTGGGTTTCGCCAATAGCGGTGCGTACATCTTCGTACAAGGGCTCGCCAATTGATCCAGGTTCTTTTGTTCGGTCGAGAACTGCAATAGCTTTTACTGTAGCAGGGAGGGCTTTTACAAAGAGCTCCGCGCTGAATGGGCGATAGAGGCGAAGTTTAAGTACTCCAACTTTTTCACCCTTGGCATTAAGTGCCTCAACTGTTTCTTCAACGGTATCTGCACCTGATCCCATTATTATTATTACGCGATCTGCATCAGCTGGTCCCACGTATTCATAAAGCTTGTATTGTCGGCCGGTGAGTTTTGCATATTTGTCCATTGCTTTTTGTACAATTGCAGGGACTTCAAGGTAATACTTGTTTACGGCTTCTCTACCTTGGAAAAACACATCAGGGTTTTGAGCTGTTCCGCGGATTACGGGGCTTTCTGGTGTAAGACCACGGGCACGATGCGCACGAACTAGTTCGTTATCGATCATTTTCTGCATCGTTTCTAAAGAAACTTCTTCGATTTTTTGGATTTCATGAGAAGTACGGAATCCGTCAAAAAAATGAAGGAAGGGAATCCGTGATTCAAGCGTTGCCACATGTGAAATAACGGCCATATCCATAACTTCTTGAACGTTATTGGATGAAAGCATTGCCCAACCTGTTTGTCGGCAGGCCATCACGTCGGAGTGGTCGCCAAAAATGGAAAGAGCGCTTGCAGCAATTGCTCGTGCAGCAATGTGAAATACTGTACTAGTGAGCTCCCCAGCGATCTTGTACATGTTCGGGATCATGAGCAGGAGTCCCTGTGAAGCAGTAAAAGTAGAAGAAAGAGCACCGGTTGTTAAAGCACCATGAACAGCACCTGATGCACCGCCTTCGGATTGCAGCTCTACAACTTCTGGAACCGTGCCCCAGATGTTTTTCTTACCTTTCGCCGAATATTCATCGGCTACTTCGCCCATTGGGCTAGAGGGAGTAATAGGATAAATACCAATTACCTCACTCAATGCATGGGCTACATGACCGGCAGCTGTATTGCCGTCGATCATTACGAGTTTTTTCTCAGACATATTTCCGTCCTTATAAAGTATTGAAGTGAATTTTATATGGGTAAATTTTTACCCAGTGCCTATATAAAATACCTCGCCAGATGAATTTTTGCAAGGGGAGAGCCTTGCGTTCTACCCTGATTGAACTGGATATGTTATATTGGGTGTGATACAGTTTTAACTACATAAGTTATTTAGGAGGATTTTTATGATCAAGAAATTTATTTCTCTCGCAACACTAATCGTTATGGTTTTTGCAGGATTTATAGCTTGTTCTTCTGCGCCAAAAGAAAAAGAAGAAAAAGAACCTGTAAGTACCGTTATTGGAATGGATGGTATTCCAATGCCTTCTTGGGTAACTAAAAACCCCAAGAGTGAAGAGATCTTTTATACTGCAGGGTATGCAAAAAAATCACGCAGAGACATTTCCAAAACAGCAGCCGGTCAGGATGCACGTGATCAAATAGCCCGCTGGGTTGGAACGAGTGTAAAAAATGCGCTTGTGAGTTATACCAGTGAAGGTGGGGAAGGCGAAAACACACAGACCTTGACTCATTTTGAAAATATTTCCAAGCAGGTGGCAGAACAAACGCTTGTGGGAGTAGAAGAAGACGAACTCTGGGTTGATGCAGAGGGCGGCGTATACATGCTTTGTTCTTTTCCTAAAGAAAACGTAAACAAGAGTTTCAACGAAACTGTGGGGTCATTTCAACGAAATGAAGCAGCCGCTTTTGCCGAATTCAAGGCTGAGGAAGCTCTTTCTTTCTTAGAAAAAGAAACCCAAGACGGTGTAACGCGCTAATTACGGAAAACCGAGCCATTGCAAAATGGATGGTCCAACCCCGGATGAAAATCCGGGGTATTTTTTTCTGTTTTGAAGTTTATTAAGATGGTGAAGGTTTCGGTAAAATGGGGAATGTATTAAGATTAAAGAGGGAAGAAAAAGGGAGGGAAAGATGGCAAAACGGTTATATAAGGTTGAACAAGGAAAAAACCTTCTTGGTGTTTGCGGAGGACTTGCAGAATATTTAAATATTGATCCAACCATCGTTAGGATTTTATGGTTAATTATTTCTCTTTTTTATGGAACAGGAGTGGTGCTCTATTTTATATGTGCTCTTGTTTTACCCAAAAAGAGTGAAGTTATCAAATAGTTTTATCGCCGCGGACTCCGCGGAGGTTTTTATTTTTTTTCTGGGAGAGTAAGTTGCTCATCTTGGAAAAAAGTTTTTTCTGCAAAGAAGCGAATGCAGTTTGCGTAGGCCCAAGGAAGATATATGCCCACAGTAACTAACGATAAGAGTATTTGAATCCATAAATATTTGAAATCTGTACCTTTTTCACGAATAAACGCGAAGCGGGCAACGGGAATATTCTCTTTTTCTATAACGACTCGTTCAACAAAATACTCCCATACAGAAAGCATAAAAGCAGGAAAGTATATTCCCAAAGTAATTATGACAAGGAATACTCTTCCTGCGATAAAAAAACAGGATTTCCAAAATTCAGCCTTCCATGTAAAAAGGAACTCTTTCCAAGTAATATTTACTATCCATTTTAAAAAATAATACATAAATGGAATAAATAAAAATATAATAGAAAGATAAATTAAAGAAGAGAGCATATAAAAGGTATTTGCAATATCTATTAAGTTGTTTGCATTATAAATTTCTGCAAGTAAAAAAACAAAGGCGAAAGCAAATGACCATAAAACCAATGGAAGAATTAAACCAAGAAGAAAGGGTTTAATAAGATTTTTTGGGTTACCGAGAAAGCCCGCAGGTTTCCCATTGTATGCAATATGGCTAAAAAAATAGCGATTAATTCGCGTATAATACCAGGGAAGATAAAACCCCAGAGTAACAATAGTGAGACCAGTACACACAAGGTTCAGGGAGACAAATTCCCCGACGCTTCCGGTAAAGGAAAAAGATTTTTCTTTAAACGTAATTGAGGGAAGCGCTATTCTCGCTAATAGGACATAAAATGCAGCTTGTATACCTGAGAAAACAAGGGATAGGACAATAATAAACAAAAAAGCACTCAAAATTACCGAGGGTGCTGCTGATATGTCCAGTGAATTTGTAGCCTTCTGAATAGGAATTGTAAAAGCAAAGGATAGTATTATAAAGCCCAAAAACGGTTTCCACCACATATTGCCATCCAAGGAACAGGAAAATCGTTCTTTCATAATTTCTCCTAAAAAAAGTTTGTATTTGTAGTATAGCACTTCTCTCATTAAACATGTGTAATTTCTCTTGCGCAGGAAGAGTTTTTGAGCCAAAATAACAACCATGCGCAAAGACTTTGTGTTTCCACTTAATGAATATCTTACTCCACAGGATCAGCAGCTTATTCGGGAGAATTTGGTTTTATCAGATTCTGCTGCTGGAACCGTTCTTTTTGATGCATCAAGCTGTAAGGGTATTCTCGTGATTATTAGTGGGGTGGTTCGAGTATACATTCTTTCGGAAAGCGGGAGGGAAATAACCCTTTATCGCTTATTTGAAAATGATATTTGTACGCTTTCAATTTCCTGTCTAATGGGAAAACTTCCGATGCAGGCAATGATCAAAGCAGATACCGATTGTAAAATCGCCAGTATTTCGAACGATGTTTTTTCTGACATTCACGAACGAACACCGGAAATACAAAAATACTTATTGGAAAAAATGAACGACCGGCTTAGCGATGTTATGTGGGTTGTTGAACAGGTTGCCTTTCATGCTATGGATTGCCGCGTTGGTAATTATCTTCTAGAAAAGACGAGTTCGGTTGTTTATGCAACACACGAAGAAATTGCCTTCGATTTAGGCACTGCTCGAGAAGTTGTAAGTAGAATGCTCAAGTATTTCGAAAAAAACGGGTATGTTTCTTTGGCTCGGGGAAAAATTAAAATAACTGACAAAGAAGCGCTTCAAAAAAGCCTTGAGGATAAAGACGGCGTTTCACGCTGTAAAAGAAGTTAATGTTTTTTTTAGGAATTGTTTTTGATCCAAGTTGCTGCCATATCTAGCCAGTTTGCGCATTCAGGTTGAACAGCCTCTCCCCTTGAATTTTGTGTTTCCGGTGTAGCTGTTGAAAGACCGTGACCACCTGGTTGATAAATATGTAATTCAAACGGAACTCCTTTTTCTCGTAGAGCCATTGCAAAGAGCATCGAGTTTTCTACGGGAACCACGTTATCATTGTGAGTGTGCCAAATAAAAGCAGGCGGAGTTTCTTTTGTTACTCGGGTTTCCAGAGATAACTCTTGGTGCATCGAAGCGTACTCGTCTTTTAGTAGGTTTTTAAAAGATTGCTCATGACCAAAAGAATTTGAAGTAATTACCGGATAGGAAAGAATCATTGCGTCTGGGCGAGCGCTGCTATCAGGAAACCCTACATGGTCTGAGTTCCATAGGCAACCAAGGCTTGCCGCAAGATGGCCCCCTGCTGAAAAGCCCATGACAGAAATGTTTTTTGGATCGAGATGCCAAGCATCTGTTTTCTTTTTGAGAAGTGCTACCGCTGCCGCTAGTTCGCATAATGCGGTTGGAAAGACAGTGGGAGCACAGCTATAGTGAAGAACAAAAGCAGCAATGCCTAGTGCGTTTAAGCGGAGAGCGATAGGTTCTCCTTCGCGGGTAGATGTGTATTCATATCCTCCTCCTGGGCAGATGATTACTGCGGCTCTCGTTCGTTTTGGGTTAATTTCCTCAAAATTATCAGGTATGTACGTTGATAAAATTGCTCCATTGTTAGGAGTTTTAATTTCTTGGCTTGTACAAATAGAATGTAAATTCAGGTTTTCATGGGTCATTGTAGTCTCCTTATAAACTAATGAATATGTTTAATGAAAAAACAAATTCAATGTTCATTTAATGTTTGCTATTATCCTTGAATTATACAGAGTAAAAGCTATACTTCAAGTAATAATCAAAAGTCCCTAAAAATTTAAAATTGAACGTCTTGAGGGGGACAAATGAATGATGAGTACCGTGACGCAACCCAGGGAATGAAGATTTTTTTTGTTGTGCCCGATCTAACGATTTTTTCTGAAGAATTTTCAAAAAGCTTTTTTTTAAAAGGCTATGAAACCTATTTTATTCACGACGATCCATATTGCTCTTTGGAAAAAAAAATACATACACTTTTCTCTATTTTTCCACAAGTTATTCTTTTCTTTAATGTAGATCGTCAAATTAACGGGATTGATTGGCCATCGTTTATTGGGACCTTACAAAAGGAATACGGTGAACGGGCCATGATTGGGGTTATGTATCAAAAAAGAAACAGCCAA
Organism: Treponema sp.; assembly: GCA_012838745.1. GTDB lineage: Bacteria > Spirochaetota > Spirochaetia > Treponematales > Treponemataceae > Teretinema. The sequence continues at coordinate 2,011 of DUOS01000164.1, read as the reverse complement.
GAAGAAACTAAAAAGATAGAGTGGCTGTATTTGTACACTATCGGAATAATTTGTGGATGTATTCCCATGGAGTATAATAAAGCAAAAAACTTATACAGATTTGTAAATGTGTTATCTGCGAATCAAGCAAATGGGCAACGAAGGTTTTTGCGAACTATCTGTGGTGAATCCTGCAAGGCAAACATTTCTTTTCAAGGTAAGGATTATCGGTGTGTTCTTCGAGATATTAGCATAAGCCACTTTTCCTGTGTTTTTAACGGGGAGACGGCAGATATTCCCCTCCACGAAAAAATTAAAAACATACAAATGAACCTTCATGGGATTCTGATCAATGTTGATGCGGTGATTTGTCTCAAGCGGGTGTTGAATGGTGAATTAGTAAATGTTTTTGTTTTTAGAACAAGCGAAGATCGAGAGGGATTAAATCCCGATCACCTTATAAAGGTGAACGAGATTATCCATTCGTCATTAACGACTCAAATTACCGGAATACTAAAAAATGCATTTTTAGAAAAATGCAAAGACTAGGCTTATATTAGCAATTTAAGATCGAACTCCGCTGCGGCGCAGGGTGTATCAATAGCCCAGTTTTCTAACACTACAGGGTGAACTTCTCCAAAAATACCAACCTGTTTTCCTTCTCGCAAAACTGAAGCTTGCCGCCCTGGAATAAAGCGAGGATCGTCAGATTCCGCAACCTTGTATTCACGATCAAGATAAAATAAAAGAGTAGAAACTTCGCTTGCCAGGTCGTTAAAATTAGCGTCATTAGCCGCAGTAAGAAAGCCAAGGTAGTCATGAGTACGGGTTCCCGTATTTTCTTCTTCACAGCGAGAAGCGCCCTTACCCGTTTCAAAAATTCGATGTGGATATACGGCATTTCCAGAAACAGACTCCGCTGAAAGGAGGCTGGGAAGAATTGAAGGACGAACAAACTGGAAATTCTCCGACATGGGATTAGAAATTTCAATAACAGCGTCGCCCTTGCTTGTTCCGGTGAGGTTCATGTTTTCTATATAGTCTCGGCCAGAACCAAGGTAGTTAAAGATCATTTCCTGGTATCCCATGCCAACCATGAGGCTTTTTACTTTTCGATTATACAGCGTTTGAGGCAAAAGCCGACCAATGGTAAAGTCGTGGGGTTTTGTTGGAGTAAAATAATCCAACGTCATACCCGACATAACATCTTCGATAACATCAACTTCATGCAAAAAGTCGTTGCGATATTCTGGAGGGCGAACTTCTATAACATCGCCGGAAATTGTTGAAGAACAGCCCATTCGTTCGAGTGCGTCTGTAACGTCATCCGCGGTAAGATTGGAGCCAAGCAATTTGTTTGTAGCAATCAAAGACGCTTTAATTGGCTTTTGAAAATAAAAAGGTGTTGTTATATGGGCACCAAAGCCGGTGTCATACGGGTGTTCTACCTTAACCGGAAGAATGATGTAACCCGCATCTGCGAAATCGCAGGCAACAATACTTGTTGCCAGGGTAAGAGTTGGCATATCAGTTCCTGTCATTTCAACGAGCAGGTCTGTATCGCCTACTTGAACAGCTCCAAGGGTTGCACTGTTGATAATGGGAGCCATTGAAAGCACTTCGTCTTTAGCATCAATAAGTAAGGGATATTTGAGTTTATCTGCCAAAATTGAACCGTATTCTTTTCCTTTGGGATGTTCGGTTACTATTTGACGACAAGTCATGGGTTTAGTGCTTGCGAGAGGAATAAAGCTGGTGGTGTCTGGATCAACAGCTTCATAACGAATTGGCCAAGAAATAGAAGACGAACGGTAAATACCCATCGAAATAGATTTTCGTTTGCGACCATAATTCCAGCAAAGTTTTTCTTGTGTCTGGATAATATCCAAAAGCATTGGTTCGTCTATTGGTTTTCCGGAAATAACAAAGGCGGTCATAAAGGGGCGTATGTTCTTTAGTTCGGGATCAACGGTAACAAGGCGGTTACCACTGTCTCGAGTTTGATTTTTATCAGAAAAAAACGATGCATATT
>DUOS01000163.1 GCA_012838745.1 Treponema sp. | reverse complement strand
TTCCCACAGGGTGAACTTTCTTTTAAACTCAGCTCGTGAGCTTATTTCTTCGGGGATTTTAACCGTTGGTTTTTCACTTTTCAATTTTGGCTCCTTTTCATCGCCTGAACGACTTTCTTATTATATAGAGTGTGGGGTGGGTCAGTTGGTTTGTCAAACGTTTATGATTCCTAATGCCTATTCGGGTCCACCATTGAAAATCCCTTTGTTTGTTACGAAATCTGCGAATGGGGCGCTTTAGTCTATCTTTTTCGCTCTAAATATTGCTAAAATACCGTATACTGAATGAAAGGAGAAAACTATGATGCTAGTATACCTTCTTGCTGCTTCGCTTATTATTAACGGTCTTTTCTTTATTTGCGCGGCTCTACTTAAAACTGACGTCTTTACCGATATTACTTACGCGCTCAGTTTTACTGTTCTTTCGGTAGTCCTCTATGCCTTTTACCAACCTACGAGTTGTGTTTCCCTTCTCGTTCTTGCCTCCGTGCTCCTGTGGGCGTTTCGGTTGGGTGGGTATTTATTTGTGAGGATTCTTCGGATAAAAGTAGATCATCGATTTGACGATCGACGAAATAGCGTAATCGCCTTTGGTTCATTTTGGCTTTTGCAAGCGATTACGGTTTGGTTAGTGATGCTTCCAATTTTCGGCATAACTTCGAACGATGCACGTGCATCCCAGGTACCTCTGGTGAGTATAATTGCATTTGGTGTTTTATGGCTCGTCGGCTTCGTTATTCAATTTATCGCTGATTCACAAAAGTTTATTTTTAAATCAAAGGCAGAAAATAAAGACCGATTTATGAACGAAGGTATATGGAAGTATTCCCGTCATCCCAATTATTTCGGTGAGATTGTAATGTGGTGGGCTCTTGCTCTCCAGGGTATATTTATATACCAAGGGTTTCAGTGGTTGTACTTTATCGGGCCAGTATTTATTTCCCTCATGTTGATCTTTGTAAGTGGTATCCCTCTTTTAGCAAAGTCTGCAGAAGCAAAATGGGGCACGAATCCGGCGTACCATGAGTACCGAGCCCAGACATCATTATTGATTCCTCTTCCTCCTCGCAATAAATAAGGGCGGCCCATGAATGATGTTCTTTTTTTTCTTGTACTGATTATTGTTTCTTTTGGAGTCGGTAGTTTTCCGACTGCCTATCTCATGGTAAAACTTTTATTGAAAAAAGATATTCGCACATTGGGAAGCAAGAACTCCGGTGCAACGAATGTTCTTAGAACGGCCGGACTTATGCCTGCCTTGCTCGTGCTTTGTATTGATTTCCTTAAAGGGTTTTTACTGGTTTTTATTGTGCACCACGGTGCTGGAGTAGCATTTTTTCCTGCTAAACATCTCGCTCTTTTGGTAGGGGGGCTCGCCGTTCTTGGGCATATTTTTTCACCATGGCTTAAGTTTAATGGCGGGAAGGGTGTTGCGACTGGTGCTGGTATTTTTACCGCATTGTATCCACCGCTCTTTCCCTTTTGCATGGCCATATTTGTGATTGTCCTTTTTTTTACCCGAAGAATGTCGATTGCTTCGATGGTTACCGCGGTGAGTATCCCTCTTGTATCCTATGCTCTTCATATATGGTTTCATACAGGGATAGACCTTGCGTACTTAGTTGTTTCGATACTGATTCCTGTGGGGGTTATTCTCGCTCACCGGAAAAACATCCTGCGTTTGTTTGCGGGAACTGAACCAAAAATTTCTTTGTAAGAAGAAATTTTATCGGGGGGCTCTATGGCTGAAGAACTTAAAATTAACGGATTCCACTTATACCACTGGTTTCTTTCTGGGTATGAAAACCTACTAAAACAAAAGAATTATCTTAATGACATCAACGTCTTTCCTGTTGCCGACGGCGACACGGGAAACAATATGGTAGCAACTATGTATGCGACTTTGCAGCTACCCAACGTTTTTCGCTCCTTTTCCAAGACACTCCTGCTGCTCGCTGATCGCGCTCTTTCCTCAGCACGAGGAAATTCCGGTATCATACTTGCTCAGTATATCAATGGCTTGGCAAATGAATGCCCAAATCGTTCGAGTATTACCCCAAGGGAATTTACCTTAGCCTTAACGCGCGCTGCGGCAGAAACGGGCAAGGCACTTGAGGATCCGAAAGAAGGAACCATGCTCACCGTTATGAATGTGTGGTCTCTCGAAATTGATCGGCTTATGAAAATGGGTGGAAATATCCAAGACCGTTTTTCTGAAAGTTTGGTATCGGCCCGGGATGCGCTCGAGGAAACAAAAAATCAGCTTGACGTTCTTCGCCGTTCACAAGTTGTAGACGCTGGTGCTTCCGGTTTTGTTTCGTTTCTTGAGGGAATTTCGCGCATGCTTATTACGGGAAAAGTTTCTTGGCAGCGTGCCGCCTACATTGGCCAGCCAGAAGATTATGCCGACCATGAGCATGAGGTTCCGGCATCCTCGGAAGATATTACTTTTAGATACTGCACGGAGGCACTCCTTTTCCGCGAGGGCGGTTTCCCTGATGACGAAAAAACTACGCTGAAAAGTGCGATTGCTCCGCTTGGCGATTCGAGTATTATAAGTTTTGGTCGAGAAAAAGCAAAGATACATATACACACCAATGACCCGTCTCGGTTGTTTTTTATTCTTAAAGATTATGGAAGAATAATAGAACAAAAAGTTGACGACATGGTTCATCAATACCGAGCGGTGCATCAGCCCGTTGCCCGAATCGCAATCCTTACCGATTCTATCGCAGACATTCCGTCTGAGTTAATTGATCGGTATCAAATCCACGTTATACCCTTAAAAATACTCTGGGGTGACGACGAGTATCTTGATCGGCTTACCATAAGCACAGAAAGTTTTTACCAATATCTTGATAGCAGAGAAGCATACCCCAGTAGCTCTGTCCCCGATCCTTTGCGTGTTGAACAAGTTTTTTCTTGGCTTGTATCTCATTACGATTCAGTTATTGCAATACCGGTTGGTAAGGTACTCAGTGGTACCTGGAAGGTGATGCAACGGAGCGCTGAAAAGGTTGTTGCTAATGGATATAAATTTGCTGTTATCGATAGCAAACTTAATTCTGCAGCACAAGGACTTGTAGTTCTAGCTGCGGCAGAAGACGCCTCCAATGGAAAATCACACGAAGAAATTATTGCTCGAACCGAGGAGCGTATACGCGGTTCAAAGATTTTAGT
>DUOS01000162.1 GCA_012838745.1 Treponema sp. | reverse complement strand
CGTTTATAAGAATCATAGCACTAGTCATAAACAAAAGAAACGGATTTCCCGATAGTATTACGCATACACCAATAAAGAAGCCGAGAGCACGCGAGCCAGCGTCTCCCATGAGAACCTTGCTGGGAAATGCGTTATGCCACAGATAGCCCATAAGTACACCAGACAATCCAAATATTTGTACTGCCCAAAGGGCCCCGTCTTCCATATGAGGAACTAAAAGGTATGAGGCAATCTTAGTATGGCCAAGTACAAAGTAAAAAATAATTCCTAAAGAAATAAGTGCTAACAGTACCAGCGTTCCCGAAAGCCCATCTACACCATCGGTACAGTTTGTTGTGTTAATAGAAACCCATAATACAAGTGTTGAAATAAGAATGAAAACAGCCGGATGTACTGCTACCTCATTTGCAACAAAGGGAAGCCAATAGCTAACGGTGCCATGAAAGTGACAGTAGAAAAGTGCAACTGAGGTGCCGAGGGAAAGACTGAGGTCTATGGCTCCTTTTCGGTATTCTCCCCAGCCGTGGTGTGCTCGGTCGTCCAAATATCCGGTAATCATAACAATCCAAGTAAAAAGAAGGACTGTAACCTGAGAAAGATTAATAGGAGAAATCAAAAAGGAAAGACCTGCAAAAATAGAAATAAATACTATACCAGCCCCGGTGGGTTTTCCCATGGCTGTTTCAGAATGAACTGCAAACTCTCGTCCTCGATCTTTTGGTAAAAATCGATAAAACCTAGGAAGTAAAACAACAGTTATAATAAAACCCGCATACAACGCAATTATTATAAGAACAAGATACGATTGAAATAATCGGAGGGGGCCAAAAAAGTCCTGAAACAGGGACGCTAAATAAAACAGCATTGTTTATTGTAGCGCCTAAAGTGCGATTTGCACAATCCCTGTTTTATAATTACACTCCCTGAAATGTTAACCAGCGAGCAAAGAAGGTAGCAATAGGGCGAAACCATTCTGGCCCTGTTTCTGCCAATGTTTCAACTGCATATCCCAACTTCATAAAGGTTGTAGTAATTCCGGAGAGGCCGCCTGTTAAAATCGCAAGTCCAAAAGCAATGAGCAAAAGACCTGAAATTATTCGTACTGCTCTCATGTGGCGTTTAAACCACGATAATATGGGAGTGGCTCGATCAAAGAAAAGCCCAGTGAGTATAAAGGGAATGCCTAGGCCGAACGAGTACGCCGCGAGTAATATTGCTGCATGTGCAGCATTTCCAGACTGTCCCGCATACAAAAGAATCGTAGAAAGAATAGGCCCGATACAGGGAGTCCAACCAGCAGCGAAGGCCATTCCAAACAAGGGGGCGCGTAGCCAGCCGAGGCGATCAAGTTTACCTGCTGTATCAATGCGGAACTCTCGGGCGAGAAAGGGAAGGAGATTAAAAAGAAGGTTTATGCCTAAAAGGAGAACAATTACCCCTGATATTCGGGTAATAATCAGTGAGGCCGAACTGCCAAGAAAACGCATTCCCCCGCCAAAGACGAGAGCAAGCAATACAAATACAATGGAAAACCCTGCAACAAAAAGAAGGGTTCTTACTAAGAGTCGGTATCGTATTTTTTCTCTAGAAGATTTTTCGAGGATAGACTCCCCGGTAATAAAAGAAAGAAACACTGGTATTAGTGGGAGTACACAAGGGCTCAAAAATGATAATAGACCTGCAGCAAAAGAAAGCGCAATACCGGGTACTTGTCCCATCATTTTGAAAGCTCCTTAAATATTTCTATTAACTGTGGATCATCGTAATCACGCGCACCTACAAATCCTGCTATAACTAAGCCATTCTTATCCAAAATATAAGTAGTTGGTATTCCTTGTGAGGCAAGAGTTGAACTAATAGAGTTTTTCTCATCAAGGTAAATGGGGAATGTATATTTTTGTGCATCAATAAATTTCTTAACATCACTTTTTTTCTCTGAAGCGCTGACTGCAACAATACGAAAATCATGCCCCTCCATCTTTTTATAAAGGTTTTCGATAGAAGGCATTTCTTTGCGGCAAGGAGGGCACCAGGTTGCCCAGAAGTTCAAAAGGGTCACGGTTCCTTTTAAAGAGGAAGAAGAAAATGTTTTGCCAGAGAGGCCTTTGACGGTAAAATCTGGAAGGGCAACTGGTTCTGGAAAAACATGGAATCCGAGTTCGGCAAGGGTTTGTCGGGGATCATTTATACGAGTCCCACGACTTGCCGCGTCATTTATTTCTTTAGCTTCAGCCTTAGACGGTGTGCATGCGCTAAGAAAAAGCATGAGAATTGTCACTAACACATAAAACGGTTGCGTAATAAATCTTTTCATAACATAAGTATACGCTATGTGCTGTGGTTTTTCTGTGACTAACTCACTAAAAATCAGTGTTTAAAATGACGAGTTCCCGTGAAAACCATAGAAATACCAAGCTTATTAGCCATATCAATTGATTCTTGATCGCGAATAGAACCGCCGGGCTGCACAATCGCTGTGATACCGTATTTTGCAGCAGTTTCTACTACGTCTGCAAAGGGGAAAAAAGCGTCCGAAACAAGCACCGTCGCGGGAGTTGTAGTAATTTTACCATTAAGATCCGGAGTGCCTTTATCAGTAAGATCCTTCGCCCGAGCAAGAGATTGTTCCGTTGGCCAAATGCGGTTAACTTGCCCCCCGGCAATACCAAGAGCGATGCGGTCTTTTACGATTAAGATAGCATTGCTTTTTACAAAGAGAGCAATAGTCATACCAAAAACCATCTCTGCGGCTTGTTCTGCTGTTGGCTGTTTTTCTGTTACAACTTTCCACTGCGAAAAGAGTTTGTTATCTCGTTCTTGTACAAGGACTCCTCCGTCTACACTCAAAGATTCTGTAAAGCTATTTGGTTTTATATCTGCCTTAACGATACGTAGATTTTTCTTTGTAGAAAAAACTTTCAATGCGTCATCATCAAAATCTGGCGCTACTACAACCTCAAGGAATGTTTTTATCATTTCTTCGGCGGCTGGCCGGTCAATTTTTACATTACAGCCAACTATACCGCCAAAAATTGAAACTGGATCGACTAAATGAGCACGGTTATACGCGGCGAGAACTGTTTTGCCCACGGCTGCTCCGCAGGGAGTGTTATGCTTAAGTGCTACGCAAATAACAGGTGCTGCAGCTTTTTGCTGGGCGAGCTGTGCTTCTGCGGGAACTTCCTTAGGCAGATCAACTAGCAATTCGTCGTAGGCACAGGCGGCTTTCCAGGCAATATCTAAGTCGCGCATATTGTTATAAGAAAGAGCCTTTCCTTGGATTTGTTTCATACCACCAAAGGCTCCTGTTGTGTCTCCAGTAAGGTAGAGCGCCGCCTGTTGGTGGCCGTTTTCACCGTAGCGTAAGGATTGTGAAAGCGTATAAGGAACTGTGTAAAACTGCGGCCATTGTGATGAGTTTTCAGAAACGGGTTTACCTGCTTCGCCGAGCATAAAGCGTGCTACCGCAGCGTCGTACGCACTCGTCAAATTAAATACCTTGCCTGCAAGGCGCCTTTTGAGATCACAAGGAATGCGAGAAACTTCTTGTTCAGAAGCGTCTAGAGCAGAAATAACTTCTTGGTAGTCAGTCGCTTCGGTAAGTACGAGTACGTCTTGATGGTTTTTTGCAGCAGAGCGGAGCATGGTAGGCCCGCCAATGTCAATAAATTCGATTGTAGTTTCAAAGGAAAGATTAGCCTGAACTTTTTCAAAAAAGGGATAGAGATTTACACAGACAAGATCAATAGGAGGAACATCTAGTTCCTTCATTGTTTTAACATGTTCTTTATTTGTGCGTATTGCCAATATTCCTGCATGAACTTTTGGATGTAGGGTTTTAACTCGACCATCAAGGCATTCTGGGAATCCTGTTACCGAGCTCACATCGGTTACTGCCAGGCCGGCATCGGCTAGGTGCTTTTTTGTTCCACCGGTCGAAAGGATTTCCCAACCTTTACTGCTGAGATACTGTGCTAGTTCAAGCACACCGTCCTTATAAAATACACTAATAAGTGCACGTTTTTTCATTGTTTTCCCCTTGTAAATTAATGCCAAATTCTTCAATAGAATAAGAATACCAAAAATGCAGTTTTTCTACAATTGGAAGTGCCTGATAGCACTCAGCAAACTTTTTTTGAGTGCTATTTATTACGGGTGCCAATAAAGAAAGAGGTGGAAAAACCTACGATAAAAAAAATAATCATGGGGATGGTTAGTGGTGGTAGGAGGGGAATAATAAGAGCAAATGAGCCAAGGGTACAACCGAGTACAGCAAAAGAAGTTATGCTGTTAAATCTTCGGTACAACCAGTTGGTAACCCGAGACAGAGTGAGTATAGTTATCGTGAATCCTAAAGCTGTTTGTGCGAGGGGAAGAAAACGAAGGGATGCTACTGCAGAAAGCAGGGGGGCAAACCAGTCTAAATACATAAGAAAAAACGATGCGCTTATGCCAGGAAGCAGGGATCCACACCCTAAAATCGCGCCTGAAAAAAACCATTGTGGCGAAAAAGTTATAACACCGCGGTTTTCTGTGTTAGGCATAGCAAAGTGGAGGCCCTCGGTTCGGGAACCTTTTGACATATAATTAAAAATAGCCAAGGCTACCATAATTGCTGTAAAAAAGAAGAAGGAGAGCAACTCTCGGCGGTGAATCCCACTTTTCGCGGCCCTTCGGTATATACTGGGGAGTGTTCCCACGATAAAACCAGAAAAAAGTGTAAGAAAAATTGCGGTGTGTGTAAAAAAAATGCCGGTGAGTATAATTGAAGTTCCGATGAAACCGATGATCAAACCTAAAACAAAAAGAAAATGCTGTTGAATAAATTGGCGAAAACGATGGATGGGATCTGCAAGGAGAGCCGTTATATCTTCGTGAACTCCAAAAAGAACGGTTAGACTTGCTCCTGATATTCCAGGAAGTATTCCTGCGGAACCAATTACCAACCCAGAGAGTGCGCTACGTACTTTCTTTGGAAGGCGTAATTGGAAATTCATAGTGCTTTTATTGTTCCTTTGCGGATGCGGTGGGCAAGTAGGTTGCTTCCTTCAACGATAGCTACGTGTTCTTCTGCGTGGATTCTGTTGGCAAGGGTTTCTGGCGTGTCCCCAATTTCCACTTGTACCTTTCGTTGCAGGAGAATGGGGCCAGTGTCGCATCCGGTGTCTACTAGATGTATTGTGCATCCAGATTCTTGTGCCCCAGAGGCGAGAACCGCCTCATGAACATGATTGCCCCACATTCCTGGCCCACCAAAATCGGGTAAAAGAGCAGGATGCACGTTGATAATTTTTCCAGAATATTCGTTAATAATGCCACCGTTCATAATAGTTAGAAACCCTGCAAGAACGAGCCCTTCTGCATTGTGTTTGCGGCAAAAAGCAAGCGCTTGGTCGGATACTGCACGGCGTGCTTCTGATCGTGGTAGCCCCTTGGGGGGGAGGGCGAGTTCCACGGGAATCCCGTGGCGCCGAGCGCGACCTTCTGCTCCGGTACTAATTCGATCAGCAATTACCGTAACAATTGTGAACTGAGCTGCCTTATTTTCGGCAGCGTTAATAAGTGCCTGAAGGTTAGTCCCTCCCCCAGACACAAAAACAGCTATACGGACGGGTAAAGTCTGAGACGCTTTTTTAACTAAAGACGACATCTTCCGTGCCTTTTTTTACTACACCTATGGCGAATGCGGGAAAACCGGACTGTTCAAAGTGCTGAATTGTCTTTTGAGCATCGTTTGGATCAACGGCAATAACGAAGCCAATGCCCATATTGAATGTATGGTACATTCGCTCAGGATTAGCCCCACTTCTAACTAGTTCGTCGAAAATTGGCAGAACAGGCCAGCTGTCTTGTTTAATAACAGAAATAAGACGTTCGGTTTCGGCAGAACCGTGAACTCCGCCAGAAGGGTACATGCGGGGTATGTTTTCATAGAAACCTCCGCCAGTAATGTGTACCATTCCATGGACAGGTACTTTTTCTAAGAGAGAGAGGACCGGTTTAACATAGATTTTAGTAGGCTCCAAAAGCGTTTCGCCGATTGGCTTGCCGTTAAATGGTTCGGAAAAATCAGTTACAAGTTTTCGTACGAGTGAAAATCCGTTTGAATGTACTCCGCTTGACGCAAGCCCGATAAGGGTGTCTCCCTCACGAATAGCCGAACCGTCGATTATCGCAGATTTTTCTGCGATTCCCACGGCAAAACCAGCAATATCATACTTTCCTTCATCATAAAACCCCGGCATTTCAGCGGTTTCTCCACCTAAAAGAGCTGCGTCGCTTTGCACGCAACCTTCGGCAATACCCTTAACCAAATCGGTGGCAATGCTAGCATCAAGTTTTCCGCATGCAATATAGTCTAGAAAATACAGTGGTTTTGCGCCGTGGCACAGAATATCGTTTACGCTCATTGCCACACAGTCAATTCCAACGGTATCGTATTTTTTTAAAGCAAAGGCTAGGTCTAGTTTTGTTCCCACACCATCGGTTCCCGATACGAGTACCGGTTCTGTGTAGCCTGAAGGTACTTCAAACATACCGGCAAAACTCCCTAAGCCGTTTAAAACTCCAGGGATCATTGTTCGTTTTGCGTGTTCCTTATAGCTGGAAACAGCCTTGTAACCTTCTTCAACATTAACACCAGACGCTTGATAATCAATCATATTGTATTCCTTCCCTCTTCCCAATTTCGCCAATCATGGGCATGGGGTATTCACCAATAAAACAGCCTTTGCAAAACCCACTGTAGCTGGCAGTGTAATCATTCTTGTTTTTGGAAGGGTGTAGTTTCCCTTTTTTTTGTAAATCAGTTCCGTAGGGCGTACAGCCTTCAAGTGCCTCTATCATTCCTTCCATGGAAATAAAAGCCAAGGAGTCTGCACCTACAGCTTCGCATATTTCTTTAGAATTATAATTTGCGGAAATAAGCTCTGCACGTACCGGTGTGTTTATTCCTAAATAGCAGGGGAACTTAACTGGTGGTGAGGAAATACGGAAATGAACTTCTGTTGCCCCTGCCTTGCGGAGAATTTGTATAAGCCGGCGGCACGTAGTGCCTCTCACGATTGAATCGTCAATAATGACGACTCTCTTACCGTTTACATCGTGTTTAATAGCATTTAGTTTAACAAAAACCAGCTGTTCGCGTTCTTCTTGCGTTGGCGCTATAAAGCTTCTGCCAATATATTTGTTTTTTACTAGGCCCATGGCATAAGGAATACCAGAAGCGTTTGAAAAACCGAGGGCTGCACCGAGTCCGGAATCTGGAACCCCGATTACAACATCTGCGGCTACTCCCGATTCCCTTGCAAGAACTTGCCCCATCTTGATTCGGGCTTCGAGAACGCTGATTCCATCGATGACGGAGTCTGGTCGGGCAAAATAAACGTATTCAAATATACAAGTTTTTCGAGCGGTTTTTTCGCCGAAGTTAAAGGAAAGAACACCGTCTTCGTTAATAATAACAATTTCTCCGGGTTCAATGTCTCGTATTAATTCACCTCCCATGGCGTCTATCGCGCAGGATTCGCTTGCTAGTATCCATCCGTTAGGGAGTTTTCCCAAACACAGTGGGCGGATTCCATTGGGGTCGCGTGCACCGATGAGGGTTTTTTCTGTCATTACTGCTAGGGCAAATGAGCCACGGATAAGTTGAATAGTGTCTGTTAAGGCTCGTTCTAACCCTTTTTTGTAGTTCTTAGCTATTAGTTTAATTATTACTTCGGTATCGCTTGAGGATGTAAAGGTTGATCCAGTTTCTTCGAGAAACTCTTTCATAGGTTCCGCATTTACCAAGCTACCATTATGAGCTACGGCGAGGGTTCCAAGTTTTGAGCGAGAGACAAAGGGCTGAACATTTTCGCTTGTTGCCTTTCCTGCAGAACAATATAGGACATGACCTATTGCAATGTGCCCTTTAAGTGCGAGCAGAATTTCATTGTTGTAGGCTTCGGCAACGAGGCCCAGTTTTTTAAAGTGGTCGACTTTTTCGCCATCAGAAACTGCGATGCCGGTACTTTCCTGCCCACGGTGCTGCAGCGATTGTAAGCCGTAATAGGTAAAACGTGACGCGTTTGTCTCATGGTCCGAAAGATATACACCGATTACACCGCAGTGATCTCGTAGTTTGTCGTCTTCTTCGTTGTATGGACACGTGGTCATCGAGTTTTCCTCAATGGATTTCACAGTTCAACACCCCTTCCGCCTTCGGCGGCCATATCATTTTTTAGTTTTACTCTGAATTCCAAAAGTTTTTTCTTTAGCTCCGGATATTTTATGGCAAGTATTTCACAGGCTAGGTATGCTGCATTTGCAGCGTTATCAAGGCCAACTGTTGCAACGGGAATTTGCTTTGGCATTTGTACTATGGAAAGTAAGGCGTCGAGGCCACCAACCTTGCCTGCATCTAGGGGAACCCCAATTACTGGCAAGACAGTCATGGATGCAATAACTCCCGGTAAATGTGCGGCGAGTCCGGCTCCCGCGATAATGACTTCGGCTCCGTCTGCTTCCACGCTAGCAACGGTTTCGGCAAGTAATTCTCCTGCACGATGGGCGGAGATGATGAATGAAGAAAATTCGACGCCAAAGTCTCTGAGTACTTCAGCGGCTTTCTTCATACAGGCTGTATCCGATTTTGATCCAAAAAAGATTGCTACTTTCATACCGGAATGTATCATGGAAGTTTGCCCTCCTTCAAGATGCTTGCAATGTACTGTTATTTCACTGATAGCAATAGCCTTGCCTACATGGACAGGGATTAGGAATTTCCGCTATTGTTGAGTAACAATCAAATAACGGAGTTTATAATGCCACCATCTATCTATATATTTTGTCCGGACGAAATTCTTCTATTAGAAACCAACGATGTTCCATCGTGGAGCACAAAAATTGAAGCTTTGCCGAGTATAGATCGTATGAAAATTGTCTTTGAAGGAAATCCTGTGTATATTCTATTAATAGATGAACCACAGCGAGAAGCCTTTGTAACTGTATGTGCGGCTGAATCGGGTAAGAAAGCGCAATGGGTACCAATTCGATCTCTTTTAGGTGCCGATTGTTTGTATTCTGCCTCGCTAGCAGCTTTAGCCGGTAAGGCATTCGGATTGATTCAGTGGCATTCAGTTACTAAGCATTGCGTTCGTTGTGGGGCCCCTTTATTCGATCATGCAACAGAAAACGCACTGCAATGCCGAGCATGCACGGTCGATTATTATCCCCGGCTTTCTCCTGCAATTATTGTTTTAGTACATAAGGATGACAAAATCCTGCTAGTGCGGCACGCAAATCGCATTCAACATCTTTTTTCTTGTGTTGCTGGGTATGTAGAGCATGGTGAAACGCTTGAGTCCTGTGTAAAACGGGAAGTTCTTGAAGAAACCGGAATCTCTGTGCAGAATGTTCGGTATGCAGGAAGCCAAAGTTGGCCATTTCCTGATCAATATATGATTGCCTTTTATGCTGATTGGGAAAGTGGAGACTTACAGCCAGACGGAGATGAAGTTATAGAAGCATCTTGGTTCTCTCGTGATGCGTTACCGTCCATACCTTCGCCGGCTTCTGTCGCTTGGAAGCTCATAATGGACTGTTTTTGACGGTAAAAACAATTTTTTTAAAGATTTGGTTGACCCTTTGTAGGCAATATTAGTATCTTTTTATCGAGGTTGTTAAAGTTGAAAAAATCAGACGAAAATAAGAAAAAGGTACCCATAACGGGTGACGAGAAAGAAGGAACGATGCGGGGAGCCCCAGAAAACGGTCTATCCCCAGACGAAAAGGTACAAGATCCGGCACAGGATGCGGGTAACTCCGATGTGACGGGCGAAAATACGCAACCAGTTGAATCTACAGAATCAGTGTTTCAAGATTCACCAATGAAAGTGTCTTTGCGTATACAAGAATTGGAAAAGGTACAAGCTGAGCTTCAGGATCAATATGTACGCAAGGCTGCCGATTTCGATAATTACCGTAAGCGGATGATTCGCGAGAAGCAGGAGGCAATAGATTTTGCCAATACCCTCCTTCTTACGGATTTAGTGCAGATTCTCGATGATTTTGATCGAGCAATAGATGCAGGAGTTTCTTCCGAAGATACAGCGGCAGCAACTGCGTTTGCAGATGGTGTGGTTATGATTCGTAAACAACTTGGTTCTCTTCTGGAAACTAAGTACGGTATGGAATACTACCCCTCAAAGGATCAGCTTTTTGACCCGCATGTGCACGAAGCAATTGGGACTCAGCCTGACCCTGATATTACAGAGCCAACGGTTGCCGAGGAATATTTAAAGGGATACAAGCTCAAAGGCCGTGTTATCCGGCTTGCAAAGGTTATGGTTAAAATGCCGCTAGAAACGGCTGCTGAATAATACGTACAGGCGCGAACCCGTTACGCATAATAAAAGATATTAAGGAGATTTATACTATGGGAAAAATTATAGGAATTGACCTAGGAACTACCAACTCGTGTGTTTCTGTTATGGAAGGCGGAGAACCGGTCGTTATTCAAAATGCTGAAGGTGGGCGAACTACGCCGTCAATTGTAGGTTTTACTGCAAAAGGCGAACGGGTAGTTGGACAACCTGCTAAAAACCAGATGATTACTAATCCCGAAAAAACTATATTTTCGGTTAAGCGTTTTGTTGGGCACCGGTTTAAAGAACTAAGCGAAGAAGCAAAGTTGGCTCCATACAAGATTATTCCCCAGGGAGACGATGTCCGTATTGATGTTGATGGAAAACTCTATTCTCCTCAAGAAATAAGCGCATTTATCCTACAGAAAATGAAGAAGACTGCAGAGGATTATCTTGGTGAAACTGTTAGCGAAGCTGTTATTACTGTGCCAGCCTACTTTAATGATGCACAGCGCCAGGCAACCAAGGATGCAGGAAAGATTGCAGGACTCGATGTAAAGCGTATTATAAACGAACCTACAGCCGCTGCCCTTGCTTTTGGCTTTAACAAAGAGTCCAAGAAAGAAAAAACAATCGCCGTTTATGATCTCGGGGGAGGAACCTTTGATATTTCCATCCTAGAACTGGGAGACGGCGTTTTTGAAGTTAAGTCTACTAATGGTGATACCCAGCTCGGTGGTGACGATTTTGACCGCAGAGTGATGAACTGGCTCGTTGACGAGTTTAAAAATGACTCTGGAATCGATCTTTCTAAAGATCGGATGGCTTTACAGCGACTGCGCGAAGCGGCTGAAAAGGCAAAGGTTGAGCTTTCTGCAGTAATGAGCACGGAAATTAACTTGCCATTTATTACTGCTGACGCTTCTGGCCCCAAGCATCTGCAAAAAACTCTTACTAGAGCAAAATTTGAGCAGATGACTGAAGATCTTTTTGAACGGACAAAGGATCCCTGTAAAAAGGCGATTAAGGATGCAGGTATTACCGCAGATCAGATTGACGAAATTCTTTTGGTTGGTGGTTCAACCCGCATGCCAAAAATTACACAGCTTATTAAGGAATTGTTTGGTAAGGAAGGCTCTAAGGGTGTGAATCCTGACGAAGCCGTTGCTGTGGGTGCGGCTATTCAAGGTGGTATCCTCGGTGGTGACGTTAAAGATGTTCTCCTGCTCGACGTTACTCCTCTTTCTCTTGGTATTGAAACCATGGGCGGTGTGTTTACTCGGCTTATAACTCGAAATACCACCATCCCAACCCGAAAAAGCCAGGTGTTTTCCACCGCTGCGGATGGTCAAACTGCGGTTTCTATCCATGTTCTGCAAGGTGAACGCGAAATGTCCACCCAGAACCGAACGCTTGGTAAGTTCGATCTTGTAGGCATTCCTGCTGCGCCTCGAGGTGTTCCGCAAATTGAAGTTACTTTCGATATTGACGCGAACGGTATTGTTCATGTTTCTGCCAAGGATTTAGGAACGGGTAAGGAACAGCGTATTAGGATTGAAAGCTCAGGTGGCCTTAACGAGGGCGAAATTGATCGCATGGTTAAGGAAGCAGAAGCTAATGCTGAATCCGATAAGAAAGAACGCGAACGAGTTGAAGCTCGAAACGAAGCTGATTCTATGGTGTATACAACTGAAAAAACCCTCAAAGAAATGGGTGATAAGGTTGGCGATGCCGATAAGCAGCAAATTGAGGCAGCTATCGCTGCGCTCAAGCAGGCGCTTGAAGGCGACGACGTGGAAGCAATTACGACTAAAACTGAAGAACTTAAACAAGCTTCATATAAGATTGCAGAAGAACTATATAAGACACAGGCAGCTGAGACAGAAGGTGAGGGTGCAGGCCCAGATGCTGGAGCAGATGGTGGCGAAGGATTTGCTGACGCTAATGCTTCCGATCAAAAAGGACCCAATAAGGGTTCAGCTGACGATGTTGACTACGAAGTGGTAGATGACGATAATAAGTAATCCTCAAAGAGGCCGGATTGTATCCGGCTTCTTTGTTGAGACCGTATCTTTTCTTCCTGGAGTTCCTTTTGGCTACTAAACGAGATTATTATGAAGTATTGGGCATTCAAAAAAATGCAACCAAGGACGAAATAAAAAAAGCATATAGAAAACTTGCGATTAAATTCCATCCCGACCGTAATCCTGGTGACCAACAAGCGGAAAATAATTTTAAAGAAGCCACAGAAGCCTATGAAGTGGTGGTAGACGATAAAAAACGCCAAATCTATGACCAGTATGGTCATGCTGGGCTTGAAGGTATGGGTGGGCCCGGAGGACCGGGAGGATTCGACCCTAGTGCTTTCCAAGGCTTTGAAGATATTTTTGGTGATTTTTCTGGAATATTCGAAAACCTTTTTGGAGGTGGCGGAGGTGGTGGCGGTCGACGCCGACCCAGCGGTCCTCCAGGAGCTAGTCAAGGCGCAAGCTTGCGATATGACCTTCAAATTTCCTTTAAAGACGCTGTTTATGGCACAAAAGCAGAAATACAGTATTCAAGAAATGAAACCTGTGCTCCATGTAAGGGATCTGGCGCTGCGGGGGGATCTGGACGTAAAATGTGTTCAACCTGTCAGGGTGCTGGCCAAGTTCGCCGTAGTTCGGGCTTCTTTTCTGTTGCGTCTCCTTGCCCAACTTGCCGTGGTGAGGGCACTATAGTTGAAAACCCATGTAAGGAATGTAGTGGATCTGGCGTACAGAAAAAACGTCAAAAAATACTTGTTACGATACCTCCTGGAGTTGAAGACGGTAAGCGCATTAATATTCCTCGCCAAGGTGATGCGGGCCAAGGGGGCGGTGCATACGGAGACCTGTTGGTGTTTATACGGGTAAAACCCCATGTTGCCTTTGAACGATCTAGAGCCGACTTATATTGTGCAATACCTATTTCTATGACTCAGGCTGCTCTTGGCAGTGAGATTACTATAACTGCACTTGATGATAAGAATCTCAAACTTAAAATTCCTGCGGGAACACAAAATAACAAACTTTTGCGCATTCGCAGCGAGGGCGTTCCTCTTTCAAATGGCAAAAAAGGCGACTTCTATATTAAAATAAAGGTAGAGATTCCAGCTAAGATTTCTTCACAGGCTAAAGCACTTCTCGAAGAGTTTGCTGCATTACAGGGCGAAAATTCGAAACCTGAGCCCATTTTGCTTGCAGACTTGCAGACATAAGGTACTATCTCGATAAACACAGTTTTTTATGTTCTCAAACAGAATATCTTGTGTTATAATTACTATGCAGATTATTATGCCATAAGATTATATTAGGTTATGTTTCGGTAGAATTAGTTCTTCCGGATTGTATAACTCTTTTTTTCAAAGAGGTGCTTCAAGATGATTCGAACCCGCAAACGGCTTGCGAAGCTGGCAATTGATACCCTCATCGGGCTGGTTTTTTCGTTGTTTTTATTTGTCATAATTCCTGAGGTTTCAACGTTGGGACGTTTTATTTCCGCAGCTATTATGTTTTTTGTTGCTGGGACTTCGGCGTCGCTATTAACAAAAAAAGTTTGGGAACGTCTTGATCATCAGACTTTCAAGGTAAAAGACACTCGGCTAATGATCCGGTTTATAGACCGACTAAAATTTTCCTACACGGTTGAAGATTTTATGGAGTCTGTTGAAACTGTTCTCGAACATGATGCCGACTGTTCTGTTCTCTACGTAAACTCGGAAAACAACTATGTTGTTTATAACAGTCCCACACGGATTGCAACCAATCCAGATACACTAGAAGTGCTTTCACGTAACTTTCCCGAAAATTGGCCAGAGGGTTTTTATTTAATTGATGAACGCCTTGGTCTTGTTTCAGACTTTCAAAATGCGCGAGGTTTTTTCCTTGTTTATAAAAAACTACATTTTTATGTGTTGTGTCGGTATATGAAGGTTTTTGAGCCTAGCGTATTTGATACTATGCTCAATGAGTTTTTTAATTTTCAAAAGCGAACCAAAACCATTACGCAGCTAACTGCCATTTCTGAACTTTCAAAAGAATGGGACATGGTTGCTGAAACGCAGATGTCCTTTTTGCCCCAGAAAATGCCGGATATTCCTCACCTTGACATTGCAGCATACTTCCTTCCCCTCGTTAATGTATCAGGAGACTTTTATGATATAATTCCGATTGATGAGCATCGTACTTTCTTTTTACTTGGTGACGTTTCCGGTAAAGGGCTTGCTTCAGCACTTATTATGGGTGTAATCAGTAATACTGTTAAAATTATCGATAATAAAGAAGATCTTCCTGGTGTTATTAGAGCTATCGATACTGCAATTAAGAGTATGCATTTGGAGGATAAGTACGCTGTTTTGTTTATTGGAATTATCGACACCCGGGTTATGAAGATACGCTATGTTAATGCTTCAATGGCTGACCCTATCATTATTACTCGTGCTCCTGGTGGCTACAAAATAAAGCCACTAGGTTCAACTTGCAGTCTCGTAGGTATTATCGATCTCGATGAAATTGTTCAGGATGAAGCTCCTTTATACCGCGGAGATGTAGTCCTTATGGCTTCAGACGGTGTTTCTGAGGTTATGGATGATTCTGGCGTTGAGCTTGGAGATACTGAGTTATATTTGAATACCGTACGTAACAGTGCTCATAAATCGGCACACCATTTTATTAACGACATCGCTGACCTGGTTATGGAATATAACGGCGATAAAAAATTGCGCGATGATGTGACCATGCTTGTCGCTAAGATTGAGGAGTAACCATGAACCTACTCATATTTAGTTATGCTCTTGCAGCCTTTCTGTTTCTTTTTTCTTTTTACTTAGATTCGAGTTCAGAAAAAGGGCAGAACTTATTTACTAACGTTGCTATGGCTTCGTCCTTTACTGCTCTTTTTGCAGGAATTTCCGTACACCTTTTCTTTTACGGTAATCCTTCTCTTGCACTTCTTCTCTTTCGCACATGTCTTTTGTGTTTATCCTTTGTTGTGGTTTCTCTCTTTCGTTTTTCAATCTCCA
Organism: Treponema sp.; assembly: GCA_012838745.1. Lineage (GTDB taxonomy): Bacteria > Spirochaetota > Spirochaetia > Treponematales > Treponemataceae > Teretinema. The sequence continues at coordinate 15,364 of DUOS01000162.1, read as the reverse complement.
TACCGTATAATACTGATAATGCCTTTATAAAAGTGATAAACTGGCTTAGTTTATTGTTTTGTGGATATCTTGTTTTTGTTGGAATTACTTCATTCGGCCAGGATCCTACCGGTGCGTTTATTATTGGTTCAGCAATGGTGTTTGGAGTTATTGACGGCCTTGTATTGTATGCTCTGATTTTTGTTTTTGCCTTTCCCGCTCTCACGATAATTTCTCTGCTCATGCGTGTTGTTGGTATGAAAAGTCGTATCTATCGGCAACGACTTCTTTTTGTGACAGTTTCTATTATTGTTGGGTTTAGTATTTCAATTTTGCTTTATAAGCTATCTTTTCAGTATCCATTGGCATTCCCGCTTATACCCTTTGGTCTTGCAGTCATGCTTGTGTTAATCTACCAAGCAATATCTGTTACGACCCTTTTTGATCGTACGCTTGCATTAGCGACGTTTTTAAACTTTACTGTATTGAACTTTATTTTTAGCGTTGCAACTGCAGCAATGGTACTTGCTCTGATTAACCACGTATCTTCCATCGTCCTGCTAGGAATACTCTTAATTATCGTAGTTGTTTTAATGCTCTTTATTCGAGAATGGGTTTCTCAACGAATGAGAAAATATATTCGTGTTGGAGTTGAATACGAAGCTGAAATTGAAGCCGGGTTTGAAACGATAGACTATACCTCTGGTGGCGCCGTTGTTATTCAAAGAACGGTTGAGCTATTAGATCAGTATGTTGATTGTTCTTCGGTAGATATCCTAGTTTCAGATGAAAAAGGAAAACTGCTAACCGTACATTCAACGTCTAATTCTAAAAACGAATTAGTCATTAGCGACAATAATGCAATAGACTTCTTGCTTAGTTATAATGAATCTGTTGTTTTAAAAACGCAGGCTATTACCACTCACTTGTATGCCGATATTAAACCTAATCTTTTGAGTATTTTTGATCTCTGCAGGGCAGATGCCATGATTCTTATCCGTGAGGGGCATCGTATTGTTGGTATTATTCTTCTAGGCCCAAAAAAGCGTGGAGGAGACTATACCGAGTATGACTATTCAGTATTAACGAATTTGTATTCAAGCTTTTTTCTTATTATGTACTACCTAAAAAACATAGCGAACGAATCTGTTGTATTGACGGTCGACCGTGAAATTGAGTTTTCGGGACAAATTATTACTTCTATACAGGAAAATATTGACAGAGTTGATCATGAAAAGATTGATACGGATTTTATAACTCGTTCTGCTCGTAAACTTGGTGGAGATTTTATAGACTTTATTAGGCTTAGCTCGGATAAATATCTCTTTGTTATGGGGGACGTTTCGGGTAAGGGGCTTAATGCCAGTATGTCTATGGTTATTCTTAAGTCTGTATTGAGGACCTTTCTTAGAGAAACACAAGACTTTAAGCATTTGGTTGTAAAGGTTAATAGTTTTGTAAAGAATAACCTTCCAAAGGGTACCTTCTTTGCAGGAGTTTTTGGTCTAATAGATTTTAAGACTAACACTCTTTACTACATTAACTGTGGTGTACCCGCTATGTTCCTGTATACTGCGGCATATAACAATGCAATAGAAATTCAAGGTGATGGACGTGTGCTCGGCTTTGTAAAGAATATTGGACAATATATTAAGGTAAAGAAGATTACTTTAAATCCACAGGATATCCTTCTCATGACAACTGGTGGTCTCATTGATTCGACTAACCTCCGTGGAGAACGTTTTGGTAAGGCTAGGGTTCAACGCATGCTCATGGATAATAGAACCTATCCTGCTTCTCGTATGGCACAATTCCTGTGTGATAATCTTACCGAATTTGTATCTCGTGAGCTCGAAGACGATATTACTGTTCTTGTAATTAAATATTTGAGTAAATAAGAGGAAGGATTGTATGGAAAATATTTCAATTTCAGAAAAGAATGGCCCTAACTATGCCCTTTTAGAAATAGCAGGTACGGTTAATTCTTATACATATACGGAATTTCAAAAAAAAGTTTATGCATTAATAAACGAAACAAATCTTGTTTTAGATTTATCCCAAGTTAGCAGTCTTTCTTCATCGGGGCTAGGTGTTCTCATGGCTGCTGTATCTGATGGTGAAGAAGTTGGTAAAAAGCTTTTCGTCATGAATCCGTCTGAAGTTGTTCGTTTAGCCATACAATCAACAGGTTTTGCTGATATGTTTCCAGTTATTACTTCTCTTACTGAGGTTGTTTAAACTTCTTGGCTCAACAAAGTTGTTCCATCTCTCTACCACCTTGTGCCTCTAGCCTTTTCCTCATAGAAGAGTTTGCGGAGTCTTGTACTGTGTTGCCTAAAGAAGATCGTTTGCGCCTCAAAATTATAGCAACTGAAATATTTGAGAACGTCTTGGATCATAGTCGGTTTCATTTTTTTTTCCCTGTTAAGTTTACTGTGTGGGGAGTAGAAAAAAAAATTTTAATAAAATGGCATACTTGTAGTGTTTTCCCAATAAAGTTTCATACACTCGTTGCAACACCTTATTATGATAAAAAAACGCGACGTTATCGTGGTTTAGGTCTTGTTATGTGTAGCCAGCTTTCTAAGGAAATAAATTTTCGTCGAGGCTTGTTTAAGAGGCTCGTTCTCATTATTCTATAGGTATGAGGCGTGAAGAAATAGCTTTTTTTGATGTTGACCATACAATCAGTCGCCATGCTACCTCGTTTTGGTTTGTTCTTGTTTGTATGAAATATCGACTCATCAGTTGGCTTTATATTTTACTGGTGCCTGGTTTATATATTTTATACCGTTTTTTTAAGCTTGGTATAAAATCAATTTTTAAAATGAGTTTGCCTCGCCTTGCTGGCGTTTCTCACGAAAAGATTCAAACAATGGCTCAAGAAGCTTTTGAAAACTATCTTGAAAATGGAATATATCCCGGTGCTGTCCGAGAAATCTCAACCTTAAAACAGCAAGGTGTTCGTGTAATTTTGGCAACCTCGTCTCCATTTGAAGTTGTGTATCCCTTAGCTCAGTATTTAAATTTAACAGCTGAAGATATTGTTGCTACTCAGTTTGCCTTTAATGACGGAAAGTTTACTGGTAAAACTGTTGGTTTACCGGTTTATTCCCGTACAAAATGTAGTATAATTCGTGATTTTGCTATTAAGAGTGGGATCGATTTACGCTCGTGTTCTTTTTACACGGATAGCATTCATGATCTTCCCCTTCTTGAGTTAGTTGGGCGGCCGGTTGCGGTTCATCCGGATAAACGTCTTACTAAAATTGCCCGTAAACGTGGTTGGTTAATAAAGGATTTTTCTATATGAAACGTGTAGTTTTTTTTGTGTTTGCTGCTGGTAGTATTCTTTCTTGTTTTTCTGAACAAAAACGTTCCCCAAATCCAGTTTTTACTGCTCCAGCTGTAATTCCAAAAGAATTGATTAATCGAATTAATAATGAGCGAGATGTATTTGTTCCTGCTCTTGAAATGCTTTTACAAGAAGAAACTCAAGATCTCCTCATTCTTGTAGATAAACAACATCGTTTGCCTGCGAACCATGTGCCTGAAGAGCTTATTCCCTTGAAAGGTGGCCGTTCCTACATTCCTAATCGAAGTGGTCTATCTTTAACTAAAACGGCGGAAGCAGCACTCGAGCGGATGGGGCAAGCGGCTCTTCGAGATGGCATAAAATTAGTTGTTTCGTCTTCTTACCGATCATGGGACTATCAAGACAATTTGTACGCTCGAAATGTTCGTCAGTTGGGAAAAGAAGTCGCAGATCGAGAATCCGCTCCTCCTGGGGCGAGCCAACACCAACTTGGAACAGTTCTGGATTTCGGTTCTATCACCGATGATTTTGCCGAAACTGCCGCAGGAAAATGGCTCTCCCAAAACAGCAGCCGTTTTGGCTGGTCTCTTTCTTTTCCACAGGGATATGAAGTTGTTACAGGATACCGTTGGGAATGCTGGCATTACCGGTATATCGGAATGGATGCAGCCGCCTTTCAAAAAGAGTGGTTTGGAGATATTCAACAATATATGCTTGAATTCATTCATGCTTGGAAAGAATGGAAAGAAAAACCACTCACTTAATCAAAATCCTTTTCACATAATCCAAATTGTTCTGGATGTTGCCCATGACCCGTGGGTTCTACATGGACCATAATATCGTAGATGTCTGGAATACGAGATCTGATTGATTCTTCTACGGCATCTGCTATATTGTGCGCCTCGCGTACGGTTTTTTCTCCGTCAATTTCAATATCCAAATCAATATCCCAGGCAGATGCAATCTTTCTTATTCTTGCACGATGGGGGTTTCCTGCCTCGGGAACTTTGCTTACTGCTTCAAAGAGTTCTCGATACATGTCTTCGTTAGCATTACCATCCATAAGTTCAAGATTCAACTCAAAAAACATACCAAGTGCTGTTTTCATTACCCATAGGCCAACAAGCAGGGCAATTATTGGGTCGAGTATAGGTGCATGAAATAAAATAGATGCGGTTAGTCCAGAAAATACTGACGCCGAGATAAGGATGTCCATCGTCATATTTTTCGCATTTGCAAGAATCAGTGGGCTTCCTGATTTTTTTCCTATATGCCACTGGCTCAATGCTAAAAGCAGTTTTCCTAGGACAGAAATAGCAGTAACAATGAGGGTTATAGGAGGCGGAAGGTTTTGCTGAGAATTTGATATAAGTGTGTGGATTGCAGAAATAACGAGCTGAAAGCCTGCAAGCATTATAATGAAGGAAAGGATAACTGTAGCTACTGTTTCTGCCCTGCCGTGCCCCCATGGGTGGTTTTTATCCGAGGGCCGTTTAATAACAAAGGCAACACCTAAAGCCATAATTGCAATTGCTACATCTATGGAGGAATCAATCCCGTCTCCTAAAACTGCAAGGCTTCCCGTAAATACGGCAGTAGAAATTTTCATAGATGCAAGTAAGAAATTTCCTACTAAGGAAATTAATGCGGCTAGTTTTAGCTTGCGAACTTTTTCGGGACTATTACATAAGGGCAGGTATCTTCTGTTCATTCAAGAAATTGTAATCATTTTACGGTCTTAGGGCAAGGAAGTTTCTGTAATCAGATTTTTGTCATGCTTGACTACAAAGCGTAATAGTAACGCCGCTAGAATACTTATCATGATATCAACAGTAGGTTGTGAGAAAATAAGCCCGTTAAGACCGAAAAAACGGGTAAAAAGGAAGAGAGTAGGTATGAAAAAAACACCTTGGCGCCCAGCAGAGAGAATGAGTGATGGAATCGCTTTTCCCATTGCTTGAAGTGAGTTCATACAAATCATGACTACACCGACAAAAGGTGCTGAAAGAGCCATAGCTCGGAGCATAAGTGTACCGTGTTTTATAACTTCCTGGTTTTTCGAAAAAATAGCGATGGTATATCGACTAAAGATAGCAAAAATTACGGAAAGCACTAGACCAGAAATAACAGCAAGCGCCATGCTAGTTTTTATGATGGAGAAAAGGCGTTTTCTGTTCTTTGCGCCATAGTTATATCCCACAAGGGGTTGGCACCCGGTGGCAAGGCCCACCAGAAAAAGAATCGCAAGGCTGTTTATGCGTTGAGCTACTCCTAGGGCTGCTAATGCGACAGCCCCATAATTGGATGCAAGGTTATTTGTAATAATAATAGCCATTCCAATAAACACGTGGTTTAAACCAGATGGAACTCCTATTGAAAGGATTCCTTTCAAATAATCTAGACGAAAAATTCTACGATTAAAAGAAATTCTTAAAAGTGATTTTCCTGCATAACAAGATAGATAATAACCTACACTGACGAGATTCCCTATAACCGTAGCCCAAGCAGCGCCGGAGATTTCCATTTTCAATGTAAAAATCATGATGGGATCAAGAATGATATTGGTAACGGCTCCAAGCATCATTCCTGTCATGGCATGAAATGCAGCCCCTTCTGAACGGATAATATTACCGAGTGAAAAATTGCTAATAGTAATTACCGAGCAACAGATTAGGGGAAAAAGGTAGCTGCGTGTTGGCTCTATCGTTTCTTCTCTGGCACCGAGCATGTGCAGTATTTGTGTTAAGAAAATTAAAAGTATGGGGGTAAGAATCGCTGCAACTATTACATTGAGCACAATGGAAAGAGATACAATTTCTCCTGCTTCATTTCTTTTTTTCATACCAAGAAATCTTGAAACGAGAGAAGAGGTTCCTACTCCAATAACCATGCCAAAAGACATCATGAGCATAAAAAAAGGAAAGCTAATGCCAGATGCAGCAAGCTGGTTAACATCATTGAGTTTACCAATAAAAAATGTATCGGCCATGTTGTAAAATACTTGTACGAGCATGCCGAGGATCACTGGTGCAGCCATGGTAATTATTGCCCGTATTACTGGTGTCTCCGCCAGCACTACAACACGGGATTCATGGGTCTTCAATGAGCTCTCCTTAGATCGCTTAGGCTATACAACAATGTTTACGAGTTTGTTGGGAATTACTATAATCTTTTTGGGTGTTTTACCATCCAAAAGTTTTCGGGCACCTAGGGAGGCAATAGCTAATTTTTCTATTTCATCCTTTGGTGTATTAATTGGGACCTCGAACTTATCGCGTAGTTTTCCATTTACCTGTACGATGATCGTGCAATTGTCATCGATACATAAAGCAGGATTAGACTTAGGCCATGAAACAAAAGAAATAGTTTCGGTGTTTCCCAGACCTTCCCACAGTTCTTCGGCAAGGTGGGGTGCGTATGGAGAAAGAAGTTTGACAAAGGTAGCCCAAATTGCTTTGGAAAAAGTATCATGCTTTGAAAGCTCGTTGATAAAGGTCATCATTTGACTTATCGCGGTGTTAAAATTAAGATTTGCTGTGTCGTCAGTTACTTTTTTAATCGTTTTATGTAGAGACCGTGTTATATGTGCTGTTTTTTCTGTGGAAACATCGTCGATCGAATCTGTAATTGAGCCCGTCATAGTGCGTTCGGAAAGGGACCAAACTTTTTCTAAAAAGCGGCTTACTCCCACGAGGCCTTGGGGATTCCACGGTTTTGAAACTTCGAGGGGGCCCATAAACATTTCGTACAGACGGCAGGAGTCCGCCCCAAATTCTTTAATAACATCGTCAGGATTAATAACGTTTTTTAGACTCTTAGACATCTTCGCGATTACTTGTTGAACTGGTTTGCCTGTAGCAGTTTCCTCAAAGTGACCTGGTTTTCCAGGAGTTTCTCTAACTTCATCCATGGGCACAAGGGTTTTATTGCTACGTTGGTAGGCAAAACTGGTAATCATTCCTTGATTAATCAAGCGTTGGAAAGGTTCATCGGTGTTTACAAGGTTTAGATCAAAAAGAACCTTATGCCAAAAACGGGCATACAAGAGGTGAAGAACTGCGTGTTCGGCTCCTCCTACATAGAGGTCAACAGGGAGCCAATAATCAATTTTACTTCGATCAGCAAAAGCTACAGTATTTTTTGGGTCGAGGTAGCGAATATAATACCAACAAGATCCAGCCCATTGTGGCATGGTGTTGGTTTCTCGTTTTGCCGGGCCACCACAGGTGGGGCACGTACAGTTCACCCAATCGTCGATTCCAGCAAGTGGGCTTTCACCAGTTCCTGTTGGTTGATAGGTTTCAACTTGGGGGAGGCGTAATGGCAAGTCAGATTCGTTCATAGGAACAATTCCACATTTATCGCAATGAATGAGGGGGATGGGCTCTCCCCAATATCGCTGCCGGCTAAATAACCAGTCTCGAAGCTTGTAGTTTATGGCTTTTTTACCAATTTTACGTTCTTCAAGCCAAGCGATTATCTTATCGATGCAGTCTTGTGTACCCAATCCATTAAAGCCAGGTGAGTTTACAGAAACACCATCTGCTGCAGTACATTCTTTGGGGGTTTCACTGTAGTCTCCACCAGGACCTTTTTCTGCCCAGAGTTCGCGGGATGCGACAACTTGTATAATAGGTAAGTCAAATTGCTTTGCAAATTCCCAATCTCGCTCATCATGGGCAGGTACGGCCATAATTGCTCCGGTACCATAAGAAATGAGAACATAGTCAGAAATCCATATAGGTATTTTGGTGTTATTTACCGGATTCATTGCGTAGGCTCCGGTAAAAACTCCGGTTTTTTCCTTGGCTAAATCTGTTCGTTCAAGGTCACTTTTTTTTGCCGATTCTTTTTGATATGCAGAAACAGCATCTCGGTGTTCTAAGGCGGTAATTTTTTCTATAAGGGGATGCTCGGGGGATAAAACCATGTAGGTTGCACCAAAAAGGGTGTCTGCACGAGTGGTGAATACAGTCAATTCGTCGCTAGTTTCAGCGATATTGAAGGTAACTTCTGCTCCCTCGCTTTTACCTATCCAGTTTTCTTGCATGAGTTTTACAGATTCCGGCCAGTCAAGTTTGTCTAGATCGGCAAGCAGACGATCGGCATACTTAGTTATTTTTAAAAGCCACTGGCGAATATTTTTTCGAGTTGTTTGAGTTCCACAGCGATCGCATCGTCCGTCTTTTACTTCTTCGTTGGCAAGACCAGTTTTACAGCTTGGGCACCAGTTTATAGGTGTTTGAGCCTCGTAGGCGAGACCTTTTTTATATAATTGCAAAAACACCCACTGAGTCCAGTGGTAGTAGTCTTCATCACACGTTGAAATTTCTCTATCCCAGTCGTAACTAAATCCAAACGCCTTGATTTGTTCTCGGAACTTATTAATATTAGTCTCTGTTGTAATGCGGGGATGAGTCCCTGTCTTAATTGCATAGTTTTCTGCAGGGAGACCAAAGGAATCAAATCCCATTGGATGGAGAACTGAGTAATCATTCATTCGCAGATAGCGGCACCAAATGTCCGTTGCTGTATAGCCTTCTGGGTGCCCTACATGAAGCCCAGCTGCAGACGGGTAGGGAAACATATCGAGAACATACGCGCGTTTCTCTTTCGGTTTAGAGAGATCTTCCACTGCCTTGAACGTTTTATTTTTATCCCAAAAATTCTGCCATTTTGGTTCAATTGTTTCAAAAGGATACTTTGCCATTAATGCTGCTCCTAAGTCGTATCTACGGAATATAATAGCTTCTATTGTATAGAAATGCTCTCTCTTACGCAAGAATGAGGTAATTGCCCCAGTTTGGTGCATTCGGTATACTTGATACTATGAAGAAATTTCGAGAATACTTTGATCTTTTTTTTGTTTTTTTCCGTATTGGAGCCGTTACCTTCGGGGGAGGGCTTGCCATGCTCCCTATTCTTGAGCGAGAACTGGTTGCCCGCCGCAAGTGGATGAGCTCTGAACAACTCATCGACTATTATGCTATAGGGCAAGCTACTCCAGGAATCATATCGGTTAACGTAGCAACCTTTGTAGGCTTCCAACGGCGGCGTATACCTGGAGCCTTGGTAACTACTATTGGAATCGTACTTCCTTCTATTATAGTGATTTGTGCTATTGCTGGGATTTTAGGCGCTTTTGCAGATAGCCTATTGGTACAGCGGGCGCTTCGTGGAATAAATGTATCTGTTGCAGTTTTGCTGCTAGTTGCAGTGTTTCGCGTTGGATCAAAAACTATCAATGACTGGATAACAGCCTTAGTGGCACTTTGTTCTTTTGGGGTTATTGTTGTTTGGAATACCCCTGGCGTACTTGTTGTAGTGGCTTCTGGATTGTTAGGATTCCTAGTACGGTACCGTAAGGAACGCATTATGGATGATGAATCATGAGCTACGCAGATTTATTTTTCACTTTTTTATATATTGGTGCATTTACTATTGGCGGTGGTCTCGTTGCGATTACTCTCATGCAGCAGCAACTTGTAGAAAAAAATCTGATTTCTGTTGAACGCTTTTACAACATGGTTGCAGTTTCCGAATCAACACCAGGTCCTATTGGTATAAATATGGCAACCTACCTTGGGTTTGAATTTCATGGGATCCCTGGAGCGCTTATTGCAACAGCGGGAACGGTGTTACCGTCTCTGATTGTAATAATTATCATTGCTCGGTTTTTTCATAGTTTTCGAAACACACCTGGGGTTCGAGCAGTTTTTTATGGCTTGCGTGCTGGTACAACCGGAATGATAGCGGTTGCCGCTTGGCGGGTTATAGCAATAGCCGTTCTCGCAGTTCCCGCCTTTCAAGAGAGCGGGAGATTCCTCGATCTTTTTGAGGCTCTGCCTATAATTTTATTTTTAACTATTCTTGCTGTTTATTTGAAGTTTACAATTCATCCGGTATTCTTTATTTTATTTGGTGCCGTTTTTGGCATTTTCTTTCTATAAAGATACCGCTACAAATATTTTTTCAGCTCGGTTCCGGCAATCCCTGCATAAAGTTCTAGATACTGTTTAACAGGACTCATATTTAGCTTGGGGAAAAAAACTTCTTCAATTTGGAAAAACCCCACATCAGAAGACATTTCGACAGAGATACGTATGGGCTTATCTTTTCCGGGTTCAATGGTAACCTGTTCAATGGAATTCGCCGAGTATTTATGGATATCCCCTGCTCGGGGTTCTGTATTTAATACCATAGGAATACGGGCTCGTCCCTTTTCCATATCACAACCATCTGCCACAAGAATTATGCCTGCTTCGATTGAGTAAATTTGCCTGTTCGACATATGCCCAATGATGCCTTCGAGGGCAACTGATCGAATAATAATTCTTTTTTCAGGATTGTTTGGAAAAACCTTAGCTAAAATCTTGTCAATAATAGGCAGGCCTAGGGTAATACTATGCAATTCATGATCCTGGCGGCCAAGAGCCATACCAAGATCGTGGAGAAATGAGGCTAAGATAACTGCACAGAGACTGTCATCAAGGGTCCCAGATTTTTCTTTTTCAATGTTTAATGAGATGCCTGCGGTATGGAGCAGTGCGACCATGGCAACCGCATTTCTTGTAACTGTACGCATGTGTACCGGCCCATGATCATTATAACCAAGGCGGACAATGGAGACGGTGTTCGCGTATTCTTGCATAAACTGTACTTCAGGGTCTTCCATAAGCAATTCTGCTATACGATAAGACGCGGTTCCCTCAATGAGTTGATCGATGATCATTTTTTCTATTGCGCGTTCTTTTGGAGATTTCATATAATAAAAACTATAAGCCTACTTGACCTATCAATCAAGCCGTGAAATAGTGGAGATATTGTAGGAATTTATTGAAACTTTACAAAAAAGGGCTATAATAAGAAGTATAAAAATAACATATTGTTGTTAAAACAAGTCAAAAATCTTTGGGGGAATTGCATGCGTACTGTTCTCGTTGTTGATGATTCAAGAATTATGCGGAATATTGTAAAAAACACATTCTTAAGTATGGGGACGCCCTGTAACTTTGTAGAAGCAGGAAACGGAAGAGAAGCTCTTGTACAGTTGGAATCACAGGATATCCATTTAGTATTGCTCGATTGGAATATGCCTGAACTTTCGGGGTTAGACTTTCTTAAAAAGGTTCGAGCCATGGAGAAGTATGCGGCCCTGCCTATTATTATGGTTACCAGCGAAGCTGCTCGGTACAATGTTATTGAGGCACTCAAGAATGGTGCTACTGATTATATAATAAAACCAGTAAACGAAAGAAGTTTTAGAGAAAAGCTTTCAAAAATTACGTTGTAGGAGAAAATGATGGAAAAGTATATACAGCCTTTTGTAGATGTTTGCGTTAATGTTTTTAAGGATTTTATCGGAGCAGAGTTGATTGCTGACCGTCCATATTTTGCCGACAAAGCCGACCTGCACGAATGGGATGTTTCTGCAGTTATCGGGTTAACTGGGGAAGCTCGCGGTGCTTTGGTAATTTCTATGAAAACAGAATTAGCCTGTGAACTTACCGGTATGTTGACAGGTTCGAAGCATACCTCCATGGACGATGAAGTAGTCGACGCAATAGGCGAGATTATTAATATAATTGCCGGAAATGTTAAGCGTGACTTGGAAGAATCCTTTCGTCTCGTTATATCTTTGCCAACTATTGTTCGAGGAGCTGGTCATACTATCCAGTGGCCAAATGCCCAAGCTCGAATTATGTGTATTCCTTTTAAAATTTTTGAAAAAGATGAGTTTTGTCTTTCTGTAGCTATTGAAGCTTCAAACGGAGCGTAAAAATGAAGAAAACAAGTAATGTATTTCTCAGGATTATGACCAGCGGTAAGCCGTTGGATTCGCGAAATGAAGCAAACATGGATACCATGGTTCGCTATATTCTTCTTAACTCTATGATCTTTCTTGGTGGAACCCTCCTTGTGCTTTTCGGATTAGAGAGTCTCAAAAGCGGTGCGCCAATTCAGGCCCTTTTTGATTTTTCCATGGCAGGGATGGCCTTTGTTGGTTTCGTTGTTCTGCGCACCAATGCCCCCTTTGTTGTTTCTGGATTATTGACTGTAGTACCCTTCATGATGCTCTGTGCTTTTTTGGCAATTAGTAGTGGTGTGCAGGGATCTGGCGTTTTGTGGGCATATTCTTTTCCTCTTTTATCAATCTTTCTTTTGGGAATGAAAGGGGGAACTATTTTATCCGTCTTTTTGCTTGTGGTAATTTCCGCCGCAGTTTATGTTCCTGGCGTTTCTCCCATAGAATTTCACCCTGCTTTTGCTGGTCGAACCGTAGGTGTCTATATTCTTGTTTTAGTTTGTACCATGGTTTACGAGCAAACTAAGGTAGTAAAAGATCGTTGGGTTGCTCGTCTTACTAGAACGATTGAGGCTGAACGCGACGAGATGGCTGCTATGAAGGATAACCTAAAAACAGGCTTATTCCTTTTAAACAAAGATTTTATTATTCAGCCCCAGTATTCAACTGCTGTAGAAACAATTTTTTCTGAGACAGACCTTAGCGAAAAAAACTTTCTGGATATAATATCTAGCTCAATTCAACAAAAAGAAAGTGAAACGCTAACAGACTACTTTACCATGGTTTTTAATCGTTCTTATGATGCTCAAATGCTCGAAGATATTAACCCTTTGCATCAGCTTGAATATATGAGTAATGTAACTAGAGAAGAAAAAAGTCTCCGATTTAGCTTTGTGCCTATCGATCGAGAAGATGGTAATGTTTATATACTAGGAACTGTTGACGACCAAACTCGAGAAGTAGAATTGAGGCGTCAACTTGATGATGAAGAAAATAAACGACAAGAGCAGATGCGTGCCATGTTTGAAGTAATCCATGTTGAACCACGGGTATTAAACGACTTTATTCTTGATGCTGAATATGAATTCAATCGAATCAATACCTTCCTTAAAGATAAAACTCGAACTTCAACAGAGGTTGTTAACGAAATATTTCAAGGTGTGCATGCGATAAAGTCTAATGCAATTATTCTAGGACTAGGAAGTTTTGCTTCTAACGTTCATTCACTAGAAGATGAAATAAAAACAATTCGTGAACATTTCGATATATCTTTCCAAGAAATTTTACATATAACCCTTGGGTTAGAAAAGCTTATGAAGTTAAAAGATGGTTTTAAAGAAATTATTGGTAAAATCATGGCCTTTAATGCAAGCGAGGGGCGCCTACGCGAAGAACAGGTTTTGGTACAGACTCTTGAACGTGTTATAGAAAAGGCAGGCATGGATTTGGGTAAGAAAGCATCCCTTGTTGTAAAGAATATTGATGCCCATGCAATGGAAGCCGGTCCTCGTCGTGTAATAAAAGAAGTTCTTATGCAATTGGTTCGTAATTCTATGTATCATGGTATTGAAAAACCAGAGGTTCGTGTTGCTAAGGGTAAACTAGAATCTGGAAGTATAACTCTTTCAATAGAAATTGCTAAAGGCAAGATTGTAATCCAGCTTGTGGACGATGGCACTGGTCTTGATTTTCCTGCTATTTACAAAAAAGCTGTTGAACGTGCAATGCTTTCTGTTGAAACACGTGCTGACGATAAAAATGCACTTTTACAAGCGCTCTTTTCTGCTGGTTTTAGCACAGCCAGTACTGCTGATATGTACGGTGGCCGCGGAATCGGGCTTAATCTTGTTCGGGAACGAGTAAAAGAATGCAAGGGTTCTATCAAACTTCAATCTGATGATGGTAAGGGAACTACCTTCCGTGTTTACTTACCCTTGATAGAAGTTCACGGAGAACATACTGCATGATTATAAAAGAGTTATCATTAGTATTTCGTAGTTTTATTTTATCGTTCTTGTTTATTATTTTTACTTCAGTTTCCGCTTTCACAGTTGATTTGAGTGCGGGAGCTGGATTATCTTTAGCTTCGCTGCTAGAAATTACCGAAATAGATGGTGTTTCTGGTAAAAGCGCCGTAAGCGGTTTTGGGTTAAATGCTTTTGCTGATGCAACTTATGTGCAAGTCGGTGCTGGTGTGCTGATATATACAGATACGGTATATATGAACTTTTCAGGATTTCTCAAATACCCATTTGAATTTGCTGATATGCTTGTTTTCCCTATGATGGGAGGTGAATATCGCTATAATATTGATTATTCTGATGCAAACTTTTTTATGCTTAAAGCGGGCGTTGGAACAGATATGTATTTGAGTGATAATTTTTATTTACGACCAACATTGCTTTTTGGCTATGCGTTTCTCAGTGATATGGAAGATACCCGGATTGAAGCGTATGGAAACTTTAGGGGAGCATCTATTACAAAAATATGCATGGATATTTCTGCATCGATTGGTTATAGGTTTTAGCTTTCTTTTTCTGCTATTTCTGAATCTGTAGTTCCCGCGGCTGCTCGATATGAACCCAGCATTATGGAAACTGGTTCAAGCCCAGGGATATGTTCGCAGATAATTTTTACAACAACCGTCATAGGAACAGCGAGAATAAGCCCAACGAATCCCCAAAGCCATCCCCATCCCATTAGCGAAACAAGTATTACAAAGGGCGAAAGGCCTAGATGATCACCTTGAATTTTGGGTTCTAATACATTCCCTATTATTACGTTCGCCCCGAACATTACAGATACAACCCAAACTATCGGTACTGGATTTGGATAGAACTGTACAATAGAAAAAATAATAACCCCGACGCCTGCGGCGATTGAGCCAAGTGTCGGTATAAAATTTAAGATAAACACAATAACCGCCCAAACAAGAGGAAAGTCTAAACCTATTATTTTCAAAGCAACACCAACAATAATGGCAGTGGCGAGGCTTAAAAAAAACTTAATACTCAAATACCGTGTAATTTGCACCACGATAGTATCCATCATGTTTGTAACACCGCCATGAAGGAACTTTTCGAAGGCAATTTCCACACGTTTTCTAAAGTGACCAAGTTCAAGAAGGAGAAATATTATAAACAAGACAACCATCATAACATCGCGTAAAAATGATATAAAAGATTCCGAAAATCGAAAAGCAAAAGATTGCACACGGGTTCTAATGTTTAGTTGATTCCATAAATTGTTAAAAAGTGTTTCAT
>DUOS01000161.1 GCA_012838745.1 Treponema sp. | reverse complement strand
GGTTCGAGATTTGTTTGAACAAGGGCGCAAAAATGCACCATGCATTATTTTTATTGACGAACTCGATGCAGTAGGACGTACCCGCGGTGCGGGCTACGGAGGCGGCCACGATGAACGTGAACAGACGTTAAACCAAATGCTCGTTGAAATGGATGGCTTTGAAACTAAGGACGGTGTAATAATTCTCGCGGCGACGAACCGTCCCGATGTTCTAGATCCGGCATTGCTGCGCCCTGGTCGTTTTGATCGGCAGGTTGTTGTTGCTATGCCAGACATTCGTGAGCGTGAGGCAATCTTGCGCATTCACGCGTCTAAAATACCACTGGATGAATCTGTAGACTTAAAGCGATTTGCTCGGGCCACACCTGGAATGAGTGGAGCCGATTTAGCGAATTTAGTGAACGAAGCAGCCTTGTTTGCCGCTCAGAAAGATAATCCCACGGTAGAATCTCAAGATTTTGAGGAAGCGCGCGACAAGCTTCTCATGGGTGTTGCGCGAAAGTCCATGGTTATGCCAGAAAAAGATCGCCGAATGACCGCGGTTCATGAATCAGGCCATGCCTTGCTTCATTATCATCTTAAGAATGCCGATCCGCTCCATAAGGTAACGATTATTCCCCGAGGCCAAGCCCTCGGTCTTGCTATATCTTTACCAGAATATGATTCTTATTCCCGAACTCGTGGCTGGCTTCGCGACCGTATTTGTATTAACTTTGGTGGGTATGTAGCCGAGAAATTGGTATATGGTGAAACAACTACTGGAACTAAGGTAGACTTGCAACAAGCTACAGAAATAGCGCGCAAGATGACGACTCAATATGGTATGTCGGATGATCTTGGTGTAGTTACCTATGGCAAGGAAGATGAACCTATTTTTGTAGGTAAGGAAATTGCCCGCCATAAGGAATATTCAGAAAATACTGCGAACAACATTGATTCTGCGGTAAAACGTATTTTAGATGAAGCTCGACAAGAAGCTGAGCGGATAATTACAGCGCATAGAAAGGAACTCGATTGCCTGACAGAAGCGCTGCTCGAGAGAGAAACTCTCGATGACGGGGATATCCGTGAATTATTTGCAAGTGGAAATGCTTCGAAGACCGATCATGGCACGGAGGAAAAGTAACTGTGATTTTAAAACGGAGATTAGCAGGCGGAACGTTTATCTTGCTGCTGAGTATCTGTACACTCGTTACACCATTAGCTGAACAACCAGTACAGTCTAGAAAAACAGTAAACTCTGCAGCCGCACTCCGTTCTCTTGAGCGTGCTATAGGCTTGCTTTCGCAATCTCGCTGGGAACAAGCTTCTTTTGAAGCTCGACTCGGATCCACCTATGATCCAATGCTTGCAGATTTTCCGTACATTGAATCTCTTTCTCTTGCTTCTAGTGGTGCACCGCGAGCAGATATTCTAGAGCGCGTTGAGTATGCTCTATCTGATAACTTTTTCTGGCGGAGCTATGATAGGCGCGAAGCTGTACGCTTGTGCGCTATGCTTTACGCTCAGACTTGCCGCTATACAGATGCTCTTGCCTTAGTGGATACACTAAAAAATGATTCGTGTGCTGATGCGGATTATATACGTCTTTTTTCTTTGTACGGTTTGGGGCGGCTTGATGAAGCAAGAAATTTAGTTGAACAGAGTCTTGATCGCTGGCCCTTTGATAGTCGCTTTGCAAAAGCCTTTTTGCAAAGTGAGTCTGTGCAAAAGCCAGACCGAAAAACAGTAGTCTTAGCAGAAAAAATTCTTGCTCATCTGTATATTTGGGAAGAACAAGATCGTGAAATTCTCTTATCAGCGGTGCCTTTTGAACCTGTTCCTACCGCACGTGAACGCCTTATTCGTATGTATCGAAATATGGAAAATCTCGATGTTGAAATTAGTTCGATTTCCCGTGTTACTGCGGCGGTTCTTGCGCTTGAGTACGGCCTTATTTCAGAAGCTCAAGCGGTGGATGAGGTTCTTTCCGTAAAGCATGAAGGAATTCCGCGCGAACAACTTTTTCGTCTTATTCCATTAGTTGTTGGGTCTGATATACGCAAAGTTTTGCTTAAATCAATTGAGTCATTTGACGGAATCCTCGTCCATGATGCAAACGGAGACGGTATTTTTGATTCGCGCATACGCTACCGTATGGGAAGACCGGTTTTTGCGGAATTTGATGATAATCAAAACGGATATCCAGATCTCTCGGTTACCGCTGAATTAGGTGATCCTACTATTATAACTATTCCCGATGAAGATACTGAGGTAACCTATGATACCTATCCAGCCGTTCGTCAAGTTCGCAAGGAAAACCGGGTCTACACGCTTCGTCCTAAAACTCTCTTTTGGGCCCCTGTTGCTTGGGAACGCGAAACGGCTACCGGAGTTTTTTACTATCTTAAGCGTGCTCCAGGAACAGATCCGCTCACACAATCCATGCTTATTGCAGCAAGCCTGTATTATTCAGAACCTATAGAAGGGGTTGCAAATGGGGTTCGAAGATGTGTGCTTGAAAACTCTTCCTTGGTTCTTTCTGAGGAAAGAATTAACGGTCTTGCATATTCACGCACAACATATCAAGCGGGTAAACCTGTTTTAACCCTTCGTGATTCCGATGAAGACGGTTATTTTGAAACCCGAATTGAATATCATTCTGATGGGAGAATTGCTTCAATCGCAATTGATCGAAACGCAAATCGAAAAACCGAATATGTGGAATTATATTCTGCTGATGGAACCATAACCAAAAAATGGGATTCTGATGAAGATGGTATATTTGAAATTGAGTGGGAGATAAGTCCTGAAGGTACGGAAGAATCCCGCTGGATTCACCCGGTTACGGGTATTTCGGTTGCTACTGTTATGGAAAACGGTCGCCCTCGATCTGTTACCTATGGCTCTGCAACTAAACCGGTGCTTGAAGATCCTTATGTTGGTATATTTTGGATAGGTCGAATTCCCCCAAATTCTCGTGCTGTTGCGGAAAAAATTCTCAATTTGCTTAACCGTAAGCCTACTACTGTTGTTTGTCCTATGATGGAAATTGATTTAATGCACTTTGCAGCGGTACGCACCGGAGGGTTTGTTTTTGTTGAGCATCTTGATGGGAAATAATTCTAAAATATTTGAACGTACTATTTTTACTCTAATGGTTATCTTTTTGGCCGCTTCTTGTGCCTCAAGCGGTAAGACTGAACCTGCTATTGATTATTCTGACGAGAGAAGCGTCCTTTATGAAATAAAAAGAACACGGCTTGTTCTTGAAAAAGAACCAGTACGTGCACTCTTGCGGGCAAAAATACTTCTCGATAACTCAAAACCAATAGAAGCCATTAATCATTTATATGATGATGCAAGTGATAAAACACTCAAGGAATTTCATGCGGCTATTGATGGAGAACGTTGGAGTGATGCTCTTAAAATATGGAAATCTCTTTCGGTTCTTTCACTTAAGCCTACGGAATGGAGCGAGGAAAGAATACTAGCAAACCGTACGCGTTCATGGCGTACTGATGGTAATAATACCTTGTTAGAGCTTGAGCGGGTCGAGCACGGTACACAGACTGATGAAGCTCCTGATCCAGAAATAATAGCCCGAAAAATTAAGGGAACGGTAACCGTTTGGGTCGACCGCGGTTTGCGCGTACAAAAGCGTGTTGGTTATGCTGATAGAGTCATAGGGTCCGGTTTTTTCATTGATGATCGTGGATACTTAATTACAAACTATCATGTTATTTCAAGTGAGGTAGATCCTAAATACGAAGGCTATTCGCGTTTGTTTATTAAACTAGCATCTGATCCTGATACAAGAATTCCAGCACGGGTAATTGGTTGGGATCCCGTTTTTGATCTAGCTTTACTTAAAACTGAAATAACCCCGCCAGAAATCTTTAGACTCGGTTCTTCTGAAGATCTTAGAGTGGGCAACCGTATTTATGCAATTGGATCCCCAGCTGGTTTGGAGCAAACTCTTACTTCTGGAATTGTTTCAGCCCAGCGGAGGCGTCTCCTTTCTCTTGGCGATGTGTTGCAGATAGATGCGCCCATTAATCATGGTAACTCGGGTGGTCCTATCGTAGATGAAAAAGGGCGAGTACAGGCGGTGGTGTTTGCTGGTATTGAACCCTTTGAAGGTTTGAACTTTGCTATTCCTGTTGAGTTGCTCAGAATTATACTCCCTTCCCTTTACGAAGGGGGGAAGGTTGCCCATCCTTGGATGGGAGCCTTTGGAAAAACTGCTAGTTTTGTAGGGTCCTCCAGCCAGGATGGAGTTTCCGTTGTGTACACTGTGCCAGGAAGTCCATTTTCGATATCTGGAATTCGCCATGATACGATTATTACTGCAGTTAACGGTACTAGAGTACATACGCTAGAAGAACTGCAAAGCCTGATTATACGACAGCGGCCAGGAACCATACTCAAGGTGACAGGAGCTGTGGATTCTTCTGATCGCCAAAACCTGCGCGATTGGTTTGTTATTTTGGATGAACGCCCAGAAAAACCAAGCAAACTCGCTTTTGACCGAGATGTTGATTTTCGCGTATTATTGCCCCTGTTTGGCATGAAGCTGGATTTAGTGGGATCTGGGAATCGTTATTCTATAACCTCCATAGTTCGTGGTAGTATTGCTGATGAGTCTGGCTTTTCAGAACAGGATATCGTTAATATTAGAAAAGTAGAATTTGACGATGAAAATAGTTTCGTGTCAGTACAATTTTCTACTAAGCGGAGAAAAAGCGGGTACATGGAAGCATTCATGGGGCTCATGGCATCTCTGGACAGTCCATCCTATTTCTAATATCATAGTGGTATGACAGACCCCCAATACATACGAAACTTCTGCATTGTTGCTCATATTGATCATGGTAAATCTACGCTCGCGGATCGTCTTATCGAAAAGGCAAAGGTTGTTGATGCACGTGATTACCGTGCACAAATGACTGATAGTATGGATATAGAACGCGAACGTGGCATAACTATTAAAAGCCAAGCGGTCACAATTCCCTATCTTGCGAATGACGGTAAAAAATATCTTTTAAACTTTGTTGATACCCCCGGTCATGTCGACTTTTCATATGAAGTATCTCGAGCAATCGCTTCGTGCGAAGGTGCACTGCTTTTAATAGATGCAGCTCAAGGCGTTGAGTCTCAAACACTTTCTAATATGTATTTAGCGCTTGAACATAACCTTGAGATTTTGCCTGTTATAAACAAAATTGATTTACCTGCTGCAGATATACCTGCAGTTTTACATCAAATAAATCATGACCTCGGTCTTGATCCCGATTATGCCGTTCCTGTTTCAGCAAAAACAGGGGAAGGTGTCGACGAATTATTTGAGGCTATAATTACTCGTATTCCGCCGCCTACGGGCTCCGTAGACGATCCTCTACAGGCGCTTATATTTGATTGTCATTATGATCCTTATCGTGGTGTAATAATACATATCCGCGTTTTTTCTGGAACCATTAAAAGCGGGCAAACCATTCGGTTTATGT
>DUOS01000160.1 GCA_012838745.1 Treponema sp. | reverse complement strand
CCGAACCATTTACCTGGTACTGGCAGGCTTGGTACTTTATTTCATTTTTCGCTACAACAGCAATAAGCTTCAGAAGAAACACGACGAAGACAAAATCAAGTTCTTCATTAATACGGCCCACGACATCCGTACCCCGGTTACCCTTATTATGGCACCGCTTGAGGACCTGGGCCGGGTTTCAGGGCTCAGCGGTAAGGGCCAATACTACCTTGACATGGCGCGCAACAATACACAAAAGTTGCACACCCTCATCACCCAACTGCTCGAATTCGAGAAAGTGGACATCACCAGACAAAGAACAAACCTTTATTCGTTGTATCTAAACAGCATTCTGGAGGAAGAGATTGTTGGTTTCCAGTCGTATTGCGATAACAAACAACTGAACCTAAACCTAAATCTGCCCGATGAAGAGGTCGGCATCAAAGGCGACCGCCAAATCGTCGGGATGCTGATCGATAACCTGCTTTCCAATGCCTGTAAATACACTCCGCCACGGGGAGAAGTCAGTTTGGATTTAACCACCACAAAACGAAAAGCCATCATCACAGTCAGTGATAGTGGTATTGGAATTCCTAAAAAGAGCCAGAAACACCTGTTCAAGAAAGTTTTCCGGGCAGAAAACGCCGAGAAGTCACAAGAGAAGGGTACAGGATTCGGACTGCTGCAGGTTCACCGCATCGTAAAAATACTGGGTGGAAAAATCAGTGTACAGTCGGAAGAGAATCAGGGAACGACATTTACCATCATCTTGCCAAGAACCTATGAGCGACCTGAATTATTACCCGAACCAGGCAATGCTGCCAGCCAACCCCTCTCATCCGCTTATTCTCCTTTTCCTTCCCCTGAACAACAGGAGGTAGCAAAAAGTAAAGGCCAACAACCCGGAGATACTCTGCTCATTGTAGAAGACAACGAGACGCTACGGTATTACTTGCGTCAAACTTTCGACGATGAATACCGGGTGATCGACGTTGCCAACGGTCAGGAAGCCCTGGACAGTCTCAGCAACGAATATCCCGATTTGATACTTTCTGATGTAATGATGCCGGGCCTACAGGGAGATGAGCTTTGCCGCATGGTTAAGGACAATCCCGATACAGCAGGCATTCCCTTTGTGCTCCTCACCGCCAAAGCCACCCACGATGCCACTGTAGAGGGACTGAAGAAAGGGGCTGACGACTACATTCCCAAACCTTTCAGTACGGAGATATTGAAACTAAAAGTACAGGGCCTGATAGAAAACAGAAAAAGGCAAAGAGCTTTTTTCATGCGTGAAGCCCTCCGTCAGGTTGGCACTAAAATGGATCAGTCCATAAGTGATCAAGAGTCACCAACAACCGAAGAAGTAGCCCAGGGACTGTCCGAAAACGATCGCAGCTTTGTTGACCGCGCTACCCAACTGGTCATTGACAACATCAGCAATACCGATTTTACCATCGACACTCTTTGTCGCGAAATGGCCATGAGTCGCACACTTTTCTACAATCGCCTTAAATCGCTTACCGGAAAAAGTCCTCAGGAGTTCATAAGACTCATCCGACTTCAAAAATCTGCCGAATTGTTAAGAAATGGCAAAAATGTTTCAGAAACTGCAATTGACTGTGGTTTTGTCAATCCTAAGTATTTCAGTACGCTGTTTAAGCAATATTTTGGGGTACAGCCCAGCAAATACCAGTAATTGAGCCTTTTTTAACCCCCTATTCTTCAGTTTATATTTCAAATGTGATAGCAATCAAACCTTGTTTGTCAGCTATCAAACCTCCTTTTTAACAGTTGTTGGCATATTTGTGTCGACCTTATTTATGTATGAGGCGATCAGAAAAAATATGCCAACACCTTTCACACACAACTTATATTTTTTAACAAGTATGCATTACAAATTTATTACAATTAAGATATGAGGAGATTATTGACATTATTAATTATCACAAGCAGTTTCATCCAAACTGCCTGTTCGCAGGATGAGGAGGTTCCCCCTGCACAAAACAAACAGGAAGATTATCGCTTCATGGATGATTTTGACTCTTTTGATGCAGCTGTATGGACAAAAGAGACGCACGAGCCGGGTTGGGTAAATCAGGAATTACAAGCCTATCGACCTGCCAACGTAACGGTGGGAACCGACAACGGCAAGTCGGTGCTAATTCTGACCGCCGAACGCAATGGCGACAAAATCCACTCCGGACGCGTCAACAGTCAGGGCAAATTTAATTTTAAGTATGGCCAAATAGAGGCCAGCATAAAATTGCCTAAAACAGCCAATGGCTTGTGGCCGGCATTTTGGATGATGGGCGACAACGGTAAAAACTGGCCGGCCTGTGGCGAAATCGACATTCTGGAAATGGGAGAACGTAATGGTATTCTCAATGGCACCACCGACACCTATTACAATTCGGCCATTCATTATGGGCCTGATATGGCTTCGCATGAACAGGAATACCACGGAGCCAACTTTGTTCACAGTTTGCAGGATGGGGAATACCATACCTACAGATTGGACTGGACCGAAAACAACCTCAAAGTCAGTATTGACGGGATTGAATTCAAAAACTTTGACATCAGTGAGCAGAGTGGAAGACGTGAATACTTCAAGGATTCTTTCTTCATACTGTTCAACTTAGCAGTAGGAGGTGCCTTTCCAGACATTCACGACCTTAATGAACTGACAGCCTTGAAAGATGGTGAAAAGGCATACATGTATATTGATTGGGTAAAAGTTTATTGATTCTTAGCTAAAAGATTTATGAAACGAGCATGATAGTAATTCTCACTTACGAGCATGATTATCTCAGCGAGTTCCATACGACAACTATAAAACAAAT
>DUOS01000159.1 GCA_012838745.1 Treponema sp. | reverse complement strand
TTCTAGTTTCAGATCCTAAAGGAAAGATGACCTGCGTGGATATTGGTCCTGCTATTAAGGCCCAAGACGTTATTGCTTTTGAAGCAGAAGGAAAACGAATCCTTTTTAATTGCGGTATAGGTTTGTTCGATTTGGATCGTCTTATTGAACAACTCGACGACCTGCCTTATCAAATACCGCTTAGAATTACCGATCAAGATAAGGATGCAGGGTTATATGCTCAGGCAGAACAAATTACCTGGGAAATTATTGGGCTAGTGCACGACCCTCTCTTCTTTGCTGTGCGAAAAACCGAACGTTTTATTGCCTCAAAATTACTTATGGAAATGCTTTCAACTAGTTTTCCGAGCGAAGCTGCCAGCGTTTCTTCGATTGGTGAGATTTCCGCAGATTTAAATCGGGGCCTTGAAAGTCTTTTAGAGTGGGAGTACCAGCTGATCAAAAAAGATGGTCGATGGGTCTCAAAGTAGGCTTTTAGCCGAGGTATTCAGTGTTTTCATGTTTTATAGTACACTGCCTTTGAGTGAAATCTTTTGCAAGATTTACACTTTTATGGGGACGTGTGACTGACTATACTGCTACAGAAAATCGTGCGGTTTGTGTCTTCCCAAAAAATCACTGTGATTAATATGCCAGAATAAATAAGAATTTGAGGATTATTGATGGAATTACGTAAAACTAAAATTGTGTGTTCTATGGGGCCCACAACTGAAGACATAGATGTTGTGTGTGAATTACTTCGTTCTGGAATGAATGTTGCCCGGTTTAATTTTTCTCACGGCGATCAAGTGTATCATCTTGCGGGAATTAACCGTGTGCGGGAAGCATCTCGTATTACCGGGATTCCTTGCGCTTTGCTCCTTGATACAAAAGGGCCAGAAATTCGTACTGGAATTGTTCCCGATGACGGTGTAATTACCGTCAAGGTTGGAGAGCGTTTTCTGTTTACTGTTGATGATGGTCCGGTTGTTCCTGCTCAAGGCACAGAGCCGGGAAGAATCCCCCTTAGCTGGAAAAAACTCCCCGCAGAGATACGGCCCGATTGCCGTATCCTTGTAGCAGATGGTTTGCTCGATTTCTTAGTGTTAGAAACAGATGGCTCTTCGGTTATTACCGCGGTCGCTCAAAATAACGGTAAAATTGGCAGCAGAAAAAATGTAAATGTGATTGGTATCCATCCAGAAGTTCCCGTTTTGAGTGAACAAGATAAGTTGGATATTGAGTTTGCCATCGAGCATACTATGGATTATATTGCAGCGAGCTTTATCAGTTCTGCTGCCGATGTGGTTTCTTTATTACGATTTATTGAACCCTTTGAGAGTAGTATCCGTGTAATTGCTAAGATCGAAAATGAGGAAGGCCTCAATACCATTAACGAAATTATTGCTGTTTCCGCTGGTATTATGGTTGCTCGCGGAGATTTAGGCGTTCAGCTTGAAACGGAGCGTATTCCTCTTGCACAAAAGCAGATAATAGCTGCGTGTAATGCTGCAGGAAAACCAGTTATTACTGCCACGCAAATGCTCGACTCTATGATTTCAAATCCGCGCCCAACTCGTGCAGAACTTACTGATGTGGCAAATGCCATTTTTGATGGTACTGATGCGGTAATGCTTTCCGGAGAAACCGCAAATGGCGCATATCCGGTTGAGGCTGTGCGCACATTAACAAAAATAGCTTGTATTGTGGAATCCTCGGAAGAATACCGCGAAAAGATGCGACGCTACCATAATGGAAACTGTGGGCACGGAACTATTGCCGAAACAGTGGCCTATTCTGCCTACAAAACTGCTACAGAAATACACGCAGTTGCGATTGTTACTCCAACACTGAGTGGTAATACTGCTCGGTTATTGAGTACTTTTCGCCCGGAACAACCCATTATTGCTGCGACTCCTAATGAAACGGTACGCAGGCAGCTCTTGCTTAATTGGGGTGTTTTTCCGCAGTTAGTAGAAATGGCAGAGGATTCCGAAGAGATGATTCAAAACTCATTGCGCTCTGCCTTAGATTCCGGCTCGCTTTGTCAGTCTGATAAAGTGGTCTTAGTTGCTGGCTTGCCCATTATTTCTCCCGTTATGGCTAATACTATTCGCGTCCTATTTGTGGGGTCGGTTATAGCGCGTGGCGTAAACGCTGGTGGCGGTTCAGATAAAAACGGATTCAGGGCAACAGGACGAATTGTTCGTGCTGAAACACCAGAAGAAGCTCTTGCAGCATTCCGTAAACGCGGTGGTGAAATTTTAGTTACTCGCAACCTAGATATGGCCTTTGTTCCCTTGTTGCGCCTCGTAAATGGCCTCGTAATCGAACAACCTACGGAATTAAGTAGCGAAATCCTTTCATTGATAAACCCTGAACTCGTATGGGTTTCTCAAGTTCCTGGAGCGATGAAGGTTCTTGAGCCTGGATTGACGGTTACGCTTGATGGTAAAGAAAAAATTGTGTATGAAGGAACGGTATAACTAGCGGGTACTTTACATGGTTTTTTATATTTGATACTATGATCATTCATTCTGTAATAAAAAAGGGCTTTATCCCTTTTATTGAAGGTAGGTTTATTATGGCGCGGAGATGTGAAATTTGCGGTAAGGGAACAATCAGTGGAAATAAAGTCAGTAAGTCTTTAAATCGCACCCGCCGTCGATGGAAGCCGAATCTTGTATCGGTCAAGACGATACTCGGTGGAACAACAATGACCATCAAAATGTGCACCCGTTGTCTTCGAACTGGGTATGTTCAAAAAAAGGTATAATTACTGCGTATAGCGAGTAGTTTACTGGATGGTAATACGGAGCCCGTCATATGCGGGCTCTATTTTTTTGCCCGCAGCGTTACTAGCCAGCCATTCGCAAATCTCTTGATGGGAAAAATCATGACATAAATGGATTAGATACGTATTTTTTGCGCCAATTCGGTTTGATACTTCCAAGGCTTGCGGAAAATTAAAATGAGTGGTGTGCGGGCGAAGCCGCAGGGCCCCAAGAATTAGGGTTTTTGTTCCTTCGAGAAGTTTGTATGACGATTCAGGAATCTGACTGCAATCAGTAATATAGGCTGTATTTTCTATTCTCCACCCCAAGACACACAGTTTCCCATGATAAACCGGAATAGGCAGAACCTCTATGCCACAAATGGTAATCGGTTTTGAGTTGAACGAAGAGTGTGCAAAAGATGAGCAGGGGATTGGGATGAGGTTAAAATGAGGTTTTCCGCCACCGCGGGCTGTGTTACGAAAAGCATACGAAAACCGGTATTTTATATCCTGTATACAGGAACTTTCTGCGTAAACAGGCATAGGAATGTCTCGAGTAAAAACTCGAAGATCATCGAGGCCATGAATGTGATCTGCATGGGAATGGGTAATGAGTACTGCGTCAATAGAAGTAATTTTTGATCGAAGCGCCTGGATTCTAAACTCAGGGCCCACGTCGATAATACAAGTTTTTCCGCTATCAGTGCGGATTAAAGCACTAGTTCGCATTCTGTTATTTTTTGGGTCCTGAGATGTACAAACAGGGCAGGTACACCCAATTACGGGTACGCCGTGGCTGGTACCAGAGCCGAGAATTTCCAGTTCCATGATGGTTACAGCATACCTAGGCAAATATTCAAGGTCAAGCAGGGAAGGTGTGTTAATGTCTTGTGAAAACCTTTCTGAGGGGATAAGCTAAGGTTATGAATAACAACAAGAAAGCTACTGAATTAATGGCTGTTCTCGACTATATTCTAAATCGTTGTACTATTCGTGAAATAGACGCGGTATCTGCAGCAGTAGATCGCCGTAAGGAAGATCTTACTGCTTCTACCGGTATTATCTCACTTGATCCCGATCGGGCGGCTCACGTAATGTCCTCAGCTGTCCAGCAGTCAATCGACCAAGGTATGGAAGGTGTTAGAAAGACTTTTAGAGAGTTTGCTGTTGATTTGCTCCATAAAGAAGCCCCAGAGCTTACTAAGGAGCAAATGGCTGAACTTGTAGATACTTGGATTCCAAAAGACATGGTTCCTTCGGATAGATCCCAAGGCCACAAAGGCGCAAATCAGGGAAATTACCGGGGGCTTTCGCAAAAAGGCCTTATAAATGGTATTGAGCCGGAACTTATGTATGAAATGATTAATCAGTTTATCGCGTATAGTACCGGCGCCATGGGGCTTTCCGAGGAATCAGAACTTCGGGATGCGGTGGGTGATTGGACAACGGTATATTGGAAAAAGTTTCCCGTGGAAATACAAAACTGTATTCGGAAGTTCCTTTCAGGTTCGTTAACGGTTTCCGACTTTGATCGGGAGCTGCTTGTTTTGCTCCGTTAATCGTCGGAAACCATCTCCGTTAATTACAACTTATATACTCTGTACATCAAGATAATCGAAGTCTGCAGGGCGTTTTTGACCGGTAAGGTCCGTACACTGCATTCCCACGAAGGTTCCGGTGAATCCCCAGCCTGGAGCCGGGTAGTTAGTTGCGCCTTCGTCTGAAATATGTGAACAATCGAGTACCGGGCCTATTAGTGTCCAAAATTCTCCGTCCACAGACCAAGAAAACTGAAGTTTCTTTCGGTTTGATTCTGCTCGAAGATAGAGCATCCCCTTTTCAACAGCAATTCCTGCACCAACAGGGAACTTCCATTTTTCGCCATGGCACGAAAGCATGGTGAGTACGCGGCCGAGTTTTTCGTCGTGGCTTATGTACAACCAGTGAAACAGTGTTGTGTTGTAGTACCAAATAAGGCCGGCCATTTCCTGAGATGTTTCAGGAGTAAAATCCACGCAAGTTTCTGCACGCATAGA
>DUOS01000158.1 GCA_012838745.1 Treponema sp. | reverse complement strand
TTTCTCTTATGCTTTTGTATGCTTCGCTTATTGCTATCGCATCCTCAATTGCCGGATTTTTTCTTGCGCGCGCTCTTGATGCAGGCATAGCTGGAGCTATGGCTACGATGACTGGGCTTTCTTTTCTTTTGGCTTTCCTTTTTTCGCCAAAACAAGGAATCGTTATACGTGCTGCGCTCAAGCGCAGAATGCGACGCGATTTTGATACCACCATGCTTGTGGTGCACCTGCACAACCACGAAGGCACGGCAGAACGTAAAGAAGAATGCAGAGAGGATCATCTCACAGAACATGTTAATTGGACGGAAGCAGTTGCTCAGGCGGCAGTCGGAAAGGCTCTCTCGTCAGGCTTAATAAAAAGATCTGGAGAGCTCTTATGTCTTACTGAACGAGGACGGAACAAAGCTCGAGAAGTAATCGAAAAATAGAAAAGACTGATAAAGAGGAATAATTCATGTCAATGATGGCTGCGTATGCGAGAGAGAACTATCTCAAAGCCATAGTTAAAGCCCTCGCTGTACCTGAACGAAAACGAATTGGAACAGGAGAGCTTGCGGGTATTCTCGGTGTAACTTCGGGAACAGTTACGGTAATGTTAAAAAAACTTGAACGGGAAGGATATCTCAAATACGAGCCACATCAGGGGTGTGCCCTTACCGATGAAGGGGCTTGCTATGGTTTGCGAGTGCTACGGCGACACCGGATTTTAGAAACATTTCTTGTTGATACTCTGGATTTGGATTGGGCCGATGTTCATGAGGAAGCTGAGCTTCTCGAACACGCTGCTTCTGAACGTCTTATAGATATTATTGACTCCTACCTTGGATATCCGGCTCGCGATCCTCATGGTGATCCCATTCCCGGAAAAAGACAACAGAAATATACATTACAGGACACACCTTTAGCTTCTTTTGCCGAGGGGGCTACTGCTCGAATAGTGCGTATAGACGGAGATAAAAATACTTTTGCGTATTACCGCAGAGAGGGTCTTATTCCTGGAGCTAATGTTTGTATTGTGCGTAAAGAAGTAGCGAGTGGCCTCGTAACACTTTCTATAAGAGCTATGGAATCAACCTTTGCTCTTTCAGTTTTGGAAAATGTTTTTGCAGAAACCAACGAGCAATAGTTTTTGTTATAGAGATTC
The DNA here is from genome assembly GCA_012838745.1 of Treponema sp. GTDB lineage: Bacteria > Spirochaetota > Spirochaetia > Treponematales > Treponemataceae > Teretinema. The sequence goes on along the minus strand of DUOS01000158.1, from coordinate 1,795 downwards.
TCTAACGATTAGCTTCGTTGGAATAAGTTTGTTTTCAACCAGCCCGTCTGTTACAAAGGCTGCGGCCTTGGCGCCCATTTGATAAAAATCAGTTGAGAGTACACTTATAGTGGTTGGGAGTTGGTCATAGAAAGGACCGTCATTTATTATAATTATTCCTATCTGGTTCCCTATTTCTAGATTCCGATTTTTGCAGGATTTTATTGTTTCAATTAAAAGTATATCGTCTAAGATAATATATAACTCTCCTTCTTTCGGTTCTATTTTATTCTGGATTTCCTTTTCACTAAAAAGTGTATGTTGATGCGAAAAGGGTATTTGTGCTGAATCGGCAAAACGCATTAGGCTTGTTTTCATCATTTCTATAAGTTGATTTGTAAAATGTTTTGTTAGAAAAATTATATGCTTATATTTTTTTAGGATTTGGCTTTCTGTAGTAAGAGCTGTGTAGAATCCATTTGAAAAATCTTGAAAGATTGCGGGGTGTGGAACTCCAGGAACAGGACGGTCCAAAAACAAAATATTTCCCGGATTTATGAATTGAAAATATTTAGTTTCTAGGCTTTGAGAGGCTGTGGGTATAATCAAAAAATAAACACAGTTTCCTTTGGCGCGAAATGTTTCATACACCATCTTAAGTATTTCAAAGTTGTCGTTATGAGAAATTACGTCTATATAGAAATCTTTTGGTAGGTTATCAATAATTCCATAATAAATCTGCTCTTTGTAAGGGGTATTGCTATCAGTGAGCAACAAAACATGTTTGAGCTTATCATGTAAAAAAGTGTTAGATACAAAATAGGCTTTGTTTGGACTGGATTCAATAATACCTATATCCTTTAATCGTTTGTATGCCTTAACTGCAGTATCCCGTGAAATAGAAAAATGCTTTATAATTTGATTAACAGACGGTAATCGATCGCCAATTTGCAATTGCTTGCCGTCGATCAATTCTCTAATGCGGTCTGCAACTTGCAAAAACTTTGGCCTTCCACTTTTTTCATCAATACGGCCTAATGCCGAGACGTTGTTTTTCATAATTTTCTCCGAAGTCTCATAATAATTAACAGATTTATACTCTCTTATAGCAGAATAGCACAGAATGGATTATAATGCGTAATATAATTTAAGGAGTATATATGGACTTATACACAAAAAAGGGGAGCCTTTTGTTTGTTTCCTGCGCACTGGTAAGTATGCTCATCTATTTCGCTGGATGTTCTTCTCCTGCTGAACCAAAAGAACCTTCAAAATTACCATTAAAAACGACCTACGAGAGTTACTTTCCCATAGGAGCAGCTGTTTCTGCAGGAGAGTATGGGTATGATAGTTTCGACAGATATTCTCACACAATTCTTTCTGAATTTAACTCTCTTGTGGCAGAAAATTGTATGAAGCCAGGGGTGATTCAGCCTACCGAAGGTGAATTTACATGGGATCCAGCAGACAAAATCGCAAAGTATGCGCGAGAACACACTATGAAGCTTCGTGGTCACGTTTTGGTGTGGCATAACCAGACGGGTGAATGGATGTTTACGAACAGCGGAACCGCGGCTGATAAAAAGGCTTTTTCGAAAGCTAAGATGGAAGCACATATTAATGCGGTAGTGGATCGGTATAAAGCCGATGTGTACTGTTGGGATGTAGTAAATGAAGCGATCAAAGACGATTGGGATCCTAGTGAATGGAAATCTGTTCATCGCGAAAACTCTCCGTGGTATAAAGCCTATGGTGATGGTTCATACATCGTGGATGCTTTTGATATGGCCAAGGCTGCTGATCCGGACGCAGAACT
>DUOS01000157.1 GCA_012838745.1 Treponema sp. | reverse complement strand
TAACGAGCCCGCCATAGAGAATCAAAATGCGATCAGAAATTCCTGCAACTAAATCAATATCATGACTAATAAAGATAATCGTAATTTTTCTGTCATCTCTAATTTTCTTTAACAAGGCTACAATTTGTGCTTGGATCGTAACATCAAGAGCAGTAGTCGGCTCATCGGCTATCAGGAGATCACACCCCTGAGCAAGGGCGAGAGCAATCCCAATACGTTGTAGCTGCCCACCGGAAAACTGATGGGGAAAGTTGCTTAGCCGAGACTCAACTTTATCAAGGCCCACTTCTTCCAAAAGGTTGATAGTAAGAATACGAGCATCTTTGCGAGTACACGTGGGATTTGAGTTTCTAAATGTCTCTAAAAATACTTTCTCAATGTTTTGCAGAGGATCGAAAGAACGGCCAGGTTCTTGAAAAATCATTCCAATTTTTTTTCCGCGATACACACGAAGTTCCTCAACAGGAAGGTGTAATAACTCACGGCCCTCATACAAGATAGATCCAGAGACAATTGCATGGGGAGGTAGAAGGCCAGGAATTGCAGCAGTTGTAACACTCTTGCCCGAACCGCTCTCTCCTACAATCCCCAAAATCTCACCGCGGGAAAGAGAGAAGGAAACCCCACGAACCGCCTGAACACGAACGGCTTCTTTTTTTCCACCAACGGGAAACTCCGCATGAAAATCTTTAATTTCGAGAAACGATGCATCGTGATCGTCTGCAAATTTCTTTGGAAAAAAGAGATCGCGTACGCGAGGGAAAATTGCATGATAGGGATCAAAAAAATCGCGAAGCATATCACCAAAGAAATTAAAGGCAAGCGTAACCGAAAGAAGCAACCAAACCGGTGAGAGAAGCCAAGGATAATTTCGTAAATTCGACAAGGTCGAAATATCACGTTTTATGAGTGACCCCCAGCTCACGGCAGGGTCAACAATTCCAAGACCAAGATAGGAAAGAGTCGTTTCACTCATGATAAAACCAGGAACGCTCAGAGCAATACTTACAATAAGCAAACTTGCAATTTGCGGAATGATATGGGCAAAAATTATTAAAACAGAAGGAATCCCTTCGAGACGGGCATTGAGCACAAAGTCTTCCCGCTTTATTGAATGAACGAGACCGCGAACCGTTCGCGCTGAACCCGGCCATCCCACAAGCGAAAGAATCACGGTAATTACCATATAGGACTGCCCGGAATCCATTGAACCAGAAAGAAGTGATCGTAAAAACAAGATGAGATAGAGTCCCGGAATCAACATGAAAAACTCAGAAAATCGCATGATGGCCCAATCAACCATACCGCCATAATATCCTGCTAACCCTCCAAAGAGAATTGCGAGAGACAGAGAAATTGCCGTTGCAATAAAACCAATGGTAAGGGAAATTCGGCTACCATGTATTATACGAGAAAAAAGATCTCGGCCTAAGTTGTCTGCTCCAAAAACAAAGAGAGGATAGTCCCCGCTTTTTGTACCTATCAGATGACGGTCCGATGCAATTACTCCAAAGAGTTTATAAGTTTGCCCTTTTACAAAAAATCCAACGGGGTGATACAACCCCTGAACCCGTGCATATTTCCATGTCATTGAATTAATAACCCGTGCTTCTTGCGCTTGTAGCCCCTGCATTGTTATGCGCAAGTTTGGTGGGTGATAGGTCATGTCAGAAAAAGATTTTGTAGCATGGTACGGAGCAATAAACTCGGCAAAAACCATCGCTAAATATAAAACAATTAGCAACAGTACAGAAACAAAGGCAAGAGGTCTTTTTGACAGGAACTGTGTAAACTTTTTCATTCTTTACCGTACCGTATTCTAGGATCAACTAGGGCTAGAATGATATCGGCAAGAACCATTCCCACAAGAACTAGAGATGAAATAAACATGAGATTCGCAAGTACAAGATTTATATCTTCCTGTGTTACCGCTTCATACATGAGTCGGCCAATTCCCGGATAAGCAAAAATTATTTCCAAAATGAGGGATCCCGAAAAAAGCCCTGCCAATAAGTTAGCGCTTCCCGTGATATAGGGGTTAAGAGTGTTCCTAAAGGCATGATTAAAAAACACCCTCCTCTCTGATATTCCGCGTGCTCGAAGGCTCGTAATATAGGGCTGACCAAGTTGATCGAGCATGGTCGCACGAATCATCCGCATCGTTCCTCCCACCCCGCCAAGGAAGGCGGCAAGAAGCGGGAGGAAAATATGGTGCGCATAGCTAAAAACAAATCGGGGGGGATTCTCGGAAAACGGGAAGCCAGGATATCCCGTCACCGGGAAAAAGCCTGAGGACGCCGCAAATAATTGTAAGAGAATAAGCATGAGAATTCCAGGAAAGGCGTGAAGAACTAAGGCAAAAAAAGTTGCTGCAATGTCAGTTTTAGTACCCGCCTTTGTAGAAAACCATACCCCAAGGGCAAAGGAGCAGGTAGTTATCAGTATAAGAGAAATCATATTAAGGAGAACAGAATTCGCAAGCCGTGTTCCAATCAAAAAAGACACTGGTGCGCGAGAGATAAGGCTCACCCCCAAATCGTGATCCACGACAACCCGTTTTAACCAACGGAAATATTGCTCGTAAAACGGCCGGTCGAGGCCCAAGGCCGCACGAGTAGCGTCAAGCTGTTCAGTTGCAAATAATTGCTCCGCTTGCCCCGCCTTAGTTTCTCCAGACATAAGTTGCTGTATCATAATCTGATCTACAATATCACCAGGGGCGAGTTCCATGAGCCCAAACACGGCAAACCCCAGCACAAAAAGAAGGACAAGCATGGTGAGAATGCGCCCTAAAATAAATGAGAACAACGGGAAACGCTTACGAAATACACCGAGCGGATACATAATCCATTGCAGCATCTCCTTGATTTTCATAACGCCCCCCTAAGGCCGTAACCACGCATGGTCAATTTGCAAACCACCGATATTGTCATAATATACATTCGTAAAATCCCAACGATCCCGCAGTGCGGTAAACATCCGCGGCCGCACTAAATAGATAACAGGGCATTGTTCCAAAAGCAGTGTTTGGTATTCGTCCCATATTTTCCACGCTCGTTCTGAATCAATAGTATACCGCCCCTCATTATAGAGGTAATCAATGCGAGCTTCCCAATCAGTAGCGGGGCTTTTTTGTAGCGGATACCACAGATGCAAGTTACCAGTTGTAGGCCAAACATTCGAACCCTGAGTAGGCCAATAGTTAGAACCAAGCCCAATAATTACCGACTGCCAATCATACGAAGAAGAAAGCTGTTCAACAACTTTTTGAAAATCCGTTGCTCTAATACGCACCCGAATGCCAATGCGAGAACACTCGTCCACAATGATAGATGTAAGATCGTTTGTCGTTGTATTGTCCGCAGGAATTGTCACATCAAATTCAACTAACCGACCCTGAACATCGCGCATGAGTCCATTTGCATCCCGACGCATTCCAATAGAAGCGAGCAGAGAAATAGCACGATCGGCATCATAGAGATATTCGAGCCGTATGTTGGGGTTAAAAAAAGGATTTGGTTCGGCAAAAAAGGATATCTTTGGAACCGCTAATCCGCGAAAAGTTTGGGCAATCATTCTTTCGCGGTTTACAAGACAGCTCATCGCCTGCCGAAATTCTTTCTTGGTAAACCAATCATAATATGCTTCGTCAGTATTTTGCGCATTTTGATTAAAGGACCAAAAGGTAGCTCCAAGAGATCCTGAACCCTGAAATACGGTATAGTCAGGCTTTTTTTCGTTGACCATATCTTCGAGATCCTCAGGCCGCAAACCATAAGAATCTTGTTTTCCCTGTCTGAATAAAAGATACTGGGTATTCTCTTCTGGAATTATTTGAACAATTTTTATATCAGGATACGGCAGCCCTGAACCCTTCGTATCTTTTTTCCAATACGACGGATTTTTTTTGAACACAAGCCGCTGCCCTGGAGAATACTCCGTAAGAAACCACGGGCCCATAGAAGGAATCGTTTTAGGATCGACATTCACGCCCAATATATCAAAAACACCCTGCACCCCGCCTTCTCTCTTCGCTTTTTCGTAGAGAAATTTCGGGCCAAAACTCATGTTACTTGCCAAGAATGGATTTGCTTCTATTCGTGGATAATCAAAAGCGAACTGGAGGTCGTCTATCTTTCGTATAACAACCTGAGATTCCGATCCATCGGGCATAGTCAAAAAATGGCTATTATAGGAAGAACTTTGAAAAGCGGGATCGCCTTCTATTTCATTATACCAAAAAACAACATCGTCCGATGTCACCTTTACCCGCCGATCAGAATTGTAAAAAGACCAATAGAGATCATCACGCAGAGTAAAAATTATAGAGAGTGTTTCAGTTTCTTTATGAACTTCTAGTTTTGCAGACGCAAGATGCGGAACGAACTCACGACTAATATAATCATAATCGAGAAGCATATCGTGCATGTGCCCCACGATTGCCTGAGTGGAACCATCGCGTTCAGCTATGAGCAGGTTAAAACTCTTTGGATCAGCTGAAATAGACGCATTCCATGTACCGCCAGGAACACCGGGAAGAAAGGCTTCTCCTTGCCACGGCTTATCAACCGTGTCTGATAGCAATTCACTTTCTCCCGAGGCCAATAACAACTCAATTTCTTCAAGAGTCATTTCTTGGGTACGGGCGCAAGAAAGCGGAAGCAGTAAGGCAAAAGCGAAAATACTAAGTGCAGCTATAATTTGTCTCATGGGCATCTCCGGTACAGTATATTACAGGATAACGCATTCGGGTGTTTTTTCTTTTTTCCCGGGTTTAGAATACACGAATAAAATACGCGACGGTGGCTTGTCTAATTCAAAAAAGAATTCTTCATAGTCTGTTCGAGCATACACGGTTCTTCTGGATGGCGCAAAACCACTGTCTTGAATATCTAGAAAACCATTAGCAACGAGTGCGTCATCATGCAAATTTCGCGAATAGTGGCGATCAAGCCATTCAGGAATAGCACCCGGCTTGCCTTTCATGAAAAAATCATACTTGAGGTATTCAAGTAATCCTGGTTGGGTAGAAACAAAATCTGCAAGACAAGCAAAAACATCTATGGGCTTCCGTGGCAAAAACAAATCCCCGTCTGGAAACCAAGAACGCACAAAACCGGTAAGCTCAAGAAAAAGATTAAAGGCTGACATATCCTTTCGCAATTCAACAAGCTTGATTAAGGTATGGCGAACAAGACCGCTGTTATACCACGTATCAACTAGTTGCTCCACATCTTTTAGAACACACAAATCGTCGTACGATATATGAGGTGTTTGTAATACTTCATATGGAGGAAAGCTTGACCACAGATATCCCTCTGTCGACCGTGCAAGAGCTTCCATGGGTGACCCCGGAAGAATTTTTAGAAATCCAAGTTGCAGCATTTCGGCGTGAAATTGCCAGACAAAATTAAAAGACTCACCAAACCGTTCTAGCCCTTCCAGAGGCAAGCCAGCAATAAGATCAACATGACGATGGATCGACGAAGGTATTTTTCTTATTGCTTCCGCGAGCTTTTCTGGATTGGAGGATCGCCCAACAGCCTCAAGCGTTTCAGGATTTGTACTTTGAATACCTATTTCGAACTGAACACTCCCTGGAGGCAAGGTTTCTAGAAGAGAAAAAGCTGCTGCCGAAAGAATCTCAGCAGAAATTTCAAAATGAAAAGTTGTTACATCATTATAATTATCACGAATAAATTCCCAAATCGCAAGATAACGCTTTGGATCAAGGTTGAATGTTCGATCAATAAATTTGACGAGAGGAAACTTGTGCTCTAAAAAGAAAGACAAATCATGAAAAACTCGCCCCAAAGAATAGTAGCGAACCCGAGTATCACGAGAGGAAAGGCAGAAGGCACACGAAAAGGGGCAACCTCGGCTCGATTCATAATAGACAATATGGGTATCAGTATTAAAAGTTAATGAAGGGTCTTCATATATAAAAGGAATTGCGTCGAGATTTTCGAGCACAGCTCCAGGGCCAGAATAGAGAATTTCATTTCCTTTTCGAGTATGGAGCCCAGGAATTCCATGAAGCGATTGACCTGAATCCATTCGGGCAACTATTTCGGACAGAGGAATTTCACCATCTCCAGAAATAACAAGGTCTAAAGCCTCATGGGCCTCCATATCTTCTTGAGCCGTCCACGAAACTTCTGGACCGCCGGCCCCTGTGATAATAGAAGGAATTACTTTTTTTATATCACTCAGCACACTGAATACCACATCTCGGTTCCAGATATATGTTGAAAACAACACAAGATCAGGCTCCGATTCTAAAACACCCCGCACTATTTTCATGGAGGGTTCATTAATGTTCCATTCGGCTATTTCAATAGTTATTTTTCCATCAATTACTGCAGGGCAGGTTTTTTTTAAGTATGAGGTTAATACGCGTATTGCGAGATTGGTATGAATATATTTTGCGTTAATTGCAAC
>DUOS01000016.1 GCA_012838745.1 Treponema sp. | reverse complement strand
GGTACCTAAGCGATGTTGATGACTGTCGTGAAAAGGACAAAACTGCGCCCTCTCCAGGAATAAACCCCTCATCACCTTGGATAATAATTCCCTGTTCAAGTAAAATAGCACGAAGATCTTCTTCCTGGGAATTTAACGGAAAGTGTTCTCGAAACGCCACATCAAAAAACGCAGCAAGACTTTCAGCACCGTAATCATGGGCGTTATATCCATGTAAATGCGCTATATCCTTATCTTGCATAAGTTTCCCTCGGAAGCCAGTCTTCTCAGAAAAAAAGGCGAGGCGCTTAAAGTATTGGGCCTGTACAGCATAATCGGCCGTATCAAATATCAATATTGACGGAAACCTATCCCAAGCAAAAACCTCGCGATTTTTATTTCGCCACGCGGTCTGGGGCCAGGTAATCATAGCATTTGGATCTACAGGAATAGGCGTTCTGGTGTCTTTTAAACGATGGATTAGAGAACCGGGCTCAATTCGTATTCCAGACAAAAGCTCTGTCCCCGATACAGGAGTAATAGTAGCAGGGATTTGTGACAATTGTTCTGCATACACTCGAGCAGTATGAACGATAGGAGACGACCTCCATCCAAACTGGGTTTTCCCCGTAGAAAAAACAGAGCGATTCTGTTGAGCGGGTGAATTAGTATCATGAGTAGACTCTAAAAACGAAAAAACAGCAGATCCTTTATGTGGAAGCTCAACAGGGCCTTTCTCGCCGTACGAACGAGTGCCACCATGGGCGTCAAAACCAACCCAATAGGATGAATGAGCAGTATCCCAGCCTGTTTCCTGCGAGCATAGGCGAACATCGGTTATGACGGCATAAGCCTCTGACCCCGGATTATCGCACGCGCATTCTATGGCAAAACCAATAAGACTGTTTTCCGATTCTGGAGAAACCATTTTCATTCGTATGCTGAGGGTACCGGCAACCTGTTCTACACGAGAAAGAGTACGAACTTCTGGATTTTTAACGAGTTTTCCACGAGCAGTTATATCTTTTTTAAAAACAGGAGCAAGGGATATAGATAGAGGAACAGAGGTTTCGTTTTTTACTGTTATTTCAATCGAATCTAAAGACGGGTCCCGAGAAAGTATCGCTGTAAATGCTTTTTCATCAAAAGAGAACCACGCGGTGCTTCGCGGGGTTTCAAGTTGCCCATTCTTAGCTGATGGGGAAAGAGCATGTAGTTCTAATGTTTCGCCTGAAGGGACAGAGCAGGTAACAGAAGAATATCCAGACGAACATCCAACCGATACCATAACCATTGCGAACAAAATAGAGGTTAATAAAAAATGCTTAAAAAACGATGCGGTAAAATCGCAACGAATCATAATTTTATGATGCTTGTCGCCAACAGCTTTGCAATTTCATATTTTCTAGCGGGAGGCAACTCGATGTCTGGCCGCAAGAAACTTTCAAACCGCCCAGCAAAGTCGCTTGGGAGGGTTTTTAATTCGGTAATGGTAGAAAAATACCAACGGTGGGATGGTTCAAACTGTCCGTTTTCCATATATAGAGCCGCACAAGCATATTTAATAAAACTTGCAGAAGAAACCAAATAATGAAAAGGATCATCTCGTAAAAGAGCTGCTCCAAAATCTGATAAAAAGTGATCCATAGTTGACTGATAAAAAGAACGCATTTGCATCCAAAATGAGTCAGTGATGGTTTCAAGTGTAGTATTAGTCACGTCAAACCAAGCAGATTTTTCGTAAAGGGGTTTACAATGCTCAAGCCGGTAAAAAACGTAGGTTCCACTATTTCGTATTTTCCAAAGATCAGAGCCTGATCTAAGTGCAATCTCTGTCAGTTCACCAATCCTGTCAACTGACTTATACTCAATACGCACCGGTAGTGAACCAACCATAAACCGATCCTTAGATCCTGTTGGGGAAGTTTCAAAAACAGAGTGATCCGGATACGCAGCCTGACGTTTTGAGACCGATGGTACATCACCGTGGGCATAAACATCCAAAATCAATGCGAAATACGGATCAAGCGTATCCTCTGCAGCTGCTTCGTTTAAACAAATCGCCTCTATGGAGTTCCATGTAGAGATGATCGAAACGAGGTTACTGGCAAGTTCCCGAACTTTCGGTTTCATGGTATACTTCATGCCATCAGTGTACCACAGTCTTTCCGTGAAGGGAATATCAAAGATGCAAAATACCCCAGTCACCATTCCCTGTTTTTTTCTTCACGACTCGCTCATGGCAGCGATAGGTGAAGAACAGTCGGTCTTTCGCCAGCATTTTCTTTCAGCGAATCAAAGAGTTCCCTTCAATTCGCTTCCTCCACTGTGCCCATACCAGACAATACAAACACCGTCTCTTTTTGAAATTGGTGCGCTGGCCGTGGATGCTGGTTGGATAATTCGAAAGGTAACGCCTCTGTCCCCACTGCTTGAACAACTTACAGTACCTCTGTCCCCACCATTGAACCTCGCGGGATATCCTCCTTTTCCAAAAACACTGGGTTTTGTTCTCGGATATGCCGGAAACGAGGCAGAAACCCTGCTTTCGAGATTGCAACTCCCCACCGGGAAGCTCCCTGAATCACCCTTTCAAGTTCGCGTTTGGTACTGGGCAACAATAACCATTACCTATGATTTTAATGAAAAAACAGGGATGGTGAACTCTCAGTGGAAAATTGGTGAGAAGCAATGGGAACGCGCGATCGGCGCAACTAACTAATGCCGATGCAGTGAGGCGAGAACGCGCCCCTCAATCTTAAATCCGTCTAGCTCCGATCCAGTTAGCACTCTAGGTGCATAGAGAGGGTTTTCGCTTAATAGCGTAACTTGGCGATCTCCTTTGTCAATCTGAACGCGCTTTACTAACAAGGCTGAATCAACGGAAACAACAAAGATTCCTGAACCCTCACAATCGTCTATAGTAAAAAAAACTAAATCTCCATCTTCTAGCCCAGCTCCAACCATGGAATCTCCCCGCACAGATACCGCTCTAACTCGTTCAGACCGATACGGTGAGATAAAAGATGTGGGCACGTTGATAATCGCGGTTTCGGCATATGAATCGATTTCGATTCCTCGACCAGCTGCAGCTTCCTGCTGTATGAGTTGTATTGGAACAGTGAATTGAGAAGAAGTAGATTCTTCCCGGCTATCGGCAGCACAACATGTGTCAGTGGGAATTCCTGTAAGTAGCCAAGTAATATCGACAGAATAGACGCGTGCAAGCCGGATAAGTACATCTCGAGAAGGATCACGTTTTCCTAATTCAATATCTCCGGCCACCATAGGATGTATTCCGAGTGTTTCGGCAAAAGCTCGTTTTGAAAGCCCCGAACCAGTGCGTATTGAGCCGAACCGCGCTGATATAGTCTGCATTTTTCTTTCCTCAATTATTTTATTGCCTTGACATGTAAGCATTTTGCTTATACTGTAAGCCTATCAGTTATTATGCGGTATGTCCAGTTACAACCGCGTAAAAGGGCATGTAGTATGGCAGAAGAAACAGGTTTCCCATCCCCAGCTCAAGGATACGAATCAGCGACAATTGACCTTAATGCGCTGCTCGTGCATAACGCCCCTGCAACGTTTTATATGCGAATGCGGGGAACTCAACTCCTGAATCGGGGTATTTTTCCACAAGACTTACTCGTTGTCGACCGGTCAAAACCTTCGGTGCCTGGCTGCATTGTTGTGTTCCGACAAGACAATGAATTTATTTGCCGAGAAATGGTTCACGACGGCGAACGCTATATGTTTTCGGATGGAACGGGAAACTTGGATCCATTGACTGAAGAAACTGAAATATTTGGAACGGTAACAGGAGTCGTTAGAAAACTATGATATTACATGTTGACGCCAATAGTTTTTATGCGTCCTGCGAACGCCTTTTCCGGCCCGATCTTGCGGAAAAACCTATTGTAGTTCTTTCTAATAACGATGGCATCATCATCGCACTCAATGCCGAAGCGAAAACATCAGGATTCAAGCGTGGCGATGCTTGGTTTAAGGTATCAGCAGAATGCGCACAAAAGGATGTAACCGTTTTCAGTTCTAACTATACATTATATGCGGATATCAGTGCCCGTATCGTCGCCGTCTACAACCGCCTATGCCCCGATGTCGAAGTGTATTCGATCGACGAATGTTTCTTGTACTATCCCGACTGGAACTGCCCCGACTTTGACGGTATTGCCCATCATATACGTAATACTGTTTTGCGGGAAATCGGGATACCAGTATCTGTAGGTATTGCTCCCACGCGAACGTTGGCTAAAGTCTGCAACAAACTCGCAAAAAAAGGGAACGGAGTATTTTCCACTGAAAACATCAATATTGATCTCGAGCTTGCCAATATTCCAGTCGGCGATATATGGGGGATAGGTGGCTCAAAAAAATCTACATTAGAACGGCAAGGAATATATACCGCTCTCGACCTGAAAAACTATCCACTGCATAAGGCGAAAAAAGGCCTCACCATAACTGGAATGCGAACAGTGCAAGAGCTGAACTGTATCCCGGCAAATGAGCGTATAGAACCTAAAAAAAACCAGAATATTTGTTCGTCTAAATCATTTGCAGAACCGGTAACTACCCTTGTAGAACTTGAACAGGCAACAGCAGCCTACACCCATGAAGCTGTTCGTCGCCTTCGAGCCCAAAATAGCCGTACACGGTTTTTATCTGTCTATCTTATGACAAATCCTTGGGATGACACTGGGCCTCAATATTGTAATCAGCTCTCAGCCGATCTTTCAACTCCGTCGTCGTACCTACCTGATATTCTTGACACTGCCTTGGGGCTTCTCAGGAACCTGTACCGAGAAGGATTTAGGTATCGCAAGGTTATGATTACCCTGCTTGGCCTAGAAGACGATGTGGTTAGCCAACAGACTCTCTTTGAAGATGATTCATCGAAGCCAGGTAAACAGGCTCTCATGCGCTGTTTTGATACTATCAACGAGCGATATGGTAAAAACACAATGCGTACCGCCCTACATCTGCCGGGAACCAGTCCTTGGTCTATGCGCCGTAAATTTCTTTCTCCTGCATACACCACAGATATTACCGGGATTCCAGATGTTTTTTAATTCTAAAACAAACAATTTACCGAAAAACACCATTTCTTTTAATTAATTTATTGACATTTATTTAGTCGTGCACTATATTTGCTAATAGCAACTATTGCTAACAGCATCTTAAACAGATTGAAGCATAGAAAAGGTGAAAAATGATTGATTTTTGTTCGATTCGCCGTGTTCAAACCGCATTAAGGCGCTTTGAACAAACACTACGTAAAAAAACAGGACTCACCCTCAATGAAGCATTTAGTCTCTGTACAATAACGAGTGGGATTCATGAACCTGGCCAAATTGCTCGTGAACTGGAGCTATCACCCTCGCGCCTATCACGAGTGTTAGACACATTACAAGAGAAAAAACTTATTACGCGCACTATTTCTAAGGAAGATCGCAGAAATATTTCGGTTTCTCTAACAGAACGAGGGACAGAGGTTGTCAATAAATACAAAACAAGCGGTATTGAACTACCGAAAGAACTTATGTTTACCCAAATGGGCACAGAGGTTTAATTTAAGGAGACTTTAATGGCTAAGTACGTAATTGTCGGCGGAGTAGCTGGCGGAGCAGGTGTCGCTGCAAGGTTGCGCCGTCTTGATGAAAAAGCGGAAATTGTGATGTTCGAACGCGGCGCTAATATCAGCTACGCAAACTGCGGGCTCCCCTACTACGCTGGAGGAGTAATCACAGACCGATCGCGCTTATTTGTTATGACGCCAGAAAGTTTTAGGGAAATACTCAACGCGTCTGCTAAGACTCGCCACGAAGTTCTTTCGATTGATAGACAGTCAAAAACCGTTCGTGTACGAGATCTCGAAAAAAACATAGAGTTCGATGAAACCTACGACACACTCATACTCAGCCCAGGTGCAATGCCTCTACGACCGCCCATTCCCGGCATTGATGATCCATCAATCATGTCTCTTAGATCTGTTACTGATATCGACACTATCAAGGAAAAAATAGACGCCCCTGGAACAAAACGAGCTGTTGTAGTGGGTGGTGGTTTTATCGGTTTAGAAATGGCGGAAAATCTCAAAGAACGTGGTCTTGAAGTTACGGTAATAGAAGCGCTTGAACAAGTTATGAACATTATCGACTACGATTTTGCAGCGATTGTGCAGCAGCATATGCGCGAGCAGGGTATCGCATTAAAGTTGAAAAACGGAGTAGCGGCATTTGTTCGTAGGGGTTCCATAATTGAAGTGCAGTTGGCCGACGGTTCCAAGGTTGAAACTGATATGGTTATCCTTTCTATCGGTGTTAAACCGGATACCGCCATCGCCCGGGACGCAAAACTAGATCTCGCGCAAAATGGCGCTATCAAGGTTGATGAGTATTTTCGTACGTCTGACCCAGCAATCCGGGCTGTGGGAGATGCGATTGAATTTACCAGCCCTCTTCTTGGAAAAGCTGTAACCGTCCCCCTAGCAGGGCCAGCAAACAAACAAGCTCGCCTCTGTGCAAATAACATTGTTCTCGGTGACACTCGCCCGTATTCAGGAACTATTGCAACTAGCATCGCAAAAATCTTTGAAATGACGGTCGCGTCTACTGGGTTAACAGAAAAACAACTTAAAAAAGCGAACCTGCCCTATTCACAAGCAATTACTCACGCTGGAAGTCATGCTGGCTATTATCCGGACTCGCTACAATTCAGTCTCAAAATACTATATCATCCAGACAGCGGAAAACTCTGGGGTGCTCAAGCTGTAGGATTTGCAGGAGTTGATAAACGCATAGACGTGCTCTCTGCCTATATAAAAAAAGATGGCACTATTCACGATCTCACCGAATTCGAACAAGCATATGCGCCACCGTATTCTAGTGCCAAGGACCCCATTAACATGGTTGGCTTTATCGCCGAAAACTCCATGTCTCAGCACACAAAGCTGGTGTCGTGGAGCGAGCTTGAAGCTATACTAGATGCTGGTGCATTTCTTATTGATGCTCGTACTCCCGAAGAATATTCTTTGGGTTCAATTCCTGGGGCGCATAACATTCCGCAAATTGAAATCAGAACCCGCGTTGCAGAAATTCCTCGTGGCAAACCTCTTATTGTTTTCTGTGCAATGGGACTGCGTGGCTATCTAGCCGAACGCACCCTTATTCAACTGGGCTTTACTGATATACGAAATCTTTCTGGGGGCTATAAGTCTTGGAAAATGGCTAGCCTTGAACAGGAAATCCTTGTCGATCCAGAAAAAGCTAATGTAGCGCTGTACGATACGACCAAGTTTCAATCAAGCGAAGATGGAAGCCCTAGAAAACGAGGTAATGAAACAATTGTTCCCATAGATGCCTGCGGTCTCCAATGCCCAGGCCCCATCATGCGTCTTAAACAAGAAGCAGATAAGCTTACGACCGGCGATAGGATAACCATAAAAGCTACTGATCCGGGTTTCGCACGAGATGTGCGCTCTTGGTGCACGCTTACAGGAAACGAACTTATAGCCCTTTCAAAGGCTAATGGCACTATCGAAGCTGTTATCGAAAAAGGGGGACAGAGGTTAGTAAAAAAAGAAACAACAGCCGAAAACGCTACCCTCATCGTATTCTCTAACGACTTTGACAAAACCCTTGCGTCATTTGTGTTAGCGAATGGAGCCGCAGCCACTGGTAAAAAAGTCACCATGTTCTTTACATTTTGGGGTCTATCTATTCTACGCAATCGTAAAGCCCCCCGCATAAAAAAAGATGTGCTTGGGCGCATGTTTAGTACTATGCTTCCTCGAGATATGAATGCTCTGTCCCTTTCTGGAATGAACTTTGCTGGTCTCGGTCCGCGTATGATGAAGTACCGGATGAAAAAAAAGCAAGTTGATCAGCTTGAAATAATGTACGGGCAGGCAAAGGAAGCAGGCGTCAGAATGATTGCTTGTCAAATGTCTATGGATATTATGGGTATTTCTGAGCAAGAACTCCTCGAAGGAGTAGAAATCGGTGGCGTAGCTGCATACATGGAAGCCGCAAGCGAAAGCGGTATTAATCTCTTTATTTGATTCTAATAGGGTGTATACTAAGAGTATGGAAATTAGTATACGCCCTGCAGAACAGACTGACTTTACCTCAATGAAAGATATTTTTCGTGAGGTTGTAAAAGAGGGAACGAATTACGTTTTTTCTTCTTCAACTCCGGAAGAAATCATACAGGATTACTGGTTTACCCCTAAGGCACAAACCTATGTGGCAGAGGATCGGGGTTGGATTCTCGGTATGTATAAACTACATCCAGCGTTTCCCGATCACGGAGCACACCTTGCAAGCGCTTCTTTCATGGTTGCACCTGGCCAGCAGGGCCGTGGAATAGGAACACAACTCGCTCAACATTGCCTATTGCAAGCAAAAAAAACTGGCTATAGCGGCATTGTTTTTTCCTACGTCATTTCAACAAATGAAGCATCTATCCGTCTTTGGAAAAAAATGGGTTTTTCAACAGTAGGCACTATACCTGGTGGGTTTAATCACAAACAACTTGGGTTAGTCGATACCTTCGTAATGTTCAGAACCTTAAAAGATATTCCCCAGTAATTAATATCTGTTTTATTTTTTAGTTTTTTTAGTTTTTATTCTAATATCTCTGGCCTGTTGCCGGAAAGTTTCGGCCATTTCGGCAACTCCCTGCAAATCATACACGCGCGCCACCTCTTCCCATCCACGAGGATCAGAAGGGTATTTATCAACAAGTTTTCTAAACAAAGTCAGTGCTTTTTGATAGTTCTTAGCGCGAACATACAGCCTACCCTCAATTAGAAGCGTGTCGATCGTAGGCTTAAAGGCCTTATTCGCACTTTGCATAAGTTTAACAGCAGATTCGGTTTCACCCATGCGGTCAAGACAGTAAACGAGACTAGAAAGTAAATTCCGGTTTTCAGGATGTTCTCGAAGCATGCTCCGATATAAAATGGCAGCCTTGCGATACTGGCCGGCCTTTCGACGGAATAAGGCAAGCTGTCGCGCTAAAGAAGGCGATCCAGATTGTCCAATGATAATTTCGAGCTGATCGCCAGCATCTTCCCACTTTTCTACAGTTTCTAGAAAAGAAACTAAATCACGGCGAATATCAAGATTGTCAGTCCAAGTATCTAGGTATGTTTGATATGCTTTGGCAAGATCGTCTCTTGAATCTAGCTGCTCAAGACAGGCTATATACCCGAGCCAAGCAGTTTCATTTTTTGGTTCAAGTTGCACTACCCGATCATACCAGCCCACGGCGAGATCGTGCAAACCAACACGAAAATATGTTTTAGCAAGCGCTTCCATGAGTTCGGGAACAGCGCCAGAGCGTAGGAATTCTTCCTGGAGTTCGCTCAACAACGGTTCCGGATCAGCATCGAGATTAGCGTCGCAAAGAATCCGATAATAAGCAATTACATTTGGATCACACCCTGCTCGTTCTGCTCGTTGCAACGCAGCTTTAAGCCCTGCCCAATCTCGAGCAGCTTTAAATACCAACAAAATACCGTAATGTGGCTCGGGATGTTCCCTATCTAAGTTCAAAGCACGGGTAAAGTGATTAACTGCAGGCTGAGCGTTTCCGAGATTCCTTTGCGCTTCTCCCATTAGTGCGTGCACTGGAGCAGAAGATCCGTTTTCACGAATAAAGATCCGGGCAGCTTGCGCTGCTTTTGCCCATTGTTCATTTTCAAGATGGGTACGTATTATGGTTATACTGACCATTTCTGGGGATACCGTATTGCCTTCCATTGGTGTCCCAAGGGCAGCCATTAATTCATGAGCTTCCTGCATTTGCCCCATATCCAAAAGGACGGCAACTTGATACCAGGGGAGAACCTCATCATCAGGAGAAAAAGCTGATGCATTCTCGTACTCACCAAGGGCTTCTGGTAAAAACCCTAATTCACGCAGACTGTGTGCTAAATATAGACGGGGAATTACACCATCAACATCGTTGTTTATTAAAAAGGTGAGCATTTGCCGTGAATTTTCGGCATCTCCCCGTTTATACGTGCGAACTGCGTCTATGAATAAAGC
This sequence comes from Treponema sp., assembly GCA_012838745.1. Taxonomy (GTDB): domain Bacteria; phylum Spirochaetota; class Spirochaetia; order Treponematales; family Treponemataceae; genus Teretinema. The sequence goes on along the minus strand of DUOS01000016.1, from coordinate 4,491 downwards.
ATTCCGATATCCTTGATTCAGTCGGTCGTTATCGGGATCCTGCTCGAGGGCTTCTTCAAAAACCTTACGGGCTATGGTTGGCTTACGTGCCTTGAGATACGCTGTTCCTAAAAGTGCACGAGCATCGAGGGAAAGAGGATTTTTTTCTAAACTTTCGCGAAGAGCGTACACAGCGCGATGTGGTATTCCTGCTGAAAGATAGGTTCTCCCTAAGAAAAACCATCCCGATCCGTCATCAGGACACTGTTTAAGATATAAGCGAGCATAACTAATTGAACGGGAATATTTGCCGAGGGAATGCCAAGAGCGGGAAAGATACAGATAGAGTTCTGGGTGCGCCGGTGCATCTGTTGCACTGTCCCCATTTTCTGCATAACCGCGAGCGGCAAGATTTTCAAAAAGCGAAATAGCTTTTTTATAGTCTCGCTGCTGGCCGGCCTTGAGTGCTAAAGAAAATTGTGTTTCGAACCATGTTTTTGCCATTTCTTACCGAGGAACAGTATATACCATTTCCTCGCTCATGAACACTGTTAAAAACTTGTGGATTTTAGACATGGGACGCATCATGGTAAGCCGAGGCGAGCTTGGAATTATTATAACACGCCCCGGACTAACCGAAAAATCAGCTCTTTTTTCCAGCCTGTACCAGAGTAACTGCTGCGGTAGTAACAATATCTTCAACAGTGCAGCCACGGGAAAGATCAGAAATAGGCGCAGCAAATCCCTGCAAAAAGGGTCCGTACGCATCTGCACCACCAAGGCGCTGAACAAGTTTGTAGCCAATATTTCCAGCACCAAGATCTGGGAAAACAAGGGTGTTTACCTTTCCAGAAATTGGACTTCCCGGCGCTTTTGTTTCGGTAACCGACGGTACCAGTGCAGTATCAAGTTGCATTTCGCCGTCAAATACAAAATCAGGGTTTCTACCTTTGAGTAAAGAAACCGCTTCCTGAACTCGCAAGACATTCTCGTCTTTGCCGCCTGATCCTCGTGTAGAAAAAGACAAGAGAGAAACAACCGGTTCCGCACCTAAAAAGTCTCGGCAGCTTTTAGCGGCGGAAACTGCTATATCGGCAAGCTGTTCCGAACTCGGTGTGGGAATAACAGCGCAATCAGAAAAAATTAAAAGCCCACCAGCACCCCACTTCTCATTTTTAACATCCATAACAAAGCATGACGATGCAGTTTTCGTTCCTGCAGCAGTACCAATTACGGTTAACCCTGCGCGCAGCACGTCCCCAGTTGTGTATTCCGCACCAGCTACGATAGAGTCGGCATAGCCCTTATTTACCATCATGGCACCAAATCGCAGAACATGAGTCATATCCGTGCGCGCCTGTTCTTCGGTAATACCTTTATGCTTACGTTTTTCAAAATAAGCTGCAGAAAACTCGTCGAGCCAGGCAGATTTAGTGGGATCAACAAGGGTGATTCCCTCGAGCGAAATACTTTCTCCAGCAGCAGTTTTTTCTACGTCTGCCTTAAGACCAAGAAGGATAACTTCGCTCGCAATTTTTTCATCCAAAATTTTCCGCGCTGCCCTAACCGTCCTCGGTTCGGTTCCTTCGGGCAAAACCAATCGGTTACCAAGATCACGTGCTGTTTTTATCATTGACGAAACAAAACTCATAGAGAGCCTCCGTTATTATTATTTGTTTCAATTAGCATACTCCCCGAAACGGTTTTCTTCAAGGCGTACATTTATTGACAGCGAATCAGATTCTTTGTAATGTACAAATATGAACAAGGTTGGAATTATCGGGCTAGGGCGTTTTGGAACCTTTTGGGCTTCGGTTCTCGCACAGGAATACCAAGTATTTGGATATACACGGACTAAGCCAGAAAATCCCCCCTGTGAATTAGTTGACCTCGACTATCTATGCACCCTCCCCGTCATCTATCTTTGTGTGCCCATGCGCACTATGCCAGAAATACTCGATCGAATAGCCCCGCTTCTTTCACCAGGGACGCTTGTGGTGGATACGTGTTCGGTAAAGATGGAACCTGTGCGATGGATGCTAGAAAAACTTCCAAAGTCAGTTGATATTATGGCCACCCACCCGATGTTTGGCCCGGAGTCTGCCAAAGAAGGCCTTAGCGGATTACCTCTGATGATGTATCCCGTTAGAATGGTACCGGCACTATATGATGAGTGGTCTCATTTTTTTAGGAATCACGGAATCATGGTTGTCGAAATTACTCCAGAAGAACACGATCAACAGGCAGCAATTAGCCAAGCCTTAACCCATATGGTTGGCAAGACACTCAACGCAATGGGAATAGAAGAAAACCCCATAGGAACTCTCTGGTACCGAAAGCTTCTTGCTATCTGTAAGCAGGTTGAAAAAGATTCACCCGAACTATTCAGCGATATGCAAAAACTTAACCCCTATGCCATAAAGATGCGTGAACAATTCAAAATAGCGTGGGACGGCGAATGCCGCAATCTTGGCGACAGTGTTTGACTTGACCGATACGGCCAAACACGGCTACAGTAAGACTTATGGTAGATAATAAAGACAACGATCTTCTCGACCTAGATGAAGAGGATTATGATACGGTACTCGCACCAGATATTCACTTTACTGGATCTATCGAGTTCGCTGAACCATTTATGATAAAAGGTCGCGTGAGCGGTACTATCAAAGCAACCAGCGATTTGCTCATCGATAGCGAAGCCGTAGTCAATGCAGACATTAAGGCAAACCGAGTTGTAATCAAGGGAACCGTTGAAGGCAATGTAACAGCAACTCAGATTGTACATGTTTTTAGTTCGGGAAAACTTACTGGGGACGTAACCGCTCCGGAAGTAGTGCTCGACAGTGGCTGTTTCTTTTCCGGTGTTTGTACCATGCAAAGGTAAGTACTTATGAGGATTCACATTCTTCCCTTCATTTTTTTAATGCTCTTGCTTCCCTGTATTGTTTTTTCCCAAACTAAGCCAGATGCCCTTAATTCATATCGAGCAGGACGATACTCTGAAGCAATAGATATCTGCCTTTCAGAAATTCTAGAAGACGCTTCTAACATCGAAAGTCATGTGGTTCTCAGCTGGGCACTTGTGGAAGCAAAACGATATGAAGAAGCGGCAAATTGGGCAACTAAAGGCCGAGAACTATCAAAATATGACCCACGTCTTACAGAAATTCTTGCAGAAGCACACTTTTACCTTGGAAATAATCAACGAGCCTTGCGGCTCTTTCAAGAATATATTTCTTATGCACCCAACGGCACTAGAATCGCTACCGTCTATTATTTTATGGGTGAAATTTACCTGCGCCTCGCAAAATACCGGCATGCAGATATGGCGTTTTCTGCAGCTCTTCAATTGGAAACAATGAGCGCACGCTGGTGGAGCCGGCTCGGCTATGCGCGGGAAATGGCAAAAGAATACCGGTACTCCCTCGAAGCCTACCGTACAGCATTAGGCCTTGATCCCTCACTCCAAGATGCTGCCCGAGGTAAAGACCGCGTACAGCGTAAACTGAATTAATGGCAACCATACATTTTGAAACGCTTGGATGCAAACTTAACCAAATAGAAATTGAATCACTTGCCGAGGCCTTCTCCGTTGCAGGATTCACTGTTGAATCAGGTACATCTGCGGCACAGCGAAACCAGCACACAGAAAAAGAGATTCCACTAATCTGCATTGTAAACACCTGTACGGTAACTGGAAAGGCAGAGCAAAAAGCACGCAGACTTATCCGCCTGCTACTGCGCATTTGGCCAGAAGCGCCCGTCCTCGTAACAGGATGCTACGCCGAAGTTGAAGCACAAACCATTGCTAATATAGATCCTATGGTACGTGTTTTTCCGGGCTCTCGAAAAAACGAACTTCCTGATCTTCCAGCCTTTATATTAAAAAACCTTGATTCTAATACAAAGACTTCAATCGTCAATATTCTTGATGCCTTTATTACCACCGAAAAAAACACATCAGCGCCCTTCCGCCTTTCTACCGATAACTTTCATTTCCATTCACGGGCATCTATAAAGATCCAAGATGGATGTAATAACTTTTGTGCATATTGCCGCATTAGACTCGCGAGAGGAAAATCAGTATCCTTGCCTTTGGACGAAGTAATACTAAGAATCAACGAAATTGAGCAAGCAGGATGGAATGAAGTAATTCTAACCGGTGTCAATCTCTCGCAATATCAATCACAAGACAATGACTTTGCCGATCTTTTAGAACGAATATTGCGAGAAACAAAAGCAATTCGGTTGCGGATTTCCAGCCTCTATCCCGATCGTATAGACGAGGCTCTTATTCCCTTGCTTGAAAACGAACGTGTATGCCCACATTTTCACCTTTCAATTCAATCCGGAAGCGACCGTATTCTCTCCCGTATGCGCCGCCCTTACACTGCGGATATTGTTCGCAGAGCCGCGGAGAATCTCCAGCGTATAAAAGAAAACCCTTTTCTTGCTTGCGACATAATTACCGGCTTCCCGTCTGAAACCGACGAAGATTTTATGCAAACCCTC
>DUOS01000156.1 GCA_012838745.1 Treponema sp. | reverse complement strand
TGGCTTGCCAATGGTGCCCAACCTACGGACACAGCGCGTGCCATCCTTAGCTACAAAGGTGTATTGATGAAAAAACACTTGCTAGAGGGTGTAAAGAAAGGTGCTTTTGATGAAGCAGAAGCAGATCGTCGTTTTAACAAATGGATGGAAGAGAAAGAAGCGAAAATTGATGCTAAGAAAGAAAGTTTAGCAGGAGAAAAAGCTCAATCTCTACAACAACGTTTAGAAAACGAAACAAAAGTAAATGCGGCAAGAGCAGAGAAGATTGCTAAGAAAAATGCTACACTTGCTGCTGAAGTAAAAGCTGCTGAAGCTCCTGCAAAAGAGGAAGAACCAAAAGCTAAGGAAGAAGTTGAAACTCCTGCAAAAGAGGAAACTCCCAAAGCAGAAGAGAAAAAAGCCGAAACTCCTGAAAAGAAAGAAGAACCGAAAGCTAAGGAAGAGGTCAAAGCTCCTGCAAAAGAGGAAACTCCTAAAGTAGAAGAGAAAAAAGCCGAAACTCCTGAAAAGAAAGAAGAACCGAAAGCTAAGGAAGAGGTTAAAGCTCCTGCAAAAGAGGAAACTCCCAAAGCAGAAGAGAAAAAAGCTGACAAAGCTGATGAAAAGCCAAAAGCTGAATAAATCAAGAATCTATCTTCTAAAAAACAAGCCTGCCTGCATAATACAGACAGGCTTTTTTTATCGTTTTTATTAAATGAAATTTCTTCTTACTTTTCAACTATGAAAACTGAATCTGAAAAAATAAATATTGGCTCATTGACCAAACCCCACGGAATAACTGGGGAAATATTATTAAGAATTTTACCCCAGTGGGAGAATTATTCTCCAAAACCATCTTATCTTTTCATTAAGCTCCAAGGTGCTTTGGTACCATTTCAGTTAAAATCTTTAAGGATTAAGAACGACCAAGAGTGGCTGGTTATAATTGACACCATCAATTCTACTGAAGGTGCTCAAAAACTACAAAACTCTAATGTCTATTTAGATGTAAGAGAATTGGGCGAAGCCTCCGATGAAGCTAATGATACATATAACATATCAGGGTACTCTGTGACTGATAAAAACTTCGGGTCATTGGGTAAAGTAAAAAGAGTTGCTGAAATTCATAATAATCCATTGCTGGAAATAGAATACAACGAAAAAGAGATACTCATCCCGTTTCAGGAAGACTTTATACTATCCATTAATAAAGAAAAAAAAACAATACTATTAAACACTCCTCCAGGACTCATCGATCTTTATCTGGAATAAGTGTACCCTTCTCAAATTCATCAAAGATGTGTCGCCACTCTTCAGGAATCACCATACTTTTATCCGTACCTGCGTAAAAACCTGACAGAACAGAATCATTTATTGCCTTAGGCGTATCCTCTCCCACCACTGCAATCCATTGCCACATGCGAATACTCTTATTGCCCAACTTGTGAATTTTAGTGCGCACTTCAACCTTATCGTTTGGCATTATTTGACGATAGAAGTCGGTCTTGTAACTTACAATAACCAACTGTTGGTCCTCTTTTCCCAATAGGTCTCCCAATGTGTCATTAAAATAAGTTATTCGTCCAAGATCAAAAAATTCTTGCACTACAGCATTGTTAACATGTCCCAAACGATCAATATCGTTAAATCGTATTTGCAATGGGACAACATGATTGAATACATCGTTCTTCAAATCCATAAACCTCTCTTTATTTTTTAATGATCTCTATTTCTCCTTTTCTGCTTAAGCGAATAATACTTGGTACTAATAGTTTCTCGTCGTGCGCTTCCTGTCGGTATAGCGTAACATAATCGACCTGTTTGATTATGTTTTTATCAATTTCCTCAAAATGAACTCCATCCCGCCTCACACTCTTTGCAGCCAAAGCAACAAGTAATGGCTGCCGAAGCCGAGTGCAAAGCGGTAACACAAAAGGTTCATTTACAACACGAAATCCCAACTCACTTCGATTCAGCAACTTCTCAGACAGTCGTCTAAATCCTTCTAAAAGAAGAGTAATTGGTTTTTCACTCAACTCAATCAAGTCGTAGGCCACTTCCGGCACCTCTTCCAAATAAAAACTCAACTTAGATGAGTTGTCCAAGAGCAATTCTAATTGCAAATCATTCGTTTCTTGAAACAATGATAAAAGTTTGGCAACTCCTTTATCACTGGTAGCCAATGCACCCAAATACCATCCAGCAACTCCAGGCAAAAGAACTACGCCTTCAGCTTGAAGAGTAGAAAGCACCAAGTTAAAATCATCACGATCATACCTCTCTTTAATCATTATATTTCATTCTAAATTTTTACTAAGCATACAAAGTAAAGAACAAAGAACAATATCTCAATGGTTTCACTCAATACAAACCATAAAAGACGCAATGTTATACATATATACAGAGCTCTAATGGTTAAAAAATCATAAAACAAATTCATAGACCTACAAGTTGGATTGAATTTTGATTTTCATTCAATAGTACAATTAGCAATTGCCTAACCCAAGATCTATATTTCATATGAAAAGAAAAGAAATTCATCTGCTAAGCCTGATCATTGCTATCTCTCTAAACCATACTTCTATAAGGGCACAAGAGAGTACTTTTAAAAAATGGAGCGGCTCTGTTATAAACACCATAAGCCAAACAGCCATCCCACATGCAACAGTGGCCAGCTATAGTCAAGTTGCTCTTTACATTGCCAATGAAGCTGGTGAGTTTCTCCTCTCCTTACCAAACAACGACAGTTTACGGATTACTGCTCTTGGGTATGA
>DUOS01000155.1 GCA_012838745.1 Treponema sp. | reverse complement strand
CTTATTCCAGGTCGGTAGCGGGTGCCGGCAGGGAAAACCAAAACAGCGTTTCCTTCTTTGCGAATTCGGTCTAGAGTCCGGATTGATGCGAGATTGATCATTCTGCTACGGCGCTGTTCTTTTTTATAGGCTTCTGGGTCAGAAATTGCTGCAAGGGATCGACTGGGATAGATGATAATGCGAGAGTAGGCTTCGGCAAAGGCAGAAACCAGCGGATTATCTTCGTTTAATTTCATCCCGGCAATTGCAATAATTCTACTGGAAAGTTCTTTTCCTATTGGGCCTGATTTTTCGAGTAGATACATGATTCCCGGCAAGTCGAAGTTGCTATAATGTTCCATTAAAATGATTCCGCGCTTTCCATTTTTGATTTGATGGAGAAAGTCTTCCGCATAATCAAGATTGCGGAAGACGGAATCGTCAGTCATATTTTCTGAGCAAAGCTTATCCATTATTGCTCGAATATCAGGATTTGCCTGCTGATATACGTTTTCTTCAGTAATTAGATTTTCCGCACGCGAAAAGCGCTGTAGATCAGGAAAAAGATTCCGGTACCGATTGTACAAAGAATTGGAATCCATAATTGTCTCCTCAAACAAGTGATATATACCGGAAACGACCGGGTGTAAATTATCGGGGGTTTGCCTTTTGCTTGGTAAGCCATCCCTTTAATTCGTAAATTGACTTAATGTGACCGAATCCTTCTTTTTGCGCCAAGGTTTCGTGTCGGTTTTGTTCGTCAACAATAACTGCGGACCCGCCCAGGGCTTTGTAGCCGCGGACATATTTAGGATGATCGTCTACAAACAATGATTCCTTAACTGTTTTCCCCACAGCTTGCAGGGTGTTTAGAAAGCTTTCTGGATGCGGTTTTCCTTTTCCATCGTGATAGGTGAGATCAAACACACCTAAAAACACATCGGAAATGTTGAAAAATGAAAGTACCCGGGCAGCATGAGACATGGGTGCATTAGTTAGTAAAGTCATAGGAAGTTCGAGCGAAAGCAAGTAGGGGCGAAGCTCGGTATCTTTTTGCAATTCATCTAATTCGTTTTCAGGATGGACTGCGTCGAAATATGCTTGTGCATCTTTGAGTCCATGTTGTAGTTTGAGCCATTCGAGGGTTGTTCCATAATTAACAACATTTTTTGCACGTTGTTCAATAGCTTCTTTCAAAGGAATTTCTAAAAAATTTGCTACAAATTGTTGCATACGGCTGCTTATTCCGGCATCCATCCCTCCGGATGCCGGGTAAAGCGTGTTATCTAAATCAAGAAGTAAATGCTTAATCATAGATTAAGCATACCATATAACAAATAAAAGGTCATTTACCTACTAAGGCTGCACCTGCATGAACAGTGGCATTAATAGCGGTAATGTTACCATTGCGCGAAAAAAGTGCAGAGGATTCAGCCTCTGTTAGGGTTGTGCCTTTCCGTGCGGTTGGTGTTCCATTCATGGTAACTTCTATTTGCTCTGATTCATCTGCTGATGCTAATCGATAAGTAAAGGGCGTTCCGCACCAAGTAAAGGAAAGCGTTCCATCTTTCTTGAATTCTGCAGGGTTAAGGAATGGGCAGCTTAAAGAAAGAATTCCGTTTTCAATGTTGAGCCCCAGTTCAACCCAGCGGGTAAGAATTTCTTCTTTTACTTGTCCTGTCATTCCCGGTTGCTTTGCGCCTTGTCCTGCCGGGGTGTGTGAATATGGATCGGTAGGGAATGCACCATATTCTTGCGGTGTTTTATTAAAGCCGATTCCGAGGCGTACATCATAATAGCATTCAGTGAGTTTTTTTTGCAAATCAGCGTTTGTTTCACGCTGGCAGTATTCTTGAACGGCAAGGAGTAATTTAGATATCATGTGCCAATAAATGCTGCCGAGACCTTCGTATGCGTAAAAAGTTCCTGAACGGCCTGTAAAACTTCTATGATCAAAAGTTTTTTCGTACAGGTCGTGTATAGACTGTACTGTTGCTTCGGTTAGCTCTTGGGCTAGATTGGGGTCCTTACGCAGTGTTTGCAAAATTGCATCAATTGCGCGTGCGTTTGTGAACTCGGGATTAAAATGACAAAGTCCGTCTATATCCAATTGTACAATTCTCTTGTCTTTTTTCTCGAGCATACGTGCCAATAATGGAATCTTTTGTGCTTCGGCAGCAAATAAGGTATTCTTTTCGCAAAAGTGTGGTAGCTCTTTCTCAGGATAGAGAATATAGGAGTACTGATTTTTGCGGAAAAGTTTGCCGTTTTTAAGTGCAGTAAACAAATTGAGCACTTCTTGAGAAGAGAGCATTCCTGAAGAAAGGGCAGCAACTTGACCCTCGAGCATTTCAGTTAATCTGTGAACATGCATCCCCCCCTCTGTATCGATTTCAAGGGTGTTGTAGGAATGGTACAGTGCATCTTTTCGGATGTTATCTCTGATTCCCGATTCTGCATGGGTGAGAAATGCTTCGAATCCTGCAATGAGCGCAGAGGCGTCAATTTCTATTGTTTTTTCGTTGTTACCTGCTTTGTATACGGCTTCGCGTTGCTTTTGGAATAGTAACCCTGCTTTGTCTACAAAGTTTTTTCGTAAAGCAGGATTCGTAAGAGATGCTGGATCACTGGTTTTGTATAGTTCTGCTAGGTCTAGAAAAAACCGAGCGGTTTCTTCTGGAACGGAAAATGTAGTAATTGCAGTTTCTTTGTAGAGCTTAAGCAAGAATACGAGTGTACGGCGGATATAATACAGCGTTACCATGGAAAGCCCATAGCCAGCGAGAGCGTTGTTAGCGTCATTCCATTCGGGGCGCTGAGTATTGAGCCAAATACCGCCTCCAGGAACATAGTTCGCCATTTTTGTAGAAAGGATAGTCAATAGTTTTGTTGTCATTGAAACGAGAGCTACGTTGCCTTGGGAATTTTCTAGAAGTTTTGCATCAGATCCCTTTTCATTGACTTTGCTCATAATTTTTTCGTGAAGTTCAATATCAAAGAAAATAGTAGATCGAGGGTTTTTTACAATGTCTGCATACGGTTTAATACGATAGGGGACATTGGCGGTCGAATGGCATGCCCTGTCCAAGTTTTGCAACAGAGCGTCCTTTTCAAAGCGGTATTGTATTTCTAGAAGTTTGGTCAAATATATAACCTGATGGTCTCCCCAGTATCCGATATTGGACCAAGGGTTATCAGGTTCTTGTATTTCCCAATCAATGCCTTCGCGGGTAATCCTGTAAGGATTAAAGCCGTCTGCTGTCATAGCATTAAGAAATTTCGAGATCATATTCTTAATGTAGCGAGGATAGGAAAGAGCAAGTGCTTCCCAGTTTTGGAAAATATCTCTCCAGTTTCCCTGGTAGTTGAGTTTTTTTGTGCCATCGGGATTTCGTATTTCAATAGAGAACCTATTCCATGGGCGGCTTGGATCACCATGACGCCGTGAAAAGGTAAGAGGTAAATATTCGCGGAAAATACGTTCAGCCTGAACGTCTCCAGTACGAAGAATTACAGCTTCCATTTCTTGGAATGGAAGCATACCACCGGTATCGGCAAAGCGCTCGGAAAGTTTTTTAGCTATTGGGTGGTTGCGTTCCTGTGCAAACGCTAAAAAATCAGCTACAGGGATATCGCCGTTGTGTTCGAAGATACCTCCTCGCATAATGTTGAACAGTACGTTTGCCTTGTGGTGAACGCATACGGCAGTATCTGCAGTCTCTTGTTCTCCATCCGCAGCTGCAATGTATTCATCAAGAAGCTGGCAACCTTCGTCAATATCTCTTTCAAGCTTTTTAACAACGTTCGGGCGATCCAAGAGGGCTTTATCTAAAGCAAGAAGGCGGGGGTGATCAAGTGAGGTATTAAAAATCTGATACCATTGTGTTTCTCGGTTGACCCGTTCTGCGTTCAAACTGATTAAGGTGAATAACGCTGGGCGTTCGCCCTTTACGACATGAACTTTCGGTAAGGGCATACCAGTTTTAAAAAAATCGGGGCATGAAGGCGAAAGGTATATTGGAGTGTCACAGGAAAACCATCCTGCGTTTGCATACAAACTTTCGTTGGGTTCTGCCTTATCCGTAACAATAGAGGTAAGCGAAAAAACTGCCAAAGCCGATTTTTCGAGAACGTCAGTTTTTTTGTACGCATCTAAGAGTACACTGTTATCATTTTGAAGATCTGCTGAGACACTGGCTGGTAATATATTTCTACACCCATCAAGGACTTCAATTTTGCGAGTCTTGGGAGCATTATCAACAATATGGGCTTCTTTTACTAAGCCGTATTTATCGCTGGAAGTCCATCCGTATTGAAAAGTTAGTGAGAGGTCTAGGTTTTCTTCTTCAAAAAAGACTTTGGAGCCATTAGCGTTTTTATATAAGTTGCGTTGAACTTTCCACAAGCCTTTCGCCGAATCGACAAATGGTTCCCAAAGATATACTTCGTTGTCTTGATACACGCGAATTGCAGTATAGGCACCGGTATTATGTCGGTTGTCGGAAACCTTATCGGCTGTGTAATAGGGGAAAACTGAATAATCACTATTCATTCTTCCTGCGGTAATGCCGCCGTTAGACCACAGATAATTCCATACATCAGAGGAACTTACGATAGTCATAAAAAAAGGAGGCATAGCATCATAGTTTTTTATTTGATAAAAGGGCTCCCCTCTAAATATGGAAAAATTTCCTTCTGGTGTTCCTGGGAGTGTTGCTTTAAATTGATCAATGGTCATTCCTGTCATACAAATCCTCCAAATTATTATTCATGAATTCTAACGCTAAATGTTGTTTGAGTCAACAAAAGAAACGGTACTCATACCTATTCCCTGTTTTTAACGATATTTCACTGCTAACAGAATAGCTTCTATCATGCTTTTGGGGCTTGCCGTGCCCCTTCCTGCAATGTCAAAGGCGGTGCCGTGATCAACACTGGTGCGCATAAAGGGAAGCCCTAGTGTTAACGAAATGGTCCGTTCAAAATCAAGGGTTTTACAGGCAATATGACCTTGATCGTGATACAACGATAAAACGGCATCGTATTTGCCGGTTTTTGCTTGATGAAATACTGAGTCAGCACTAATCGGACCTGTTGCGTGCACTCCGTCACGGGTTGCTTGGATAATTGCAGGGCCGATGCAAGATTCCTCGTCGCCAAACATGCCGGATTCTCCCCCGTGAGGATTTAGTGCGGCTACTGCGATTAAGGGATTTACTATACCGAGTTGTTTTTCCATTGCAGCATTGCATCGTACGAGATAGCGGTATACTCGCTCTTGAGTAACCAAGTCGCACGCTTTGCGGAGTGAAACATGCCGTGAAAGGAAAAAAACTCGCAGAGAGAGAGTTTCAAACATAGTGAGAGGATCATCGGTACCGGTTAATGCAGCAAGAATTTCTGTATGCCCAATGTGAGGAATTCCGGCAGCTTTAAGGCTTTCTTTGTTGATGGGAGCCGTGGCAATAGCGTTTATAGAGCCAGCCTGAGCAGCTGCTACGGCTTGTTTAATTGATTTAAAGGCAAACTCACCACCAAGCGCGCTTACTTTTCCAATAGGGATATTTTTGTTCGCAATATCATTTGGATCAGTCATTCCAAACACTACTGGTTCACAAACAGCTAAAACTGAAGGATGGGTTACTGCGGCACGAACAATTTCCGGACCAATGCCGGCAGGATCGCCAGTAGTAATACCAATTCGTGGTTTTTTTTCTGCCATGCACAAAGTATAGGATATTTTTTAAAGAAAATCATGCTGCTTGGTATAGTGACAAAATGTGTATAAACTTGCGCAAAATGACATATCATGATATTTTGTTTATTATGGATAAGACAATACCCAAGCTCGTTAAACGGATTGCAGAAACCTATCCTGCGTTAGTTGCGCAGTACTCCCGTAATGATATGGGCGGCTTCGACGAAGTTTCCTTTTCGGCGTTGTATTCACAAGTAGTGAATTGTTCAGCCGGTCTTTTATCTCTCGGTAACAAGCGAAAGGATCATATCGGTATTATTTCAGATAATCGCAAGGAATGGTTTCAGACTAGCTTAGCTATTATGGCAATTGGTGCTGCCGATGTGCCCCGGGGAAGCGATGCTACACAGGATGAAATTACCTATATTCTTTCTTTTGCTGAATGCAAAACTGTTTTTTTAGAAAATAATTCTCAGGCATTAAAGGTTCTTAAAAACCGTAAATCATTTCCTAACTTATCAACCGTTATAATGTATGAAACCCTTTCCGATACAAACAAGGAAGAATTCAAATCTGCTAAGATTGCTGTCTATTCGTTTGATGAAATTATTTCTCTTGGAATGGAATTTCGCGCGAAGCGACCTGATGAAGTAGAAGCTGAGATCGAAAAAGGTAGGGAAGAAGAAATAGCTACTATTATTTTTACTTCGGGAACTACCGGCGAACCAAAGGGTGTTATGCTAACCCACTCTAATTTTTTGTGCCAGCTACCAGATCTTTCCACTCGTATTTTGCTTTCTCCTGGGGATCGTTCTCTGTGTGTATTACCTGTTTGGCATTCTTTTGAACGTTTGTGCGAGTATGTTATTCTTAATGCCGGTAGCGGTATTATTTATTCAAAGCCCGTGGGTAGTATCCTTTTAGGTGACTTCAAATTGATGAATCCTTCCCTTATGCCTTCTGTACCTCGTATTTGGGAATCGGTGTATGAGGGTATTTTTCGTGCAATGCGTAAAAAAGGTGGGGTTTCTTTCGTTCTATTTGCTTTTTTTGTTAATTTAGCCATTGTTCACGCTCGGTGTGCTCGGGCTTTTCGTGGTAACAAGCCTATTTTTTCTTTGAGCAGACGCTGGCTGGAGGCTTTTCTTTGTTTCTTGCCATGGATACTTCTTTCTCCTCTACGAGCCCTTGGGAACATCCTTGTATTTAAGAAGATTCAAGAGAAGTTGGGTGTACAGTTTGTTGGTGGTGTTTCTGGCGGAGGTGCTTTGCCTCCAAATATTGATGAGTTTTTCTGGGCTGTTGGCGTAAAAGTTGTTGAAGGATACGGTCTTACAGAAACTGCTCCTGTTGTAGCAGTTCGACCATTTACTAATCCCTCTTTTGGTACTATTGGGACCCCGCTTTCTTGTTGTGAGGTTAGGATTGTTGATGAATCGGGCAACGATTTGCCTGTTGGGGTTAAGGGCACTGTTCTCGTTCGGGGAAAGAATGTAATGGCGGGCTACTACCGCCGTCCTGATCTTACTGCCAAAGTGCTTTCTGATGATGGCTGGCTTGATACTGGAGATCTCGGTCTTAAAACCTTAAAAGGTGAAATTATTTTGAGGGGACGTAAAAAAGATACAATCGTACTTCGGGGTGGCGAAAATATAGAGCCAACTCCCATAGAAATGAAGATAAACGAATCACGGTTTATTGCAGCCTCCGTTGTGCTTGGTCAGGATCAGCGGTACCTCGGTGCATTTATTGTAGCAAGTCGAGATGATTTAATTGCTTGGGCTGAAGAAAATATGATTGAATTTGCTTCATTTTCTTCTTTACTAGAAAACGCTCAGGTGCTAAAACTCTTTGAAGGGGAAATCTCCAATTTGGTGAATGCCAAAAATGGGTTTAAACTCTTTGAGCGTATTAATCGTTTTGTCCTTTTAGAAAAGCCTTTTGAGCAGGGTGTAGAGCTTTCAGCAAAACAGGAAATAATGAGATATAAGCTTGATGATTTATACCGCAAGCAAATGAAAAAACTCTTTATTTGAGACGTACTATTTAAACAGGGTTGTTTTCGCCATGAAGGGCTTTTGTTACAGAAGCTATAAGCTCTTCAACAGTAAATGGTTTAGGTAAGATGGAACGTACACCAAATTGATGAGCAAGAACTTTAAATGTTGATTTTGTCATATCGATTTTTCCAGAAGTCAGAATAATTCCAAGGGAAGGAAACTGTTCGTGAAGTTCAAGGATTAGATCCATACCGCCTTGTCCCGGCAAAATAATATCTATTATTGCAAGATCAAATGATCCAGACCTGAGTAATTCCTTGGATTTTTCTGCTGATGGTGCAATTTGCACTGAATGGTTCTCTAATTCAAGAACTTCTTTGATCAATTCAGAAACAGAACTATCGTCTTCAACTATCAAAATATTAGGCATTTTTGTTTCTTCCCCTAAAAAGTGGTGCTTTTTCGAGATCAATAGTGAGGTGGTCGTTGATCGGCTGTTTCTTGGATGGAGCCCATCATTTCCCCTACTTTTGCTCGGAATGCTTTGTTTTCGGCTTTTAACCGGTTAATTTCTCCCGTATGCTCAATAAGAAGCGTGCTTAGTCTTTCGACCGTGTCTTCAACGTAGGCAAGTTTTGTTTCAATAGTAACTAATCTTTCAGACTCTTCTTTCATTAATACATTATAACACATTTCGCATCTTTTTCGTTACAGTTTAGCAATTCCACTTAGTGAGGATAACATCTTTAGTATTTGTGGACAGTTTAGAGGCTGACCCTTATACTGCTTTATACAGGAGTTGTGTATGCATGGTTTTCAAAACGGACTTTTTCTTTACTTGCTGGGTGGTCTTGTTGGAGTTTTTGTTATTTCCCAGTCAGTTTTCTTTTTGACCAAGGCGGTTTCTCGAGCACGAGAAATGGGGTTAGAAAGGGCGCTTATTCGTAAAACTGTCGTATCATCGGCAGTTTTTTCTGTTTTACCGTCTGTTTCTATACTGCTTGGTATCATTACTCTTTCGTATGCGTTAGGGCTTCCCTTGCCTTGGATTAGACTCAGCGTGCTCGGAGCTGTTACCTATGAGCTGCCTGCTGCGACAGCGGCCATGCAGTCTTTGGGGGCGAGTATAACAGAACCTGTTGGTTCCACTCAGGTTTTTTCTGCGGTTGCATGGGTTATGACTCTCGGTTGTATTTCTCCACTAATAATCATTCCGCTTTTTTTGAAAAAAATACAAAAAGGTGTTCTTTCGATTCAAAAAAAAGATAATCGTTGGGGCCAAATTTTCATGAGCGCTCTTTTTCTTGGTATGATTTCAGCCTTCTTAGGAATGGGTGTTTCGGGTGGTTTGCTTCCAATTTTGGTGCTCATCTCCTCTGCGCTTATCATGGGAGTGTGCGCAGCTTTAATTAAGATGTGCAAATGGCGCTGGCTAGAAAACTTTGCTCTTCCTTTAAGCATGCTTGGAGCAATGGCCTTGGCTGTGTGGTATGCACAAATTCTACCGGTGGAATTACTTCCACCCGGATTCTGAGGAGAACTCAAATGATAGATTTTCAAAAAAACATTCATACTTGGGGCCGTGCGTGGATGCTATCCGCTCTTGCTGTTATGCTGGCTGTTCCCATAGCTATTAGTTTGCATTTTGGCGCTTGGCCTGGGTTTATGCCCGTTCTTCGCGGCTTGCTTGCTGTCGCTCCTGTCTACTGGACGGTATGTGCTATTGAAGTTCTTACCTATGCCCCTATGCTCGGTTCTGGTGGTACCTACCTTGCTTTTGTTACCGGTAATATTACTAATTTGAAGGCTCCTGCCGCGATTTCGGCAATGCAAAATGCAAATGTTCAACCTGGATCGGAAGAAGGAGAAATAATTTCCACTATAGCTATAGCAGTTACTTCTATTATAACCACGATCATTTTAGCCGCTGGCGTTGCCTTATTCAGCGTTATGGCTCCTCTCTTACAACATGAATTGCTCATGCCGGCATTTAAGATGATTCTTCCTGCTCTCTTTGGGGCACTTGGTGTTGTGTTTATCGCCAAAAATTGGAAAATCGCCATTGCGCCACTTGCTGCTATGATTATTCTTTTTATATGTGTTCCGTCTCTTTCTACCGCGGTAAGTGTGCTAGTACCAATAAGTGCGCTCATTGCAATTGCAGCTGCTCGGATTATGTATAAGCGGGGTATTGTATGACAATCGCTTTGATTGTTCTCTGCGCGGTAGCACTGTTTTTTGGAATAATTATCGTGCGTGCCTTTTTGTTTCGTCCTCCTGTAGCTGAGCCTGTTTTTATTGAAGCGGCTTCCTTTGATTTTAAAAAAACAGCAAACCATCTTGCCGCTATGATTCGTATTCCAACCGTTTCTTCGCGAGATGCAGCGGCGGTAGATCTTTCCCGGTTTGAAGAATTTCGGGCTCTTATTGATTCTTTGTATCCGGCTGTTAAAAAAAATTGCGAAAAGACCTTGGTTGGTCCGTCGGGAATTGTGTATCGCTGGAAGGGAAAATCAACGAAAAAGCCAACCGTGTTCATGGCTCACTATGATGTGGTTGGCGCAAATGCCTCAGAATGGGATAAGCCTCCTTTTTCTGGAGAAATTGACGATGCCGGCGTATTATGGGGTCGAGGAACGATCGATACTAAGATAACGGTTTGCGGTATTTTAGAAGCGGTAGAGAAACGAATAGAACAAGGGTTTGTTCCGCAAAGAGATGTCTACCTTTCCTTTTCCGGCGATGAAGAAGTTATGGGCCCAAGTGCCCCAGCCATTGTAAGCTGGATGGAAGAACAAGGAATTGAACCAGACCTTGTTCTCGACGAGGGTGGTGCTGTGGTAAAAGATATTTTTCCCGGTGTAAAAAAATCTTGTGCTGTTGTGGGTATAACCGAGAAGGGAGTGTTGGATATTGAATTTTCTGTTCGCGCCGCGGGCGGCCATTCTTCTGCTCCCGCTCGACACCAGCCGGTAGTTGATCTTGCAGCTGCAATTGGTCGTATTGCAAAAAAACCTTTTCCTCTGCGTCTTACGCCACCAGCCGCACTCATGTTCGATACTCTGGGGCGGCATTCGTCATTTGCTTTTCGTATATTGTTTGCTAACTTGTGGTGTTTTTTACCTCTTTTGAAATTAGTATGCAGACTCTCTGGTGGAGAACTAGCTGCTCTCATGGGGACAACTTGTTGCTTTACTATTTTGGAAGGTTCAAGCCAGTATAATATAATGCCCTCTGTTGCTCGCGCGGGAGCAAACCTGCGACTGTTACCGGGAGATACTGCCGAAAGTGCCGTGCGGCGTTTGCAACGTATTGCTGGAGAAAAAAGGGTTTCACTTAAAACTGAATACTCATTTGACCCATCTCCGGTAGCAGATCTTTCGGGAGCTGCCTGGCAAAGTGTTCATGACGCAGTTGCTGCCACTTGGCCGGATGCTATTGTTTCTCCGTACCTCATGGTTGCTTGTAGTGACTCTCGCCATTTTTGCCGCATCTCCAAAACCGTTCTCCGGTTTTCCGCTATGGAACTTACCAGCGAAGAGCGTGGAACCATGCATGCAAAAAATGAAAGAATTCCAGTAGAGAAAATAACCACTGCTTGTGAATTTTTTTGGCGGGTGATTGCATCGGCATAAAAAAAACCGGCCTCTTTTAGAGGCCGGTTTAAACCGCTATGCGGCATGAAAATTACTTGTACAATGGGCGCTTGATATAATGCGTATGAAGGTATTTATGTGCCTTCTCCGAATTAGGTTTCGTAAGAAATTCGTCATACAACTTGATGATATTAGGATTCTTGTGAGAAACCCGAACTGTAGATCTTTCGTCGTCAGAATATAAACCTGCAGCACGTTTTGCTCGTATTTCGTCGGTAGCACCATAGGGCTGTCCACCACCGCCAACACAACCACCGCGGCAAGCCATTACTTCTATAAAGTGAAATGGTGGTTCTTTCTTTTCGGCAATAGCGTCGCGTACTAATTTGAGAACAGGCTCAACGTTGCCCATCTGATGAACAACAGCGATGCGGACTTCTGTACCGTCTACGTCGACAGCAGCTACCTTTACATCCTTGAGACCACGTGCTGGTGTAAAGTTAATATCGGAGAGCTCCTTGCCGGTAATAACAGCATAGGCCGATCTGAGGGCAGCTTCCATAACACCACCGGTTGCACCGAAGATGGTTCCCGCTCCAGAATAAGGTCCGAGAGGATTATCTGCTTCTTCGTCTTCGAGTTGGTTAAAATCAAATCCTGAAAGACGAATAAGACGAGCAAACTCGCGAGTGGTAATTACAGAGTCAACATCTTGGAATCCAGAAGAACTCATGCTTTCGTCTCGTTTACATTCATACTTTTTTGCAGTACAAGGCATGACCGAAACTGAAAAGATCTTAGCAGGATCAATATTAGCTTGTTTTGCCCAGTATGTTTTAATCATTGCACCCATCATCTGCTGCGGGCTTTTAGCCGTAGAAATATTGGGGAGCAGGTCATGGCAGTTCTTTTCCG
>DUOS01000154.1 GCA_012838745.1 Treponema sp. | reverse complement strand
TTTTCTTAGCTGCAGTTTTTTTCGATGCAGTTTTTTTTACTGTGGTGTTGTTCGCGACAGTATTGTTAGCAGTGGTCTTGGAAGCCATATTCAGTACTCCTCATTAGTTCTTCTGGTCTTTTCCTTGAGACCCTTTATCAAAAACAAAATTGCTTTGTCCGCCGGTTTTTACAGGAAAACGAAGTTCCGGCATTTTCTTAAGTTTTCTCGTGGCCATCGCTTGTATGTCTGTCTGAGCAAGGCCCCAAGATTCCAATACATCTTTAGCACAGTCAAGCGATGGTGCGCCTTGTTCATACAAGGCAGAAGAACCCTTTCCCCGGCTCGAGTCAAGTGCATCCCGAGCTACAAAAAGATCACGACCCTGCTCGAGAGCAAAATCTGCGGTTATAAGGGCGCCCGATTTCTCCGGAGCTTCTACCACAATGATAGAACGAGAAAGCCCCGAAATAAGACGATTGCGCTGGGGAAAATGAAACTGAAGGGGTTCTTCCCCCGGGGGATACTCTCCAACAAGACATCCTCCCTGTTCCAAAATTTTCCCAGCCAATACACTGTTACTTTTTGGATAGATACGTTCTAATCCGCAAGCAACAACGGCAATAGCCACGCCCGAAGCCATAATTGTTCCCCGGTGAGCAAAAGCATCTATTCCACGCGCCAAACCAGATACGACAGGAATACCATATTCTGCGAACTCACGGCCCAACCGCTGTGCACAAAGAGCACCGTTCCCGGAAGGAGCACGAGTGCCCACAATTGCAACAAGAGGTGCTTCTTGGTTGGGAAGTATGCCTCGCCAAAAAACTGCAAAGGGAGGCTCATGAAGCTCCCGCAAAACTGGTGGATAATGAGATGACAAAACAGTAACAATTGCGATTTGGTACCGTTCCATCAATTCAAGCTCTCTATCCAGTTTTATTCTCAAATCATTTGGTTTCCAAACAGTCGTTTTAATGGGTCTACGCACAATTTGTGAAATATCTTCTATAGAAAGTACCGCAAGGGATTCACTATTGTCAAGTTTTTCGGCAAGAAGCTTTTTTTCACGGCACCGTAAAAACGTACAATGAGATAATGCCAAGGCAAATCTAATCTTGTCCATAGGCCTCACCTAAGACAAATGCCTTGTTTTCTTGAGCACGTTCTCGTGTTTGCGTGTCTCGAGTAGTTTCACTTATACGATCATAAATTTCTACAGATTCATCATACGAACCTGTTTCAAAAAGGGCTCGTGCATAGACAAACATTGCATCAATATGCCGCGTTTCAATTTCCATTATTTTTTCAAGATAAGGAAGCGCGTCTTGAGCACGACCTAGTTCAAAAACATAGAGAACAGATAGACCATATAAAGACCGCACGTATCTTGGTTCAAGTTCAAGAGCGCGTAAATAAGCAGATTCGGCAAGATCATAATACCGACGTTGTTCACGATTGGTACCAGTTAACTCATAATCAAACTCCGCCTTTGCCATGTATCCCGAGCACAGTCCAACATAGTAAAAAAGATTTTGATTTGTGGGATAATATTCAATTGCCATTCGAAAGTTATCGAGAGCCTTACCATACATTTTATTATCAAGATATCGAGTAGCTAAAATCTTATACCATATTCCTGTGCGTATATCTGCATTGAGTACATCTTCTATGCGGTGCTGATACTTTCCTATAGCTTCCTGTAATTCGTCTATGGTTGTAGGACTATCAACCCCTTCTTCGAGGGCTTGAATACGGCGTACAACCGCAGTATTAGGCCCACAAGAAACAAGTAGAATAATAAGAAAAAGAGACACAAAAACAAAACTGCTTTTTTTCATATACTTCCTCCAGACATTCTCTATGCGTCAAATATCGTTTTCTGACTCAAAATTGTCAAACACATCACGATGATAATCATGTAGCGCGGATTCTTCTACATGGGTATATATCTGTGTTGTAGCAACATCAGCATGACCAAGGAGCTCTTGAACCGAACGCAAATCGGCACCACCAGATAGCAAATGGGTTGCGAAAGAATGGCGTAAGGTGTGAATTTTCGCAGTAATACCCGATGCAATACTTATTTCATTAAAACGTTTCCAGATTCCCTTTCGGGTTATCCGTTGCCCGCGGTAATTAACAAAAACCGCACGTTCCGGTCGGTTTTTAACTAATATAGGGCGAGCTGTTTCCAAATAAATACTAAGCCATTTTTCTGCTTCACTTCCAAAGGGAACCATTCGCTCCCTTCCTCCCTTACCGGTAACAAGAAGAACCTTTTCATCATGATACAGATCCTCTAAAGAAAGGGATACAGCTTCGCTTACTCGAAGCCCACAGGAATAAATAAGCTCAAAAAGGGTTCGATCACGAACCCCCACCGGCTTTTCGAGCGAGATAGACGAAAGAAAGGAATCTATCTGTTCAGGAGATAAAACTCTCGGAAGATTTTTCTCTCGAGAGGGAGACTCTATGAGTTCCGCTGGATTATCATTTCTTATCTTTTCGATGATGGTATACCGGAAAAATGAACGTAGTGCTGCAACATCCTTCGCTATAGTCTTTCCAGTAATACCTGAATCACTTCGATCCAGAACAAAGCGTACACAATCTTGCGTGGTAAGGGTTTCTAGGGAGAGTTTCTTTTGTTCGCACCACGCTAAAAACAACGAAATAGTTTGGAGATAGGTTACTGCGGTGAGTTTAGCTTGGCCCTCACCAGTAACAAGATAGGCATAAAATTTCCGTTCTAATATAGATTTCAGTTTTCTGCCTTTTGCTGCTGCAAACGTACAATGGTTGGAGTATCCAAATCATCACGGGAAGTGGGAAGAGATCTCGGAGGGCTGTTACTGGCGCTAGCGCTAGCGCTAGCACTTGTGCTGGAGCTGTTTCGTGTTCCGAGTCCTGTTGCAGGTTTAGATGCACGTTCATTGAGCTGCTTCCACTCTGAACCTGATAAAAAATCTCCACCTGAATCTTTTTTATCACGATTAGAAGCGGCAAGTAACAAACTACGATCTACCGATAGCTGGCTTTTAGACGATATAAATCCGGTTGCGATTACCGTTACACTAACTTTGTCGTCTAAGGTATTATCCAAAGCAGTTCCATAAATAATAAGAGCAGAAGGATCTGCATTTGCGGTAACGATTTTAACAATTTCCTGTATTTCAAGCAGGGTCATTTCTTCGTTTCCAGTAATATTTATAAGAATACGGTTTGCACCTTCAATATGAGAATCTTCTAGCAAGGGATTGTTTATAGCATTTGTTGCTGCGTCTACAGCACGGTTATCGCCCTCTCCGGTACCAATTCCCATAATGGCATCGCCCTGGCCTTTCATGGTGGTTTTAACATCTGCAAAGTCGATATTAATATCCCCTGGGACGTTTATAAGATCAGAAATGCCCTGAACAGCCTGACGAAGAACATCATCGGCCATAATAAAGGCCTGTTTGATTGGTGTTTTCCTGTCTACCAGTTTGAGCAAATACTGATTGGGAATTACAATGAGGGTATCAACCGAATCTCGAAGCTTGGCGATACCGTCTTCCGCAAGTGTTTGTTTAACATTACCCTCAAAATCAAAGGGTTTAGTAACCACTCCTACGGTTAAAGCTCCTTGCTCTCGTGCAATTTGCGCGATAATTGGGACGGCACCAGTTCCGGTTCCTCCGCCCATGCCAGCAGTTATAAAAACCATATCTGCACCGCGTAACGCATTTGAAATTGTTTCTTTGTCTTCAACTGCCGCCTGTTCTCCAACTTCGGGTTTACCGCCCGCGCCGAGTCCTCCGGTTAGTTTAGAACCAATAGATAGTTTCATCGGTGCATTTGAATAGTTGAGTGCTTGCAAATCCGTGTTTACCACAAGAAAATCAACATTCTGCAAGCCACATTCAATCATACGGTTAACTGCGTTTGAACCGCCACCACCAGCACCAATAACCTTGATTACTGCAGGATTTATTTTTTGCTGATGTACTACTTCAAAATTCATATGTTCTCCCCTCCCAGAAAAAACGACTGACTTTATGTTCCTTTTCTTCCGTTAAAAAAACTCTTTCAACCAGCCCTTTATTCTTCCTAAAACAGGTTTTTCGAATTTTTCTGCAGGCGTGCCGTCTTTAAACTCATTTTTATGTTGTTCCCACAATGACAATACCAACCCGATAACAGTTGCATAATCAGGGCTCCGGTATTCTCCGGTTAATCCACCTAGGTTAGCAGGAATGCCAATTCGGACTGCCTGGGTATTAAAAACTTCTGCAGCAAGCTCTACCACACCTGGTATGAGAGCTCCTCCACCGGTAAGAATAACATTTCCAGAAAGCTGCAGGTTTTTAGTCACCGGAGCAATCTTGTCACGTATCATTGTTAATATTTCTTCCATGCGCGGCTGAATTATTTCACAAATTTCTAAGCGAGGAATGACAACTGGCGGACGGCCACCAACTCCAGGGAGAATGACTTCTTCATTTTCCTCTATAAGCGGCATCCAACAACACCCAGTATCAAGTTTTATTCGTTCGGCTGTTTCTACAGATATCCCTTTTACAATAGAAAGATCTCCCGTAACCTGAATGCCTCCAACGGGAAGGACTGCAGTTAATAAGGGAGCTCCATCTGCCATAACGAGAACATCGGTAGTACCACCACCAATATCTATAAGTATAGATCCTAGTTCTTTTTCTTCTTCTGTCATAACAGATTGAACAGAGGCGAGAGAATGAAGCATGTATGCATCCACTTCTAAGGAAGCACGGTTAACGCAATTCACCATGTTTTGAACAGAGGTAACGGATCCAGTGATTATATGGACTTCTGCTTCTAAGCGAACCCCAATCATGTTTCTGGGATCCTTAACACCCCGCTGCTCATCAACAATGTACGACTGAGGAATAACGTGAAGGACCTGACGATCCATGGGAATAACTACAGCCTTTGCGGCATCAATTACGCGGTGTATATCATTATTGCCTATTTCTCGGTTATCGCGCCCCTTGCCTGTTACCGCAACAACGCCGCGAGAATTTAGACCATCTATATGCGTTCCACCTATTCCAATCATGCAGCGGGATACTTCTATACCGCTCATCATTTCCGCAGCTTCAACTGCCTGTGATACCGCACGAACGGTGTTCTCAATATTTACTACAACGCCTTTGCGTAATCCATTAGACGGACTTGTGCCTACGCCAGTTATCTGTAAAACACCATTTTCAGAAATTTCTCCGATAACTGCACGGATTCGGCTCGTACCGATATCAAGTCCAACGATGGCGTCACTCAAAGCACATCCTCCCTTACCCGGTATGCTACAGTTCCAGCTCGAATGTCTATTTCTTCAACATCCAATTCGAGATCCTGTACGACATCCAGCACGAGCATCATATACTGTAAGGCATCTTCGTTCAACGACCTATCGGTTTTTACCCGCACCGGCATGTGCACGGGATAGATGATTAAATCGTAACCACCGTAGGTCTTAGGTTCAATTTTTATCTCAGAAACAGAGGATAATAATACGGAATTTCGTGATTCAAGCTCATGAAGTTCTTGTAGTAGAGGAACAAGCTGATTGTGGAGACGCATTCCAGCTTCTGGATTTTCGAACCTAATACCAGTAATAACCGGAAGATTATTTGTATCAGGAAGAAACCCAACAGAAAAAACGACCCCGTTACGATCGATAACAACCGGAACTGTCTTATTATTAAGAGTTCCAAAACCAATCGCAACCGGTTGCCGCTCGGTTACCGTAACAACAATCTTATCTGGAAATTTCTTTTCTATACTAACTGATTCAAACCGTGGATATGAAGCAAGGCGAGCAGCATTACTAACAGTATCAAATGAAAACCATTTTTCTCTGCCGGTAATGCCAGTTATTGCACATATTTCATCGTATCCAACGGAAGAAGACCCCTGAATAGTCATTCGAATGGTGGAAGTTGTGGGGATAACAAGAAGGTAAAAAGCAAATTCTGCCAGTAAAAACACTGCCAGTATTGCGATTAATACTTTAAGTACGACCGGCTTCCAATTTGCTGTCTGTATTTTTTCTTCTTCAGCAAACATAAAAACTTCAGACATTTTGAAATTCCTCCCCAACTTTTTCATGAGAAACATTTAGAACAAGCCCGCACAAACACAGTGTTACCAATAAAGACGATCCCCCGGAGGAAAAGAAGGGTAAGGGGACACCGGTTGCAGGAAACACTCTAACAACAACACCGCAATTCATTAATGATTGTAAAAAGATAACCGAAGTACAACCAAAAGCAAGCAAGGAGGAAAAACGTGTTTTAGCACAAAGAGCTATACGATATCCCCGTAACGAGAAAACAATTAAAACAGCAAAATATCCGATCACCCCTACAAAACCCATTTCTTCGGCCCATACAGCAAAAATAAAATCGGATTGAACTTCGGGGATACTATACAATTTCTTAATACCATTACCTAAGCCTCGTCCCCAAAATTGACCTTCACCGAGTGCAGCTAAGGCTGCATTTACTTGATAACCAGCACCAAGAGGGTCTTGTTGTGGATTTAAAAAAGACATAATTCGTTCAACACGATATTCTTCGGTTAAAACCATGAGAATAACAAAAGGGATAGTGAGAACACAGAGTTTAGCAAACCAATGAAGGCGTATTCCTGCAATAAAGAACATAATGAGAGCGATAAACATTATAAACAGTGCAGAAGAAAAGTCATTTTGAAGATAAATAATTGCTATCATAACAAAGGTCATAATCGTTGCAGGATAGATAGATATCTCGGGCTCATCGAGCCGATCATGCTTTTTATCAAAGAGATTCGCGAAAAAAATTACAATAGTTACTTTTACTAATTCAGATGGTTGAAAAGTAAATGATCCAAGGCCGATCCAGCGGGAACCACCGTTTTTAGTAATACCAATCCAAGGGACAAAGGGCAAAACAAGTAAAATTAGGGTTATTATCACCAGTTGTGGCAGAATTTTTCTGATAAAGGAAAGCCGAACGGTAGCACAAAGAATAAAAGCGATAAGAGACAAACCAAGGGTTATTCCTTGTCGACGTACAAAATATAATTGATCGTTGAAAAGTCGTTCAGCATAGGCCATAGAGCCGGTATACAAGGCTACAAATCCTATACCACATAACAAAATTATGAGTAACAAATACAAGATGTCAATATGTTCAGAATTACTGTTTTTTTCTACACGGAACAAAGATTGCGTCATGCTAGACCCACCCCTGCTGTTCCACGAGCTAAAAGGGGGCGAAGGCGTTCCAAGGCCATCCCTCGAGAACCTTTAATAAAAACTAAGGCATTGGGGGTAAGAACTTCTGAAAGTTTTGCGCTCAAATCTTCCATCGTTTGCATAAAATATACGGAATCGTGCTCCCACTCTATTTCTTTACCAGCATTGATAATGTCTTCTCCAAAAAGAAAAATATGATTAGCACTCGAACGATCTGCCATTTTGCAAAGCTCTCGATGAGCGATGAGAGTTCCACTACCAAGTTCTAACATAGAACCAAGAATAAAAATTTTCTCGTTATCCCAAGGTAGAGAATCACAAAAATCCATGGCTTCTCGCATAGACTCAGGATTTGCATTGTAATAATCAAAAACAGCAGTTACAGAGCCTTGTAGTATTTCGGTCCTGCCAAAAAGAGGACGTATAGACTCCAAACCTTTTTTTATAAGAGCTGGTTCAATAGCATATTGTCTTGCTAAAGAAATAGCCGCATAGGCATTTCGGAGATTGTAGGGGCCGGGCATTGGAAACTTAATTGATTGATCTTCATATTGAATTGTCCAACCTTGTAAGCCATTGGATTCAACACTAACAATCCCTTTTGTAGCTGTTGGACCAAACTCTAAGATGGTTCCAAGAATATTAGAAGCAAGAAAATCTTTGTATTCATCATCTTCTGGAACAAAGCCAATAGATGCATCTGAAAAAAATGTAAATATTTCTTTTTTTTCCTCAGCTATTGCCTGCTGTGAACCGAGAATTCCGATATGGGCAGTGCCGACATTTGTAATAAGGGCAGTCTCAGGAGAAAGGACCCGAGCTATTTCTGTCATTTCTCTCCGTCTGTTCATACCAAGCTCAAAGATGCCCACCTGATCCGTAGAACGAATTCTGAAAACTGACAAAGGCAAGCCTGTTTCTGAGTTGAGATTTCCTTCATTAGCTATAACCTGATATTTTTGAGAAAAAATTGCTAAACAGAGTTCTTTGGTTGTCGTTTTTCCACTTGAACCGGTAATACCAATTTTCATTAAAGTTGGAAACTTTTGTATATACGCACGAGCCGCATCTTGTAAGGCAGAAAGTGTGTTTTTAACCATTATGATCGCTGCACCATACTGTTTTGCGAGTTGCGAAAACATTCCAGCAGATCCTTCTCCATGTGCTGTGTCTACAAAAATAATTTTTGCACCCGATTCAAGAGCAGAGGAAATATATACATGACCATCTTGTTTCTCGCCAATAAGCGGTATAAAAAGTGCTCCAGGTTGTACTGCCCTACTGTCAGTAACAACAGAAGAACACCTGGCATTGTGAGTAAAATCACACAGAACAATACCTTTTGACGCTACAACTAATTCTTGCACGCTCATTAAGCCAGAAGAATCATCCACCGAGGCCTCCTTCAGAAAGAGCGATCCTCATAATTTCATTTGTTTCGGCTTTTCTCATTCTTAAATCTTCAACTGCAACTCGTTCTATTCGCTCTGGGGTAGAAAGAACTGAAATTGCAGAAATAATTCGTCTATTTTCTTCTATTAAATTATATTGTTCACGTTCAATCCGAGAAACTTCTCTATCAAGCACAGTATATCGATACGATTGCCAAACAGTCCCAAAGAGAAGAAAGGGAATTGTCATTGATAAGAAAAGCGCAAACAAGTTTTTTATCATTTAAGTACATCTCCAGAGGATATTTTACGTACTACCCGCAACCGTGCACTGCGCGATGGTGGATTGCGCAAAATCTCTTCTTCCGAGGGATTAATTGGTTTTCGGGTAAGCAATTCAACACGAACTCTGCCCTTACACTTACATATCGGCACTTCTGGAGGACAAATACAGGCTTTGCTCGCATTTCTAAAAACATTCTTTACAATACGATCTTCTAGAGAATGAAAGGTTATAACCCCAAACTTACCGCCAACTTCTAACACCGAAAGTGCGGATTCAAGAAGCCTGGGGAGCCGGTCTAGTTCACTATTAACTGCGATTCGTAATGCTTGAAAAGTTTTAGTGGCAGGATGTATACGTCTATGGCGATATGCTGCTGGTACTGCACCGTAAATACAATCAGCGAGAGAACGAGCAGTAGCAAATTGTGAAGTTTGTCGCGCTTGAACAATGGCCGAAGCAATTCTACGTGAATAGCGTTCTTCGCCAAAATTGAATATAAGATCAGCTAAATCTTTTTCGTTTTCGGAATTTACTATATCGGCGGCGCTTGAACCACTGTTGGGGTCAAGGCGCATATCTAACGGTTCATTAGTCCTAAAACTAAAACCGCGACCAGATTGTTCATAATGAAAGAGTGATATTCCTAAATCAAGAAGAATTACATCAGGTTTTTTTTCATTTTTGGGGTAGTCTTTAAAAAATTCATCGGACCATCCAGGAAAAAAGATTATTCGATCACCAAAAGGAGAAAGACGCTCCCGAGCACGGGCTTGGATACGTACGTCTGCATCGATGCCAATAATTCGTAAGTTTGGGTAAGCTCCGAGAAAAGCTTCAGAATGCCCCCCCTCACCCAAGGTCCCATCTATCATTAGCGGGCGTTCGGTTTCCGGTTCAAGCATTTGGAGACATTCTTGTAATAGTACTGACGTATGAATTACTT